>JARBUN010000127.1 GCA_029239635.1 Microbacterium sp. | reverse complement strand
GGGATCTCGGCGTCGATGGCCTCGACCATCGCGTCCTTCGTGAAGGCCGGGGGCACGAACGCGATCGACACGTCGGCGCCGGTCTCGCGGATGGCCTCTTCGACCGACGCGAAGACGGGCAGCTCGACGTCGTTGCCCGAGGCGTCCTTGTGCGAGACCGTGGTGCCGGCCTTGCGGGCGTTCACGCCACCGACGACCTGGGTGCCGGCCTTGAGCATGAGGGCGGTGTGCTTGGTGCCCTCGCCGCCGGTGATGCCCTGCACGATGACCTTGGAGTCCTTGTTGAGGTAGATCGACATTTCTCTGTCCCTATCCCTTACGCGTTGGCCAGTTCGGCGGCCTTGTCGGCGCCCTCGTCCATACCGGCGGCGAGGGTGACGAGCGGGTGGTTGGCGGCGGCGAGGATCTGGCGACCCTCTTCGACCTGGTTGCCGTCGAGGCGCACGACGAGCGGCTTGGTGGCGGTGTCGCCGAGGATCTCGAGGGCCTTCACGATGCCCTCGGCCACGGCGACGCACGAGGTGATGCCGCCGAAGACGTTGACGAAGACGCTCTTGACCTGCTCGTCGCCGAGGATGACGTCGAGGCCGGCGGCCATGACGGTCGCCGAGGCGCCGCCGCCGATGTCGAGGAAGTTGGCGGGCTTGACGCCGTTGTGCTTCTCGCCGGCGTAGGCGACGACGTCGAGGGTCGACATGACCAGACCCGCGCCGTTGCCGATGATGCCGACCTGACCGTCGAGCTTGACGTAGTTGAGGTCGTGCTGCTTGGCCTTGGCCTCGAGCGGGTCGGCGGCGTCCTTGTCTTCCAGCGCCTCGTGGTCGGGGTGGCGGAAGCCGGCGTTCTCGTCGAGCGAGACCTTGCCGTCGAGGGCGATGATGTCGCCGTCTTCGCTCTGGATGAGGGGGTTCACCTCGACGAGCGTGGCGTCCTCGCCCTTGTAGACGTTGTAGAGCTTGACGAAGACGTCGGCGACCTTGGGCGCGAGATCCTCGTCGAACTTGGCGGCGCGAGCGATCTCGAGCGCCTTCTCGGGGGTGATGCCTTCGATCGGGTCGACCTCGATGCGCGCGAGCGCGTCGGGACGCTCGACGGCGAGCTCCTCGATCTCCATGCCGCCCTCGACGCTCGAGAGCGAGAGGTAGGAGCGGTTCGAACGGTCGAGCAGCACCGAGAAGTAGAACTCCTTGGCGATGCGGGCACCGGCGGCGACCATGACGCGCTTGACGACGTGGCCCTTGATGTCGAGACCGAGGATGGCCTGAGCCGCCTCGAAGGCCTCGTCGGGGTTCTTGGCGACCTTCACGCCGCCGGCCTTGCCGCGGCCTCCGGTCTTGACCTGAGCCTTGACGACGACGACTCCACCGAGCTTCTCCGCGGCCGCCTTCGCCTCCTCAGGGGTGTCGGCGATGATGCCGGCGAGCACCGGCACCTCGTACTCGTGCCTGGTACTCGTAGAGATCCACGGACAATCCTTCGCTGGGCGATCGGTGGTGGGAGGAGGCGAAAGTCTCTCGATATCAAGAGATCTGCGCCAATGGTCCACCCTACCCGACGGGGGTGAGAACGCCCGACGGTTGCCCCTTCAATGGGAGGGATGCCGGATGCCGAACCCTCGTGACACATGACAACCTGAGGACCGACTGACCACCCGAGCGCTCCCTGGAGGTTCCCGCATGCCCTCAGCCGTCACTCTCATTCGTTCATCGACCCTGTCGCAGGTCGCGCAGTACGCCTACGCGGCTACCGCTCCCGCCGAGGCGCGGCTCATCTTCCTGGCCGGGTCCTGCCCGTTGAACGCCGACGGCTCGACGGCGGGTGTCGGCGACTACGCCGCTCAAGCGGCATCCTGCATCGAGAACCTGCGCACCGCTCTCGCCGAGGCCGGCGCAGGAATCACGGACGTGATCAGCACCCGTGTGCTCGTGGCATCCTGGCGTCAGGCCGACCTCGTCACGGCGTGGGAGGTCGTCCGCGACGCCTTCGGCGACCATGACGTTCCGAGCACGCTGCTCGGGGTCACCGTCCTCGGGTACGACGACCAATTGGTCGAGATCGAGGCCGTTGCCGCGGTTCTCGATTGACCATTCGACGGGTGGATGCGGATGCCCTGCTGCGCGCCGCGCCTCGAGTAACTTGTGGACACCGCCTCAGCGTTCCGAGATTCTCCCCGCCGAGATGGAGCGCATACCGAACCATGAGACGACGATGAGGACGAACGCCCCGCCCGACAGCAGACCGTCGGCGATGCCCGCCGGAAGCATGAAGATCATGAGCACGAGGGTCACGATGCATGACGAGGGTCACGGCGAGGCCCCACACGCGATCACGGAGAATTCCGATCCCGCCCAGTACTCGGAGGGCACCGAAGATCCCGCTCATGATCATCAGCAGGTAGAGGTTGTCTTGAAAGTACGGCAAGGCGAAGTGGAAGCGCTCGCCGATATCGCTCGGGTCGAGGCCCAGCAAGAGAAAGACGGGCAGCGCGAGAAAGGCGCCGATCTCCATCGCGACAGCCTGTGCGATCACAAGCCACGCCGCGACGCGGTACCGCGCGTCCAGGCGGTGCACACCGTCGCTCGTTTTGATCTCCTTCATCAACGGATCCGACGAGCGAGCTGACGCGAGCCCAGCGCGACGAAGACGACGAACACCGCGACCAGGACGCCCACGGCGAAGCCGGGAGTGACCGCGAAGTCACCGACCTTCGCCGAGATGCCGTAGAAGGTCTTGACGGCGTCGACCGCCGGCCCCTCGTCCCCCGCGAGCGCCGACAGCGCCTGCGCGGTCAGAGGCTCCCGGATCAGCATCGCCGACTGCGCGAACGGGAGAACGTTCATGCCGTTCACGATTCCCTCCGGGAGTGTCCCCACGGGGATGTACGCCCCGGCGAGGAAGCCGATGACCGTTCCCACCACGGTCGACAGCGCCGCGAATGCGCCGGAACTGCGAAGGAAGGTGACCACGAAGCTCGACAGCGCGGCGAAGGCCAGGCTCGACAGAGCGACGTAGCCAAGCGTCTTCCCCGCCTCGCGCGCGGTCATCATCGAATCGCCCTGCGTGAGCAGGTACACCTGCCCGACGGCCAAGACGACCAGCGTCATGGCGAGCGAGATGAGGAAACTCGACAAGAGGTAACCCAGGATCAGCTCGACGCGGCGAATGGGCGATACCAGAAAGTCGCTGAATCGTCCGCTCGCTCGATCGTCGACGAAGACAGCGAGGGCTGCGAGCGCCGTCGTCAGAGTCGTGATCATGGTGATCCCGGCGAACACCCACCCGTTCACGAACCAGTTGATGTCACCACTCTCCGCGTTCGGAAAGCGCTCCGTCAGGTTGTCGACCTGCAGATTCCCAAGAAAGAGCGCATAAAGCGCGATGAGGATCAGCGCAGACAGAAGGGAGAAGAACACCCCCGCGCGGTCGCGGAAGAACAAGCGCAGGTTCCGGCCGGTGAGGATCGAGATCGATCTCATGCCACTCGACCCCCGGTCACGTTGAGGAAGACGTCGTCCATCGTTCCGTGGCGGAACTCGAAGTCGACGACCTGTGGCGACTGAAGGAGCTCTCTCGCCTGCTCCGCCCGGTCGACAGGCACGCGCACGACGTCACCGATCTGTTCGCCGACGACACCTCGCGCATCGCACTCAGCGAGGAAGGAAGACACATTGGAGGCACGAACGGTCAAGACGCTGCGACTGAACGAGGATCGAAGCTCGGCCGGCGTACCCTCGGCCACGATCTCGCCGCGCGCGATGATGCACACCTGATCGGCCCTCTCGGTCTCTTCCATGTAGTGGGTCGTCAAGAACACGGTCGTCGCGTGGTCTGCGCGGAGCTGGCCGATCGCCGACCAGATCTGTTCGCGCGACTGCGGGTCGAGGCCCGCGGTGGGCTCGTCGAGGAAGACGACGCGCGGCCGATGGATGATCGCGCGCGCGATGTCGGCTCGGCGCTTCTGCCCGCCGGAGAGCAGGCCGTAGCGACGATCGAGGAAGTCTTCGAGGCCGATCAACTCTGTCAGTTCGCCGATTCTCGCCGACGCTTCACCTCGGCGGAGTCCGTAGAAGCCCGCCCGGATCGCAAGATTCTCCCGGACGGACAGGAGGGGGTCGAGAAGAGACTGCTGGAAGACCGCACCGATGACCTCGCGGACCCCGTTGGGGTCCTCCACCGCGTCGCGATCGTGCACGAGGATCGTGCCCGAGGTCGGACGCAGAACCGTCGTGATGCAGCCGATCGTCGTGCTCTTGCCTGCGCCGTTGGCGCCGAGGAATGCGAACAGCGATCCCGTAGGAACCTCGAAGGAGAGGTCTCGAACGGCCTCGAACGAGCCGTAGCTCTTCCGGAGGTGTTTCACCTGAATGGACACACATGCTCCCCGTTGCGGAAATCGAGCTCGGCTCGCCGTTCGCTATCGGGTTCGCCGACGCGGTTGTGAGGCCCTCCACCCGAGTGGCCTCATGCACGCATGCTAACGAGCCGCGTCTGCCCCCTCGTAACCGCTTCACCCGGGCGCCGCTGCGACCTCGCCTGGGGCGACCACTCCCCCGCGCTCGGCATCGTGACCAGCGACGGACGACCACCGCCCCGGCTCAGATCCAGCCCCGCTCCCGCGCGTGGATCGTCGCCTGCTGCCGACTCGCCAGCCCGAGCTTTCCCAGCACCGACGACACATGGTTGCGCACCGTCCCGGCCGACAGGTGGAGCGCGGAAGCGATCTCGGCCACCGTCTCCCCGCGCGCGCCCGCGCGCAGCACGTCGAGCTCCCGGTCGGTGAGGGGGCTGCGTTCGTCGCTCAGGGCGTCGGCGGCGATCTCGGGGTCGACGTAGCGTCGCCCGGCGGCGACCTCGCGGATCACCGCGGCCACGTCATCCGCGGGTCGCGACTTCGGCAGGAAGCCGTCGACGCCCGCACCGAGCGCGCGCCGCAGGACGCCGGGCCGCGCATGACGGGTGACGATCACGCAGCGCGAGGGGACGCGCCGGAGGATCCGCGCAGCCGTGTCGACGCCGTCGAGACCGGGCATCTCGAGGTCGAGAAGGCACACGTCCGGCCGCAGTCGTTCGGCCTCGGCGATGGCGCTCTCGCCGTCGCGGCACTCCCCCACGACCTCGAGATCGGGCTCGAGCCGCAAGAGTGCAGCGAGCGCCGTGCGGATCATGTCCTCGTCATCGGCGATGAGCACGCGGATCATGCCGGCACCTCCTCGGGCACGCGAACGGTGATTCGGAAGAGGTCGCCGGAGCGTCCGGCATCCACTGTCCCTCCGACGGTGCCGACGCGCTCGGCGATCCCCGAGAGGCCCGCTCCGTCTCCGACCGGAGACGCGGCGGCGCGCGCGTCGTTCTCGACGACCAGCACCCACGATCCCTGGTGCCGGGTGAGGGAGAGGGATGCCGACACCCCGCCGCCGTGTTTGAGCACATTCGTCGTCGACTCGCGGATGACCGGGCCCAGCACGTCGGCCGGGGCTCGATGGGCCTCGGTGTCGACGAGGAGCTCGACCGTGAGGCCGGCGGCGCGGAGGAGGTCGGCGGCGTTGGCGAGCTCATCGGGCAGGGGCACCCCGCGGAAGCGTGCCGCGAGGTCGCGGGTTCCGCGCCGCGCATCGTCGACGCTCGCCCGGGCCGCCCGGACCTGCTCCACGGCCGCCTCCGGGTCGCGTCCCATCATCTTCTCGGCGAGCTCGAGCTGCAGCGCGATGACCTGGAGATGGTGGCCCTGCAGGTCGTGCAGATCACTCGCGAGGCGCAAGCGCTCCTGAGCGGCGGCGAGGCGCCCCTCGGCGCGCCGGGCGCGGTCGAGTTCGCGCACGATGTCCCACCACCACAGCGACGTGGCGGTCAGCGGCGGCAGCATCGCGATGAAGATCGCCATGCCGAGGACCTGCGCGACGTATCCCTCCGGGTTGAGGTGGGCGGCCTCGATCACCCACGCCGCAGCGATGATGAGGGTCAGCAGCACGACGAGCCGCAATCGGACCCCGGCCCGCCACCGCACCAGACACAGCGCTTGCCCCGAAAGCACCACCCCGAGCAGCAGCGACCCGGCGGCTCCTCCGGCGAGCGCAGCGGAGGCCACACCGGCGAGCACGAGGGGCCACACGGGCCGTCGGGCGATCGTGTCGCTCTCGTCGAGCGGCTCGCGCCGGTAGTGCACGAGCAGGAGGATCGCGGATGCCACCGACCCGGCCGCGCCGATCAGGTACAGCACCGTGGTCAGAACGGGGGCGTCCAGGACCAGCACCAGCGTCCAGATGGCCAGGCCGAAGACCTGCAGCATCATGATCGAAACGACCGTGTACCACCACGTCACGCGAACGTCGCGGGCGTAGGCCGCGGCGAGGGATGTGCTCACCCGGGCCACTGTACGGCCGTGACATTCGTCATGGGTGCGGCGTCGGGGCGTCAGGACTCCCCGACCGCTCGAGCCCTTCCCGGCTCCGGGACGTTCGGTCGAGTCGCGAGGTCGCCGTAGTCTGGGGCGTGATGTTCAGCTTCATCGTGTCATTCCACTGACGGTCCTGCGCCCCGCCCCTCGCAGCTCCTCACCCACCGACCGTCCTACCGTGTCGTCCTGAGAACGCCCGGCATCCGTGCCGCCTTCCTCGCGAGCATCATCGGACGACTCTCGCTCGCCACGTCCGGCCTCGCCCTCGTCTTCCTCCTCGAGGACGCCACCGCGTCGTTCACGATCGCCGGCATCGTGACCGCCGCCCTGGGGCTCGCGAACGTGGTCGCCACCCCCTGGCGATCGCGGCTCATCGACCGCTTCGGGCAGCTGCGTGTGCTTTCCACGCTGGGGGCGGCGCACGCGGCATCCCTCGTCGCCCTCGCCCTCATGCCCACGGCTTCCCTCGCTGCGCTGGTGGCCGTGGGGGACCCGCGCGCACGCGGGGGTTCAGTCTCGACGCGGTGTCGGAAGAAGTGACCTTCGCCGTGGGGCCGCTTCTCGCAGCCGCCTTGGTCGCCCTGTCCAGCCCTCTCGCCGCGCTCATCCTGTCGGCGGTGTGCGTCTCGGTCGGCAGCGGCCTGTTCGTGGTGAGCCGCTTGTCGCGCGCCCAACGAGGATCGCATCACGCCGATGCGACCGAGCCGGCCGCGGTCAGCCCCCTGCGCACGCGCGGATTCGTCCCCGTCATCTGCGTGGTCACCGCGCCCGGCCTGATCCTCGGTGCGATCGAGCTCGCGGCCCCCGCCCTGGCGATCGACGCCCACGCTCCCGCCCTCGCCGGCGTTCTCCTGGCGGTTTTCGCCGGGTCGAGCGCTCTCGGCGGGCTTCTGTTCGGCACACTCCGCGTTCCGGGGTCGCGCGCGACGCAGCTCGTGACCCTCGTCCTGGCGCTCCTCGTCTTCGCGAGCGCCGCCGGTCTCGTCGGCGGTGTCGTGGCCGGCATCGTCGGGTTCGCGCTGGCCGGGCTCTGCCTGGCGCCCATCCTCATCGTCGGCTACCTGGCCGCGGACGACCTCACGGATGCCCGGGTGAGGACGGAAGCGAGCAGCTGGATCAACACGGCGATCAACTTCGGTGCCGCTGTCGGGGCCGTCGTGTACGGCGTCCTCACCGACGTGGCCGCTCCCGGCTCGGCACTGACGGGGACCGCGATCGCGGCGGCCGTGATCGCGGGGGTCGCCGTGCCGTTCCTGTGGCGATCGCACCGCGCGGCGGGCCGGTCTCCTCAGGCCGAAGCACCCTGACATTCGTCATGGGTGCCCCCGCGCATCCTCCCGCTCACTCATGACACCGCGACACTGCCCCCCGCCCGCCCGCTCTCGCTGAGATGGAATCACCGCGGACGAGCCGCGGTCCTCATCCCCCAGGAGCAGCCATGTCGAACCCCGTCTCCGACCTCGTCCTCGGTTTCCAGAACCTCGTCGCCGAGGTCCCCGACCTCGTCCAGCCCCTCGTCGTCGCCCTCGCCGGCGCGGTGCCCTTCATCGAGGGCGAGGGCGCGGCCGCCATCGGCATCATCGGCGGCATCCCTCCCGTCGTCGCCGCCCTGGCCGGCGCGATCGGCAACCTCCTCTGCGTCGCCGTCGTCGTGCTCGCGACCTCCCGCGTGCGCACCGCCGTGACCACGCGCCGAGGGGGCGCGGAGAAGCCGACCACGGCCCGGCAGCCTGCTCGGACCGCTCCTGCTGCCCACGCAGTTCACCGCGGCAGCTCTCACCTCGACCGGCGTTCCCCCGATGCGCGTGCTGGCGTGGCAGGCCGCCGCGATCGCGCTCTGGACGACGGTCATCACGCTCATCATCACGGGTGTCATCCGGGCGGTGGCGTGAGCGCCCGCCCGTTCACAGCCGATCCCGTGCGCGGTCTGATCGACCTCACGGCGACACGCGGTGGCGTCGCGACGACCGTGCTTCTTGAATGGAAAGGCTCCCGACCCGAGAAGGATGGCGCCCCATGCCCCCGCACACGTCCACCGTCACCGTGACCCTCGGACAGCCGATCTACGCGCAAGCCTTGTTCTACACCGCGATGTTCTCGGGCAAGCCGTTCGCCGAAGCCCTCCTCGTCTACCGCCGGGGCGGGACGTACACGATCCTCTCCCCCGGTGAGGACCACCACGGATGCTGGGTCTCGGCCACCGCACCGCTGGATCCGCCGCGGCGCGTCAGCTTCATGTCGCTGCCGTCGGCGGACTGGGACGACGACATCGCCGCTCACACCCTGACGTTCGCCCCTGACACCGGTGCGTTCACGCAGGAGCTGCGCCTCCCCGGTGAGTCGGTCCCTCGACCCGGCGGCGGGGTGGGCGGCGCTGCGCGAGCAGCACCGTCAGACGTTCGAGCAGCTGCGGGCGCTGGCCTTCCCCGAGGGAGCCTGAGCGCCGGTCAGCGGGGGAGGCTCAGCGCCAGAACCCGCGGTGCGGCCGGGCGGCCTCCTCCTCGAGGTGCGGCCCCGAGACCTCTATCGGGCGAGTGCCGTGGGCGAAGACCTCGCGAGAGGGAAGGTCGAGCGCGGTGCCGTCGTCCTCCGGCCCGGCGAGGGTGATGAGTCCCGTTCCGGACAGCCCGTACACCACGCGGCCGATCCCCGCCCAGAAGATCGCGCCACAGCACATCGCGCAGGGTTCACACGAGGTGTAGAGAGTGGATGCCGGCAACTCGGCGGCATCCACCTCCTTCCACACGCGACGCACGAGGTTCGTCTCGGCGTGACCGGTGACGTCGCGATCGGTGAGCACGGTGTTCTCGGCCTCGACGACCTGGCCGTCGGCGGTCACGAGGAGCGCGCCGAACGGGTGGTTGCCGTGTTCGCGGGCGAGCCGCGACAGCTCGATCGCGCGGTGCAGGTGAGCGAGGTCGGTCGCGTCCAGGGTGTCGGCCATGGAGTCGATGATGGCGGGTCGAGGGCCGCGGCGGGAAGGAAGGCGGGTATTTCGGACCCGGGGCGGACCCTGAGCGATTCCTGGGCCGGGAATGACCGCGAGGCGGCCCGCACCGGAATCCCCCGACAAAGCCTTTCGTGTACGCCGGCGCGTCGCGCTGAGCCCCCGGGCCGTTAGTCTCAACGGATGACGTGCTCGCGCCCCACCTTCGCCGAAATCACGGAATGGGTCGCCGATTACGAAAAGCACGACCATGTCGCCCACGCCACGGTGCACGTCCTCCCCCAGGAAGACCCCGAACATCTCGAGTCGGGAATCGTCGCCGTCCATTTGAATCACGGCCCGGCGTCGCTCTATTTGAATGTCGACTGCGACCGGAAATGGACGGCTGCCCTCACGGAGCGGTCCGGGGAATTCCCGCTCTCGGGCGGACATCTCATCGCCCTCGGCGAAGAGCTCCTGACCACGGGCCGCCTCTGCGAATACCTGCAGTCGCGGACGAACTGACCCCGCCCCGGGCACCGGGCCCCGCATGAGCGGGGTGCGCACTCGTCCGCGGCCGTCGCGTCAGCGCCCGAGCAGGCGTGAGAAGAAGCCGCCCGTCGAGGGCTCCTTCTCGTGACCCCGGCAACGGTCTTTCTGGGGGACGCCTCGCATCACTTGGTCGACGTGCTGACCACACCCGGCCCACGTCGCCTTGCCACACGTCTTGCAGGTCACCTGTCGGCACATCCGCCGTCTCCATTCGTCGATACGCGACCGCGCCACGCGATCACCGGGTCGAAATAATACCCCCGGGGGTATAGTGGCACACATGAGGACGATCATCATCGGCGGAGTCGCGGCGGGCATGAGTGCGGCGACACGGCTCCGCAGGCTCGACGAGCACCGGCAGATCACGGTCTACGAGCGGGGCGCTCACGTGTCCTTCGCGAACTGCGGGCTGCCGTATCACGTGGGCGGTGTGATCCCGGAGCGATCGTCGCTTCTCCTGCAGACGCCGGCGTCGCTCGCGAGCAGGTTCGCCATCGACGTGCACGTGCGACACGAGGTCGTGGCGATCGACACCGCCGCCCGGACCGTGACCGTCCGCGACCTCGAGGACGGAACGGACCGCGTCGAGGCGTACGACGACCTGATCATCGCCAGCGGAGCGACCGCGAGTCCGGGCGCCTCCGCGCCGCACGTCCCCACCCACACGCTCCGCAGCATCGACGACGTCGACCGCGTGCTCGAGGTGCTCACCGACGCCGGGCCCGAACCGCGCGTCGTGGTGGTCGGCGCCGGGTTCATCGGGCTGGAGGCGGTGGAGAACCTCCATAGGCGTGGCGCCCGGGTGACGCTCGTGTCCCGCGGCCGTCAGGTTCTCTCTCCGCTCGATCCGGAGATGGCGACACCGGTGCTCGCCCTCCTCCGCGACGCGGGCGTCGACGTCCGACTCGGAGTGACGGTCGTGGGTGCCGATCCCGGCCGTGTGCACCTCAGCGACGGGGAGAGCATCGAGACCGCGCTGGTCGTCGAGGCGAGCGGCGTCCGACCGGACGCCGCTCTGGCCGAAGCGGCCGGCATCCGTCTCGGCGAGACCGGCGGCATCGCCGTCGATCACCGTCACCGCACCTCGGCTCCCCACGTGTGGGCGGTGGGCGACGGCGTCGAGAAGAGGGATCACGTCGACGGCATCCCGACCCTGGTGACCATGGCGGGCCTGGCGAACCGACACGGACGTGCCGCCGCCGACGACGTCGCCGGCAGGGCACCGGATGCCGCGGCTCCCGCGCTCGGCACGGCGATCCTCGGCCTGCTGGGGTCCACCGTCGCGCTCGTGGGCTGGAGCGAACGTCGCCTCGTCGCCGCGGGGCGTCCGCATCGGACCATCCACACCCACCCCGCCTCGCACGCGACCTACTACCCCGGCGCGGAGTCCAT
Organism: Microbacterium sp.; assembly: GCA_029239635.1. Lineage (GTDB taxonomy): Bacteria > Actinomycetota > Actinomycetes > Actinomycetales > Microbacteriaceae > Microbacterium. The sequence continues at coordinate 3,101 of JARBUN010000127.1, read as the reverse complement.
GGCGATCAAACTGCTCGTCGACGCCGAGACCGACCGGATCCTCGGCGCGCAGATCGTCGGCGGCGCGGGCGTCGACAAACGCATCGACGTCATCGCCGTCGCGATGGCCGCCGGCCTCACCGCCACCGCCCTCTCGCAGCTCGAACTCGCCTACGCACCGCAGTACGGATCCGCGAAGGACCCGGTGAACATGATCGGGTACGTGGCCGAGAATCTCGCGACGGGCACCACGCGCACGCTGCAATGGCACGAGCTCCCGTCCGCGGTCGACGCGGGCGCGGTCGTCGTCGATGTCCGCACCCCGGCCGAGTACGCGACGGGAGCCATCCCGGGGTCACGCAACATCCCGCTCGACGAGCTGCGCGCACGCCACGTAGAGCTGCTCGGCCGACCGGTCGTCGTGCACTGCCAGGTGGGGCAACGCGGTCACACCGCCGCGCGTCTCCTGACGCAGCTCGGCCATGACGTCCGTAATCTCGACGGTGGCTACCGCACCTGGGCGGCCGGCGCGGCCGCCTGACCTCACAACCGCTCGAAGGAGAAGCCATGCCACACCCCACCGCTGACGCCCGCCGGGACGACGCCGCATGAGCGACGCGGACCGCGCACTCCACGACCCTCAGGCCGTCCGGAAGATCGCCAACCGTCTCAAGCGCGCGCAGGGACAGCTCACCGGCGTCATCGCCGCGGTCGAGCGGGGCGGCGATTGCCGCGATGTCGTCACGCAACTGGCCGCCGTGAGCAGCGCGATCGATCGCGCCGGCTTCGCCATCATCTCCACCGCGATGCGCGAGTGCCTGACCGACGAGACGGCCGAGGACGGCTCGGCATCCGGAACCGACGGCACGAACCGCCTCACCGTCGACGAGTTGGAGAAGCTCTTCCTCAATCTCGCCTAGAGATCACGGGGGGCGACGCCCCACTCGCCAGAACGGCCGCCAACCCCTCCCGCAGGTCGCGCACGAAGGCATCCGGCATCTCCATCGCGGGGAAATGACCTCCGGACTCCGGCGCGCGCCAGCGCACGATGCGGCGGAAACGCTCCTGCGCCCACGGCCGCGGATGCTTCTCGATGTCGTGGGGGTAGGTGGTGAGGGCCGCGGGCACCGTCACACGGAGGTCGGGGTCGAGGGACTGGTGGCTCTCGAAGTAGATGCGCGCCGCCGAGGCGCCGGTCGCGGTGAGCCAGTACAGGGTGACGTTGTCGAGGACGCGGTCGCGCGAGATGGTCTCGAACGGCGACTCCTTCGTGTCGCTCCACTCGAAGAACTTCTCGACGATCCAGGCGAGCAGCCCCACCGGGGAGTCGACGAGCGCGTACCCGATCGTCTGCGGCGCGGTCGCCATGACCTTGGCGTAGGCCAGGCGGTGCGCCTCGAAGGCGCGCGTCTGCTCGACCCACCGCCGTTCGCTGGGGTCCAGCACGTCGAGACTCAGGCCCGGAGGCGCGACGGGCGTCGTCGTGTGGATGCCGATGACTCGCTCCGGAAAGCGTCCCGCGAGGGCGATCGTGACGGGTCCGCCCCAGTCCCCGCCGTGCGCGAGGAAGCGGTCGTATCCCAGCCGCTCCATGAGACCGACCCAGGCGGCGGCGATGCGCTCGGTGCCCCACCCCTCCTCCGTCGGCTTGCTCGAGAAGCCGAACCCCGGGAGCGACGGTGCGACGACGTGGAAGGCCGGGGTCTCGGCATCCCGAGGCTCGGTGAGGTCGTCGATGATGTCGACGAACTCGGCGACGCTTCCGGGCCACCCGTGGGTCAGGACGAGCGGGGTGGCATCGGGCCGCGACGAACGGCGATGGAGGAAATGGATGCCGAGACCGTCGACGACCGTGCGGTACTGGCCGATCTCGTGCAGGCGTCGCTCGAAGGCCCGCCAGTCGTACGTCGTTCGCCAGTACTCCACGAGCTCGACGAGGTCGGCGAGCGGCACGCCCTGGGTCCACCGGTCGCGGCCGCGGGCGGTGCGGGCAGTGGTCTCGCGCTCGGGGAAGCGCGCCGATGCCAGGCGCGCACGCAGGTCGGCCAGCTCCTCCTCCGTCGCCCGCGCCTCGAAACGTTCGATCATGGCGACCTCCCTGGTGCGAACCGGCTATGACGGTTCTAACAGATGGATGCCGCTGCGGGAACCGCCTATGCTGGTTCCATGCCCGATCGCGACCCGGAGTTCCGTGTCGGCTCCGTGCTGGCCACGAGCTTCACGGGGACGTTGACCGAGCGACGCGGCGCGCCCGTCGAGCGCATCCCCACGCCCGCGCGCCTCGCGGATTGGCTCGGCGAGATGGGCCTCGCCGTCGACGCCTGCTCCCCCGCCGACCTCACGGCGGCCATCGAGCTGCGCGAGGCGATCCATGCCGCCGCGACGGCCGGAGCCGAGGGGCGGCCTCACCCGCGCGACGCCGTCGAGGTCATCAACGGGTTCGCCGCGCGCGGCGGTGCCGTGGCCGCTCTGACGCGGGACGGCGACCGGCGGTGGGTCCTGGGCGATCCGGCATCCGTGTCCGCCGCGCTGGGGGTCGTCGCGTCCGACGCGATCGAGATCCTCGCCGGCGTGCGCCCCGGAGCGCTCGCCCTCTGCGCCTCGCCGACCTGCTGCGCGGCCTTCTTCGACACGAGTCGCGGTCGCACGCGCCGCTGGCCTCGAGGAGGCCCCCTGCTGGGACGATTGATGTTCCATCCGCACGAAGGAGACGACCGCATGACCGTCGAACCCGGCATCTACGAGCACTTCAAGGGCCAGCGCTACGAGGTGTTCGGCACGGCGAGGCACTCAGAGACCGAAGAGGTCTTCGTGTCCTACCGCAAGCTCTACGACGACTACTCGTTCTGGGTGCGCCCCGTGGAGATGTTCACCGAGACCGTCGAGCGGGACGGATACTCGGGGCCGAGGTTCCGCCGGATCGCCTGACCATCAAGGCCGCTGGACCCGTCGAGGAAACGCAGCACGCGCACCGAATCGCGCGAGCTCTGCCCGGAGATCAGCGAGATTCGAGAGCGAGTCGTCCGGCGAGCAGCACGTACGTCGCCGCGAACGTGCGGCGCAGCCACGCCATGACCTTCGGCCGCGTGATGACCTGGGTGCGCATGGTCGCGGCGAAGACG
>JARBUN010000126.1 GCA_029239635.1 Microbacterium sp. | reverse complement strand
CACCAGGCAGGAGAACTGATCGTCTCCCCACCCGTAGCCGCCGATCGCGCCGCGCGCGTAGTCGCGCGCTTCCCCGGGGCTCATGATCGGGCCGGCCGGGGCCGTCGGTGGGGGAGTCGTGCCGCCGCCATTGCCGCCGCCGTTGTTCGAGCCGCCGCCCCCGTTGTTGCCCCCGCCGCTTCCGCCGCCGTTGTTCCCGCCCCCGTTGTTCCCGCCGCCGCTTCCGCCGCCGTTGTTCCCGCTTCCGTTGTTCCCGCCGCCGCCGTTGTGGGAGCCGCCGCCGTTGTTGCCGCCCCCGCCGCCGTTGTTCGAGCCGCCGCCGTTGTTGCCGCCCCCGCCGTTCCCTCCCGGCTCCTGCGCTTCGCGCTGGGTCTGCTCGCGCAGTCGCGCTTCGCGCTCTTGCTGAGCCGTCGTCTCGCGCAGGGCGGCGAGTCGAGCGAAGAGGGCGTCGAGCTGGGCCTGCGCCGCGCTGACGGCCTGGGCCTCGGTGTCGGCTTCGGTCCGGGCGGTGGCAGCTGTCGCCGCCGACGCCGTCGCGAGGCGGGCCGCCTCGGTGCGAGCAGCCTCGGCCTGCGTGCGCAGCGAGGTCGCGACGTCCGCGGCGCTGCGGGCTTCGCCGGCGTCGCGCGTGGTCAGGGTCGCGACGCGGTCGAGCAATCCCAGGCGCTCGAGAAGCGAGTCCGGGTCGGCGCTCGTCAGGAGTTGGGCGACGAGCGGTCCATTGCCCGTCGTGCGGTACAGGCGCGCCGCACTGGCCCCGGCGCGGGCGTGGGCGGATGCCAGGACGGCATCGGCGGCCGAGCTCTGCGCGGCGAGCGTCTCGGCACGCGCGGCGGTGGACGCGGCCAACAGGCGCGTGCGCTCGGCTTCGGCGGAGGCGTCGAGGGCGCGCCGCGATGCGGCGGCGGCGGAGGCCTCGGCCGCATCCAGTTCTTTCTTGACCTCGATGACGGCAGGGCCGTCGTCATCCGCGGCGGCGGTGAGCACGCGGACGGATGACGACGGGGCGGCCCACGCCGGCGAGGGGGCGATGGCAATGAGCACACGGAGCAGGCCGGCAGACGCTGGTCCCCTGTGGTGGACTCCCCGTCGCGTGCCGGGTGGTCGTCTACTGGTGGCCAGTCGCCGGGATTTCCGGGCCGATACGTCGGCGCGCCCTTTCTGCCTGTTCCTGCTCCTTCGCATGTCAGCTCGTCGCCCACACGGGGCGGCGAGCCTAAACAAAGAAGGAGGGACCTCTTGGAAGGTCCAGAAATCACCGCCGCTGAAGCCGTTCTCGACAACGGCCGCTTCGGCACCCGCACCATCCGTTTCGAAACCGGTCGCCTCGCTCAGCAGGCGCAGGGCGCCGTCGCCGCCTACCTCGACGAAGAGACGATGCTCCTGTCGGCCACCAGCGCCGGCAAGCACCCGCGTGAAGGCTTCGACTTCTTCCCGCTGACCGTCGATGTCGAAGAGCGTTCCTACGCCGCCGGCAAGATCCCCGGCTCGTTCTTCCGCCGTGAGGGCCGCCCCTCGACCGAGGCCATCCTCGTGTGCCGCCTCATCGACCGCCCGCTGCGTCCGTCGTTCGTCGACGGCCTCCGCAACGAGGTCCAGATCGTCGTCACCGTCCTCTCCATCGCCCCCGGCGAGTTCTACGACGCGCTCGCGATCAACGCCGCGTCGCTCTCGACCCAGATCTCCGGCCTGCCGTTCTCGGGTCCCATCGCGGGTGTGCGCCTGGCGCTCATCCCGGGCCACGGCGAGAACGCCGACCAGTGGGTCGCTTTCCCGACCGTCACCCAGCTCGAGGAAGCCGTCTTCGACCTCATCGTCGCGGGCCGCGTGCTCGACGACGGAGACGTCGCCATCATGATGGTGGAGGCCGAGGCCACCGAGGGCAGCTGGAACATGATCAAGGGCGGCGCCACCAAGCCGAACGAGCAGGTCGTGGCCGAGGGCCTCGAGGCTGCCAAGCCCTTCCTGCGTCAGCTCGTCGACGCGCAGAACGAGGTCGCGCGCACCGCGGCCAAGGAGATCCAGTCGTTCCCCGTCTTCCCGGCCTACAGCCAGCAGACGTACGACTTCGTCGCCGGTCGCGCCTACGACCGCCTCGTGCCGGTCTACCAGATCGCCGACAAGCAGGAGCGCCAGAACGCCGACGACGAGGTCAAGACCTCCGTCAAGGAGCAGCTCCTCGCCGCCGTCGAGTCGGGCGAACTGCCCGCCGTCGCGACGCTGGAGTTCAACGCCGCGTACAAGTCGGTCACGAAGACGATCGTCCGCGGTCGCATCCTCGCCGAGGGCGTCCGCATGGACGGCCGTGGCCTGGCCGACATCCGTCCGCTCGACGCCGAGGTGCAGGTCATCCCGCGCGTCCACGGTTCGGCGATCTTCCAGCGCGGCGAGACCCAGATCCTGGGTGTCACCACGCTGAACATGCTCAAGATGGAGCAGCAGATCGACTCGCTGTCGCCGGTGACGCACAAGCGGTACATGCACCACTACAACTTCCCGCCGTACTCGACCGGTGAGACCGGCCGTGTGGGAAGCCCCAAGCGTCGCGAGATCGGCCACGGCTTCCTGGCCGAGCGCGCGCTCGTCCCGGTGCTCCCGAGCCGCGAGGAGTTCCCCTACGCGATCCGTCAGGTGTCCGAGGCCCTCGGCTCCAACGGTTCGACGTCGATGGGCTCGGTCTGCGCCTCGACCCTGTCGCTGCTGAACGCGGGTGTGCCCCTTCGCGCTCCCGTCGCCGGCATCGCCATGGGCCTGGTCACCGACGAGGTCGACGGACAGACGCGCTACGCCGCCCTGACCGACATCCTCGGCGCCGAAGACGCCCTCGGCGACATGGACTTCAAGGTCGCCGGTACCAGCGAGTTCATCACCGCGATCCAGCTCGACACCAAGCTCGACGGCATCCCGTCGTCGGTGCTTGCTGCCGCCCTCACCCAGGCGAAGGAGGCTCGTCTGACGATCCTCAACGTCCTGAACGCCGCGATCGACGCTCCCGACGAGATGGCGCCCACCGCGCCGCGCGTCATCAGCGTGCAGATCCCGGTCGACAAGATCGGTGAGCTCATCGGGCCCAAGGGCAAGACGATCAACTCCATCCAGGACGAGACCGGCGCCCAGATCTCGATCGAAGACGACGGCACCGTGTACATCGGTGCGACCGACGGCCCCTCGGCCGAGGCGGCCCGCGCCCAGGTCAACGCGATCGCCAACCCGACCAACCCCGAGGTGGGCGAGCAGTTCCTCGGAACCGTCGTCAAGATCGCGACCTTCGGTGCGTTCGTCTCGCTGCTTCCCGGGAAGGACGGCCTGCTGCACGTCAGCGAGGTCCGCAAGCTCGCCGGTGGCAAGCGCGTCGAGAACGTCGAAGACGTGCTCTCGGTCGGTCGCAAGATCCTCGTGCGCATCACGAAGATCGACGACCGCGGCAAGCTGTCGCTCGAGCCCGTGCTCGACGAAGAGGCCGCCACGACCGAGCCTGCCGACACGCAGAGCTCGGCCGCCGCGAGCGAGGGCCCCGAGGCTCCCGCCGAGGGCTGATCCTCTCCTCTGACGGATGCCCGTCCCGCTTCGTGCGGGGCGGGCATCCGTGCGTTCCGCAGCCAAGCGTTATGCAATGTTTATCGGCGCGGCGGGTGATTTAGCGGTCGGTTCCGGGCGAGGCTTTACCCTCGTAGTACGCGTCGGGGGGCGTGGACGTCGGTCTCACCAGGCGATCCCCCGACGTAACGAGGGGGATCCCATCATGAGCGGCTCGGGCGTAGAGAACGTCCCCTCCGCGCGCCTTCGGCGCGACCGGTCGCCGCATCCCTCCGCCCCCGTGACCCTGCAGGGGCCGGGCCTCGGCTCGCACGTGCGGGTTCCGCTGGGCGAAACCGGCTTCGACGTCTTCCCCCTCTTCTTGGGCGGCGGGGAGTTCGGCTGGAACGTCGATGCGACCTCCAGCCACGACATCCTCGACTCCTACGCCGAACTGGGTGGCAACGCCCTGCACACCGCCGACAGTTACGCCGCCGGCCGCAGCGAGTTCATCATCGGCGAGTGGATGCGCACGCGTCGCGTCCGCGACGACATGGTGCTCACCGTCCGCGTGGGGCGTCACCCCGACAACCCCGGCCTCGACTCGGTCAACCTCGTGCGCGCCGTGGAGGCGTCGCTGCAGAGGCTCGGCACCGACCGTATCGACGTCCTCTCGCTCGACGCGGCCCGCGGCGATGCGGCCATCCTGGAAGACACCCTCGCCACCAGCGAGTGGCTCGTCGAATCGGGCAAGGTCCGTGCGATCGGCGCGCACGGCTACACGGCGGCGCAGCTGGTCGAGGCGCGGATCCTCTCCTCCGCGGGATACCCGCGCATCACCGTCCTCGACGTGCCGTACAACGTCCTGCGCCGCGACGAGTTCGACGGCGACCTGCGTCTCATCGCGGCGGCACAGGGGATCGCCGTCACGCCCTCGCACCCTCTCGCGCACGGTTTCCTCGCGGGGGAGACGCGCACGCGCGACCAGCAGTCGCGGTCGGTCCGCGGCTCCCAGCTGGCGATGCACCTCAACCGCCGCGGCTCGAAGGTCCTCCGAGCCCTGGATGCCGTGGGCACCGAGCTGGGCATTCCGGATGCCGCCGTGGCAGTGGCCTGGCTCCTCGCGCAGAAGATCGTGGCGGCGCCGATCGTCAACGCGTTCGCCCCTCGCCACGTGGTGGAGTGCATGCGGGCCGTGGGCGTGCGCCTCAGCCGCGCGCAGCTCTCCGACATCGCCCGCGCCGCCGAGTGACGGGCTCCCCTGCGGGGGTGTGACGTAGGGTGGAAGACGTGCGGCGGGGGGCCGTAGGACTGACGACGAGGTGAGCTGACGTGACGCACTACATCTACCTGGTGCGCCACGGCGAGCATCAGGATGCCGAGCACGGCCTCGCCGACGGACCCCTCTCTCCCCGTGGTCAGCGTCAGGCGGCCCTGATCGCCGACCGTCTGTCGGGGCTCCCGCTCGACGCCGTCTGGCACTCGCCCCTGGAGCGCGCGGCGCAGACCGCCAACGCCGTCGCCGAGCGCCTGCCGTCGGTGTCGCCGGAGCCGTCCGCCTTGCTGTTCGACTGCGTGCCCACGGGAATGACCCCCGAGACCCCGGCCGCCTACGAGCCGTTCTTCGGTTCCGTCACCGAGGCCGAGGTCGACGCCGGCCGGGCGCAGATGGCGGATGCCACCGCCGAGTTCCTCGCCCGCAAGACCGGCGAGGTGCACGAGCTGCTGATCACGCACAACTTCGTGATCTCCTGGTTCGTCCGCGAGGTGCTGCAGGCCCCGGAGTGGCGTTGGATGACGATCAACCAGGCCTACTGCGGCCTGACCGTCATCGCGCAGAAGAAGGGTCGTCCCTGGACCCTGCTGTCGCACAACGATTTGGCGCACCTTCCGGTCGAGCTGCGCACAGGCCTGGTCGACCCGCTTCCGGTCTGACCGCCGCCCCCGCGGCGAGCCGGCGCGCGCCCCCGCGGCGAGTCGGCGCGCTCTCAGCGACGGCGAGCCAGGACGAAGCCCTGGGCATGCTTCTCGCGAGCCCGGGCGGCGCGTTCCGCCACCGCGGTGACATCGAACCCCGCCGCGTCCAGCGCCCGGGCGATGGTCGCGGGATCGTGCAGCACGGCATCCATCGTGACGTCGTGTCCGTAGGGGTGCTCGATCCGTCGCGTCCCCGTCCCGGCCTGGAACCCCATCAGGAGCGTTCCTCCAGGGCGGAGCACACGTCGGGCTTCACGGCTGATCGCCGTTACCTCGTCCGCGTCGCTGTGGATGATGGCGTACCAGCACAGGATGCCGCGCACCGTGGCATCCGGAAACGGGAGGGCCGTCAGCTCGGCGACCTCGACCCGGATATCGGGCTGCGCCTCTCTGGCCCGCGTCACCATCGCGGGGGAGAGGTCGACCCCCGCGAGCGGGGACGCCCCGAGCGTGGCGAGGTGTGCGAGCAGGCGGCCGGTCCCGCAACCGGCGTCCACGATCAGCCCATCACCGTCGGGGAGATCGGCGACGAACTGGGCGATCATGCCGAGGTCGAGCGGTGCCTCCGCCCGCGTGTCGGGGAGGGCCGCCGCGTACGCCGCGGCGACGGTGTCGTAGAAGCGCCGTGTGGCATCCATGTCGCTCACTCCGCCATCATCGCTCACCCCGCGTTTCGCGAGAGTCGTCGGCGGCATCCGGGGATCCACGCCAGCGCGTGACGTCGCGTGTGAAGAGGCATCTGTCCTGCCGCCGCCGCCGCGCCGCCTAGGCTTGACCCATGACGACGCGTGTGGCCATCGTGGGCGGGACCGGCAAGCTGGGCGGAGTGATCCGCGAGGTCGTCGAGGCCGAAGAAGGGTACGAGGTGTCCGCGGTGCTCACCTCCCGGTCCGAGATGAGCGAGCTCGACGGTGCCGACCTGGTCATCGACGCGTCGACGCCCGCCGTGTCCATCGACATCGTGCGCGCGGCGATCGAACGGGGCATCAACGTGCTCGTCGGCACGTCGGGCTGGTCCAACGAGCGCATCGCCCTCGTCCGCCCGCTCGTGGATGCCAGCGGCACGGGCGTCGTCTTCATCCCCAACTTCTCGCTGGGATCCGTCATCGGCAGCGCTCTCGCGGCTGCGGCGGCACCGTTCTTCCCCTCGATCGAGATCATCGAAGCCCACCGCGAGACCAAGGTCGATTCGCCCAGCGGCACCGCCGTGCGCACGGCCGAGCTCATCGCCGCCGCCCGCGCCGAGGTCGGGCCCGTCGAGTCTCCCCACGTCGACCAGCGCGCCCGCGGTCAGCGGGTGGCATCCGTTCCCATCCACTCCCTGCGTCGCCCGGGTGTGGTCGCTCGTCAGGAGACGGTGCTGTCCGGCCCGGGGGAATCGCTCACGATCGTCCACGACACCGTCGACCCGGCCACGGCCTACGCGCCGGGGATCCGCATCGCCCTCGCCGCGGCCCGCGAGGCCACGGGCGTCATGATCGGCCTCGACAGCTTCATCGACATCGGTGTGCGCACCCGCCCGGCCGCCCCGGAGGCCCCCGTCGCCGACGACGACGTCTCCGGCCAAGTGGCGGGCGCCACGAGCGCATGAGAGTTCGCCTCGCCGTCGCGCTGATGACGGTGCTGCTTCTGCTCTACGTCTTCCTCGCGGGACAGCGAGCGATCGTCCTGCTCGGCAGCGGTGACACCGTCGGCGTCGTCATGGGCATCGCGTTGATCGTCCTGCCCCTCCTCGCCCTGTGGGCCATCGGGCGGGAGCTGTGGTTCGGCGTGCGCGCGCAGCGCGTGGGCGAGCGTCTGGATGCCGAGGGCGGACTCCCCGACGAAGACCTGCCCGTGCGCCCGAGCGGCCGGATCGAGCGCGAAGACGGGGACGCGCTCTTCCCGCGGTATCGCGCCGACGTCGAAGCGCACCCCGATGACTGGCGCGCGCGATACCGTCTCGGCCTCGCGTACGACGCAGCCGGCGATCGCCGTCGCGCACGGGAGGCCATCCGCACGGCGATCCGGCTCGAGGACGCGGAGCGCCGCCGCGGCTGACTC
>JARBUN010000029.1 GCA_029239635.1 Microbacterium sp. | reverse complement strand
ACAGCGGGTCGGGCACCGGGGCGGGGTCGGCGAAGTCGCCGGCTCCCTTGCGGAAGCGCGCGATGATCCGCACGAGCGCCGTCGCGTCGTCGTCGTCGATCCCGAGGTCGGCGAACACGGTGTTCAGGGCGCGGGTCGCCTCGTCCACCCTTCGCCGACCGTCCGGGGTGAGGGCGAGCAGCGCCGCGCGTCCGTCGGTGGGATGCGGCTCGCGCGCGACGAGGCCGCGATGGCGCTGGCCATCGGCATCCGTCCCTCCCGCGTGAAGGCGAGCAGCCGCAGCATCTCGAAGCGCGAGAACGACAGGTCGAAAGGTCGGAGGGCTCGATCGATGGATGCCATGAGCAACTGGTGCGCCCGGATCACCGAGGTCACCACCGTCATGCCGTCGGCCGCGTCGTCCCACCCGTGCGCGAGCCACTGGCGTTTGGCTTCCGCGATCGGGTCGACCGGCAGTCGTCGGGTCATCGGTCCTCCTCGCGCTTCACGGTACCGCGCGCCCGGCATCCGTGTGGTCGGGCGGTGGCTGAGCGTGCCGACGTCCCCGCTCCTCGAACATGTCGCTCGCCGCGAGGGTGCGGCATCCATTATCCGAACGAAGGAGCCGCGTCGATGAAGATCGTGGTGCTGATCAAAGAGGTTCCCGACACGTGGGGCGAGCGGAGGCTCGACCTCGAGACGGGGTTGACCGACCGGGCCGGGTCGACACCCGTGCTCGACGAGATCGACGAGCGCGCGGTCGAGGCCGCGCTCGCCCATGCCGATGCGCATCCGGGGACCGAGGTGATCGCGCTGACGATGGCGCCGGCGTCGGCCGCGGCGACCGTGCGCAAAGCCCTCGCGATGGGAGCGACGTCGGCGGTGCACGTCGTCGATGAGGCGCTGCGCGGGGCCGACCTGCTGCTCACCGCGGAGGTCCTGGCGGCGGCGATCCGTCGCACCGGGTTCGACCTCGTGATCGCCGGCAACCTCTCGACCGACGGCGGCGGAGGGGTGCTGCCCGCGATGGTCGCCGAGGTGCTCGGGGTTCCCCAGCTGACGGCGTTGTCGCGCCTCGAGGTGGGCGCCGACGCCGTGGCCGGCGACCGTGTGAGCGACGCCGGGACGATGCGGGTTTCCGCCGCCCTCCCCGCCGTCGTCTCGATCACCGAGGCGCTGCCCGAGGGACGCTTCACGACGTTCAAGGGCATCATGGCGGCGAAGAAGAAGCCGTACGAGACGGTGGATGCCGCCGGCCTCGGCGTCGAGGCCGAGGATCCCGCGGTGCCGCGCTACATCATGGTGTCCGTCGCCGAGCGTCCGCCCCGCGAGGCCGGCATCAGGATCACGGACGAGGGGGATGCCGGCGAGCAGCTCGCCGCGTTCCTGATCGCCGAGGGGGTGGCGTGATGGCCGTCGCGCTCGTGCTCCTCGAGATTCTTCCCGGCGGGGCGCTCGCCGCCTCGTCCGCCGGACTCCTCGCCGCGGCTCGCCGGGTGGGCGACCCGGTGGCCCTGATCGCGGGTCCGGCCGGGGCCGCGGTCGGTGCCGGGCCCGAGGCTGCGGTCGTTGCCGGGTCCAATGCTGCGTTCGGCGCTGGGCGCGATGCCGCGGTCGGTGCTGCCGCCGATGCTGCCGCCGAGGCCGCGGCCCTGGGCGCGGTGCGCGTGCTCACCGCGGACGTCGATCCCGACGCGCTGACTCTCCCGGTGGTCGACGCCCTCGCCGCGGCCGTGGCGCGCGAGAGTCCTGACCTCGTGCTCGCGTCGAACTCCGTGGAGTCGCGCGACGCGGTCGCCCGGGTGGCCGCACGCCTGCGGTTACCTCTCGCGGCCGACGTGGTCGGCCTGGATCGCGACGACCTCGGCGTGGTCGCGCATCACGCCGTCTTCGGTGGGGCGTTCACCGTCGAGGGAGCCCCGACCTTCGGCACGCTCGTCGCCACCCTGCGGCCCGGGGCCGTGACCGAGCGCCTGGAGGCGCAGCCTCTCGCGGTCGAGCGGCTCGAGGTCGTGGCATCCGGGGTTCCCTCCGCCCGCGTCGAGAGCTTCTCGGAGACCTCGGCGCCGTCGACGCGCCCCGAGCTGCGCGGGGCGAAGGTCGTCGTGGCCGGTGGTCGCGGGGTGGGCTCGCGCGAGGATTTCGCGCTCGTCGAGCAGCTGGCCGACGTGCTGGGGGCGGCGGTCGGTGCCTCTCGCGCCGCCGTCGATGCGGGATACGTGCCGGTCTCGGCGCAGGTCGGGCAGACCGGCGTGACGGTGTCGCCGCGGTTGTACATCGCGCTCGGAATCTCGGGCGCGATCCAGCATCGCGCCGGGATGCAGACCGCCACCACCATCGTCGCGGTCGACAAAGATCCCGAGGCGCCGATCTTCGCGATCGCCGACTTCGGTATCGTCGGAGATCTGTTCACCGTCGTCCCGCAACTCATCAGCGCGCTCGAGGCCCAAAAGAAGTAGATGGCGTCCACACCCCGCACCCCGCGTCGCGGGCTGCCGCGCGTCCCCGGCGGGGAGCCCTGGCCGCCCGCGGTGTCCGGCGCGTCCGAGGCGGGGGATGACGTGTCCGGCGCGCGCGGTGAGCCGGACCCGGTCGCCGGCTCGGCGGATGCGGCGACCTCGCAGAATGTCGCCGATCTCGCAGGTTCCGCGGCGGATTCTGCGAGTGACGCATCGGCGAGATCGATCCGAATCCGGTGGCGCTTTCCGAATCTGCGACCGCGTCGGTCTCGCAGAATGCGGCCGATCTCGCGAATACCGCGCCGAGCCCCGCGCCGATCTCCGAGCGCGAGGCTCTCTCGGATCCGGATGCCGTGGGCTCCTCGCCCGCGTCGGCGGTGCGCCGAGGGTTGCCGCGCGTTCCGGGCGGCGAGCCGTGGCCGCCGGCTTCTGCGCTCGCGGATTCGGAGCACGACGGCAGATCCGGACGCATCGGCGAGATCGATCCGAATCCGGTGGCGCTTTCCGAATCTGCGACCGCGTCGGCCTCGCAGAATGCGGCCGATCTCGCGAATACCGCGCCGAGCCCCGCGCCGGGCGACTCCGCAGTCTCCGATCCCGCCGCTCGCCCGCCCCTCGCCGTGCGGAAGACGGTGTGGCCGGGCGCCGCGGCATCCGCCCCCCGCCGCACGAAAGCCGAACCGAAGCGCATCGGGCCGTACACACCGGTGCAGTGGCTCGGCTCGGCGGCCGTGCTCGGGGTCTTCGCGTTCGCGTTGGCCGGGATCGCCGTGCTGCTCGCCCGCTTCGTCCTGGCGCTCGAGCCGGGACGCGAGTTCCTCGCCGCCTTCCCGGGCGAGTACCCCCTGCCCGCGGGGGCGCCGGTGGGGCTCCCGGTCTGGCTGAACTGGTCGCACTTCCTCAACAGCTTCTTCCTGCTGTTCATCATCCGCTCGGGCTGGCAGGTGCGGCGCGAGAAGCGACCCGCCGCGTTCTGGTCTCCGCGCACGAACAAGAAGCGTCGCATCAGCCTCGCGCTCTGGTTCCACCAGGCGATCGACATCCTGTGGATCGCGAACGGCGTCATCTTCGTCGTTCTGCTGTTCGCGACCGGGCAGTGGATGCGGATCGTCCCGACGTCATGGGAGGTGTTCCCGAACGCGCTGTCGGCGGCCGTGCAGTACGTCTCGCTCGACTGGCCCACTGAGAACGGCTGGGTGAACTACAACAGCCTGCAGCAGCTGTCGTACTTCGCGATCACCTTCGTCGCCGCACCTCTCGCGATCCTCAGCGGCGTGCGCCTCTCGGGCGTCTGGCCGAAGGATGCCGCGACGCTCAACCGTCTCTACCCGGTGGAGTGGGCGCGCAAGATCCACTTCCCCGTGATGCTGTTCTTCGTCGCCTTCATCGTCGTGCACGTGGGGCTGGTGCTGTCCACCGGTGCCCTGCGCAACCTCAATCACATGTACGCCGCCCGCGGCGCGGTCGACCCCGACGCGTTCGCCGGCGATCCGACCGGTCTGCTGATCTTCGCGGCATCCCTGCTCGTGATGATTGCGGGCTGGGCGACCGCCCGTCCGCGCGTGCTCGTGCCCATCGCCCGCCTCTTCGGCGACGTCAAGCAGCGCTGACTCCCCGCGCGGCCGCCTCGCCTCGCCCGGCCCGGCCGCGCCTCGCGCCGCCCCGCGCCATCCGCCCCGCCCGGCCCCGCGCGGCCCCGCCCGGCGCCGCCCCCCCCGAGACCGCACACGTTCCCCCGGAACGCACGGGATAGCGGCGAGATGCGTGCGGTCTCGACGAACGGCTACGGTCTCGACGAACGCGGGCGGCCCCGACGAACGGTGCGCGGCCCCACGAACGGTGCGCGGCCCCGACGAACGGCGCCCGGCCCCGACGAAACGCGCCCGGCCCCGACGAACGGCGCCCGGCCCGACGACCGCGCGCGGCCCCGGCCATCACCGCGCGCGCGTGGCGCCGCGCGCGTGCCGTCAGACCCGGCCGCGCGCCCGCAGGCCGGCCGCGATCAGGTCGAGGCCGAAGGCGAAGTCGTCCGACGCGAGGCCCGAGGCCCCCGCGTCACGGGCCCCGGCGCTGTCGTACTGGAGGCGCTGCTGCTCGTGCCAGACGAAGCCCAGCACGTAGTGCAGCACCGTCGTCGCCCCGCGGCGTGCGGTGTCGGCGTCGAACCCGGCGGCGGTGACCGCGGAAGTCAGCCGATCGTGGGCGAGGGGGGACCCGAGGCCGAGCGCGAGGGTGCTCGAGACGACCTCGGCGCCGTCGCGGTAGGCCAGGAGCGCGTCGCGCAGAGCGTGCGCCTCGGCGTGCAGGTCGACGGGGATTCCGGATGCCATCCGGCCGACGATCCGGTCCGACAGCTCCGCGAGCAGCTTCTGCTTGTTGGGGAAGTGCCAGTACAGCGCGCTGGGCTGCACCTCGAGAGCGGTCGCGAGGCGGCGCATCGTGAGGTCGGGGAGTCCGTGGTCGTCGAGGATCCGCAGGGCGGTGCGGGCGACGTCGTCAGCGGAATGTCCTCGAGGAGCCATGGTCTGAGTATAGTGAACACCGTTCAGGTGAACGCTGTTCAGGAAGGCATGTCATGACCCGCACGCTCGACGCCACCGATCTCGCCCGCGTGGCCGTCTTCGCCGCCCTCATCGCCGTCCTCGGGCTGCCCGGGAGCTTCCCCGTCTTCGGGGGCGTGCCCATCACCGCCCAGACGCTCGGAGTGATGCTGGCCGGAGCGGTGCTCGGCCCCTGGCTCGGCGCTCTTTCGGTGACGGTGGTGCTCGCGCTCGCGGCGGCGGGTCTTCCGCTCCTCGCGGGCGGGCGCGGGGGCATCGGCGTCTTCCTCGGTCCCTCCGCGGGCTACGCGCTCGGCTGGATCCTCGGGGCGATCGTCGTCGGTCTCCTCGTCCACGCGGGAGGTCGACGTCCCGTCGTCTGGCGCACGGCCCTGGCCACGGTCGTCGGCGGTGTCGCGGCGATCTACGCGGTCGGCATTCCCGTGCAGAGCGCGGTGACCCGTCTGCCGCTCGGCGACACCGCTCTCGCGAGCCTCGTCTTCGTGCCCGGCGATCTGCTCAAGGCCGCGCTCGCGACAGCGGTCGTCACCGCTCTCGTGCGCGCATACCCGCGGGGGTTCCGCCGCGCCTGGACGCGACCCGCCGCGACCCCCGCGGCTGCGCCGGCGTGATCGTCGTCCTCGACGGCGACCATCCGCGGATTCTCGAGCGGATCGCCACGACCCGCGCCGCCGGGGACGCCGTGCTGATCGCCGACCCGCGATGGAGCGCCGCTCACCGCGCGGGCGTCGCGCGCCTGGCATCCGGGATCGAGGAGAGGGATGCCACGGCCTGGGCGACCCTGACCTCGGGGAGCAGCGGCACCCCGCGCATGGTCCGACGCACCGCCGCGTCGTGGACGGAATCGTTCGCGGCGGTGGCGGCTCTGCTCGATGCGGGACCCGACGACGTCGCGGCCCTCCCCGCCCCGGCATCGTCGTCGTTGACCCTGTACTCGCTGGCGCACGCCCTCGAGGGCGGTCCGCGTCCGGTGTTCGGGCGCGATCCCGCCGCGACGCATCTCCATGCGACGCCCGAGGGCCTGCGCGCCGTCCTCGACGAGGGGTCGTTGCCGTCGTTGCGTGTCGCACTGGTCGGCGGCTCGCACCTCGACCCGGCGCTGCGGGAGCGCGCCAAGGCTGCCGGCGTGCGGGTCGTCTCGTACTACGGCGCGGCGGAACTGTCGTTCGTCGCCGTCGACACGGGGGACGGACTGCGCGCCTTTCCGGGGGTCGATCTCGAGGTGCGCGGCGTCGAGGTGTGGGTGCGCTCACCGTTTGTGGCATCCGGATATCTCGGCGCGGGCGGACCCCTGCGGCGCGACGGCGCGTGGGCCACCGTCGGCGATCGCGCCGAGCTGCGGGACGGACGCCTCCTCCTGCGGGGCCGGGCCGATGGCGCGATCCTCAGCGCGTCGGCCACCGTCATCCCGCACGAGGTCGAGCAGGTCCTGCGTTCCATCCCGGGCGTGCGCGACGCCGTCGTGTTCGGGATGCCGCGCCCCCGCGTCGGCGCTCTGGTGGCGGCGTTGGTCGAGGTGGCGGACGCCGACCCGGCCGCGGTCCGGACCGAGGCCGCGGCGCGGCTCGCTCCCGCCCACCGCCCGCGGAGATGGTCGTTCGGACCGATCCCGCGAACACCCTCGGGCAAACCGGCGCGAGCCGAGGCCGCGCGACTCGTGGAGCGCGACCGTGATGGCCGACACTGACCCCGTCGTCGTCGCGGCCCGTCGCAGTCCACTGACCGTCCGCGGTCGCGGCCTCGCCTCGGTCGACGCGGGCGCTCTCGCCGGGCAGGTCGTCGCGGCCGCGGTGGGAGACGCCGGATCCCCGCCGATCGCGGACGTCGTCCTCGGCAACTGCACGGGTCCGGGCGGCAACCTCGGCCGCATCGCCGCTCTCGCCGCCGGCCTCGGGGTCGAGGTCCCCGGGGTCGCCGTCGACCGGCAGTGCGGCAGCGGGCTCGCGGCGATCGTGGATGCCGCCCACGCGACGCGCGCAGACGGTGAGACGCGCGCGGCGGGCGGGGTGGAGAGCGCCTCGACCGCTCCCGTCCGGGTGCAGGGCGGAGTGCCGTACGCCCGAGCCCCGTTCGCTCCGGCGGGCTTCGCCGACCCCGACATGCTCTGCGCCGCCGAGGACCTCGCGGGGCACGACGGCCTCTCACGGGGACGGCAGGACGCCTACGCGCACCGCAGCCGCGCGCGAGCGCGGGCGGCGCAGGTGGCCGGCCGCTTCGAGGCCGAGATCGTGCCCGTCGCCGGGGTGACGCGCGACGCGGGCTTCGGCTCGCCCTCGGCCCTGCTCAGCCGCCTGACGCCGATCGTCGACGGAGGCACGGTCACCGCCGCGACGTCGACCCGCATCGGCGACGGGGCGGCGGCGGTCGTCGTCGCCCCCGCCGGGTCGGGTCCGGGGCTCGCGATCCGCGCCGGCGCGGTCGTCGGGTGCGATCCGGCGCTGCCCGGCATCGGCGCCGCGCCCGCGATCGAGGCCGCGCTCGCACGGGCGGGGAGAGACCTGGGCGAGGTCGCGGCGATCGAGCTCGTCGAGGCGTTCGCCGCGCAGAGCATCGCCGTGCTGTCACGCCTCGGACTCCGTGACGACGACGAGAGGGTCTGCGCCGAGGGCGGCGCGCTGGCGTTGGGGCACCCGTGGGGAGCGAGCGGGGCGGTCGCCGTCGTGCGCCTGTTCTCGCGCCTCGTCCGAGCGGGTGCGCCCGCGGGAATGGTGGGTGTCGCCGCGGCGTCCGTCGGCGGCGGTCTCGGCGTCGCCGCGGTGTTCGAGGTCGTGCGATGACGGATCGACCGGCGACCCTCCGGTGCGACAGGCTGACCGCCCGCCTCGGCGACCGCGAGGTGCTCCGCGACGTCACCCTCGACCTCGACGCGCGGACGACCGCGATCATCGGTGACAACGGCTCCGGGAAGTCGACCTTCGCCCGCCTCGCGGCCGGACTCGTGCGGCGCGCGTCCGGAGGTCTCCGGGTCCTGGGACTGGATCCGGAGAGGGATGCCGCCGACCTCCGCCGTCGTGTCGCGCTCGTGCTGAGCAACCCCGACGCGCAGATCGTCATGCCCACCGTCGCGGAGGACGTCGCCCTGTCGCTGCGGTCTCTCCGCCTGCCGCGCGAGGAACGCGGACATCGGGTCGCCGCGGCGCTCGAGCGCTTCGGTCTGGAGGCGCTCGCCGACCGCCCGGCCCATGACCTGTCCGGCGGACAGAAGCAGCTTCTCGCGTTGTGCGGCGCCTTCGTGCGCGCGCCCGACCTCGTGGTGGCCGACGAACCGACCGCCTCCCTCGACGCGCGCAACGCCCGCGTCGTGGCCGACCACCTGCTCGCCGACACCGGGCACGCGCTCGTCCTGGTCACGCACGACCTCGCCCTGGCGCGCCGGTGCGAGCGGGCCGTGCTGTTCCAGGACGGCGGGGTCGCGGCATCCGGGATCGCCGCGGACGTGGTCGACCTCTACGAACGGGCTCTGGCGTGCTGAGCATGTACCGCCCGGGGACGGGGTGGCTGCACCGGAGGCCGGCCGGGCCGAAGCTCGCCCTCTTCGCGGTCGTGGCGGTCGTCGTCGCGGCCCTGCCGCCGGTGTGGGCGACGGTTCCGGCGGCGGTGGGGGTTCCGGGGTGCCTGTATGCCCTGGCCGGAATGGGACTCGGAGAGGGTCTGCGGGCCCTCGGATGCCAGGCGTGGGGGCTCCGCGGGATGATCGCGATCACCGCGGCGGGGCAGCTGATCTTCCTCGGACCCGAGCAGGCAGCGGCCAACACCGCACGTGTCGCGGCGGCCGTGCTCGTCGCGGGGCTTGTGCCGCTCACGACCCCTGTCTCCGCGATGCTCGACGCGCTCGAGAGGGGGCTGCGGCCGCTGCGCCTCGTCGGTGTCGATCCGGCCCGCGTCGCTCTGCTCTGGATGGTGACGCTCACGACCATCCCCGTGCTCGCCCGCCACGCCGCCGAGGTGCGCGATGCGCAGCGGGCGCGCGGGCTGCGCCCCTCTCCCGTGCGCGGGACGCTGCCGTTCCTCGTCGTCGCCCTGCGTCACGCCGACGATCTCGGCGACGCGCTGACGGCTCGCGGCATCCGGTGACGGATGCGCCGGCGATGGTGCCCGGCGCGTCGACGCAAAGTCATGTCCCATATCCTGCGGCCTGAGAAGATCGCGTGCCGCGCCTTCCGGGACATGCTCCCGCCAGAAGTGGGACGAGGGGGGATCAGCCGCGCCGCGGCGACCCCCGCAGCGCCGTACCCGCAGCGCCGGACCCGCGGGTCCGGACCCGCAGCTCTGGACCCGCAGACCGAGGCCGGTGGCGTCAGGCTTCCGTCGCCGCGCGTTCCTCCGCGGCGGCGCGGCCCACCGCGAGGCCCTCCGCGTACGCCTCGTCCTGCGCGGCGCGGCCCGCCGCGAGGCCCTCCGCGTACGCCTCGTCGGCGCCCTGGCGGAACATGTCGCGTTCGGGGTCGCGCACGATCGACCGAGCGCCGGGGAGGTCGAGCCCGCCCACGAGGTCTCCGCGTCCGCGGACGATCGCGACGGGCCGGCGCGACGCCTTGCCCTTCACGAGGTCGGTGGCCGCGGCGAGCTCGTCGGCCACGCATGGCAGGGTCACGACGAGCGGGCGGCCCTCGGCATCCGTCGTCCCGCGCAGGTCTTCGAACACGTGGATGCCGCCGGCCCCGATCGCGTGATCCGTCTGGCCTTCGCGCCACGCGCGGCCGAGCGTGTCGGTGATGATCACGCCGACCCGGGCGACCGCGCGCAGGCCCTCGGCGATGCGTCGAGCGGAGGCGTCGGGGTCGACCGGCAGCAGGAGCACCGTGCCCTCGGGGGTGTTGCTGGCGTCCACCCCCGCGGCCGCCGAGACGATCCCGAGCGGGTTCTCCACGATCCGGGTGACGTGACCCGTGGGAGAGGTGCGGGAGGCCACGAGCCGCACGGTCTCGCGCGTGATGGCGTCCTCGCGGTCCGACGCCTGGATGATCCGGCCCTCGGCCTTCGACACGATCTTGCTCGTGACGACGACGATGTCGCCGTCGCGCAGCGAGGAGTCGGCTCCCGGCGTCGAGTCGACGGCATCCAGGATCACCCGGACGAGGTCGTCCCCCGGGGTGATCTCACGGATGCCGTCGAGGGCCCAGACCTGCAGCACGTCAGCGGACGAAGCGCACCTCGGTGAGCTCCTCACCGAGGAAGGGTTCCACGTGCGACGCGCCGTCGAGCGCGAAGCCGTTGCGGGCGTAGAAGCGGTGCGCGCGCGGGTTGTCGTCGGCGACCCAGAGGTACGCGCCCTCGTCGGCGTCGATCGCGGCGTCGAACAGCTGCTGACCGATCCCGGTGCCGTGGAAGGCGTCGAGCAGGTAGATGAAGTACAGCTCGCGCTCGCGCGGAGCGTCGTCGTCGCGCGCGGGACCCGAGCCGACGAAGCCGACGATCTCGCCGTCGACGAGCGCGGCGTGCATGCGGTAGTCCTCGCCCTGCGACGCCCAGTGGGTCCAGAGCTCGGCCATGCGGCGGGGGGAGACGGCCTTGAGGGCGGCCTCGCTGATCAGGTGATCGTAGGTCTCGTGCCAACAGGTGGCGTGCACGCGGCCGAGGGCCTCGGCATCCACGTCGCGCACCGGACGGACGACGATGTCGGTTCGGGGTTCGGCGGTCATGGCGTGACTCTACGCGGGGCTCTCGCCGGGGGGAAATCGGCTGCCCGAGCTCTCGGGGTGCGGTATGACCGGCACTTTGTCAGACGTGCGTGCCAGCATGGCGGCCGTGTCGGAACGCCCCCGGTTGACCTCCGTCGAGGCGCGTCTCGACGCCCTCGCCAACCGTCTCCTCGCCGCCGCCCCCGCCTCGGGTGGCCGAGCGCGTCTGGTCGAGTTCGCCGTCTTCGTCCTCAAGCAGGCGTGGGCGTGCGTGTTCGGGGCCGCGTTCCTCGCCGTGGTGCTCGCGGCGAAGCTCTGGTACCCGGCCGACGCGCCGCTGGCCCGCAACGACGCCCTCACGATCGCCGCCGTGCTGATCCAGGTCGTCATGGTGGTGGGGCGTCTCGAGACCCTGCGCGAGCTGCGCGTGATCGTCACGTTCCACATCGTCGGGACGGTGATGGAGCTCTTCAAGACCGACGTCGGATCCTGGATGTACGCGGCCGAGGGCGTGCTTCGCCTCGGCGGGGTGCCGCTGTACAGCGGGTTCATGTACGCGGCGGTCGGCAGCTACATGGTGCGCGTGTACCGCCTGTTCGACCTCCGCTTCACGCGTTACCCGCGCCGGTGGCTGACGGCGGTCGTCGCCGTCGCGATCTACGCCAACTTCTTCACGCATCACTGGATCGTCGATCTGCGCTGGGTGCTGATCGTCGCCGTCGTCGTGCTGTGGGGTCGCACGATGATGCACTTCCGTTTCTTCCGCGGACGATTCCGGATGCCGATCCTCCTGGCCTTCGCGGGGGTGGCGGTGTTCATCTGGCTCGCCGAGAACATCGCGACCTACGCCGGTGCGTGGCTGTATCCCTCGCAGGTCGGGGCGTGGCATCCGGTCGACGTCTCGAAGCTCTCGTCGTGGTTCCTGCTCATGATCGTGTCGGTCGTGCTCGTGACGTGGGTGTATCCGCCGCGGGAGCCGGATCGTCCCGCACAACCCGAGGACCGCGCGCTTGTGGGCTGAGCACAACGGAATCGCCGATCCGTCGTGGGATCGTTACGCTCGCCCCTCGTGAACGTCCTTTGGCGGACCCTGCTGGTCCTCTTCCGCGCACGCCGTCGCCTCCGCCGCGAAGGGGCCCTCGACCCGAACACGGTGACCCGCATCCGCATCCGCGTGCTGCCCACCGACATCGACCTGCTGCGCCACCTCAACAACGGTCGGTACCTGTCGCTGTTCGACCTCGGCCGCTGGGACCTGCTGACCCGCGCCGGCCTGATGGCGGCGATGACGAAGCAGGGGTGGTACGCCGTCGTGGCGGCGGAGACGATCACGTTCCGCCGCTCGCTCGAGCTGTGGCAGCGTTTCGACCTCGAGACGCGCATGATCGGTCACGACGACCGTGCGGTGTACCTCGAGCACCGCGCGCTGGTGAAGGGCGAGATCTACGCCCGCGCGATCATCCGCGCGCGGATCCTGCGACGCACCGGGGGGACCGTCCCGCACGACGAGCTCTTCGCGGCGGTCGGACGCCCCGAGGGGCTGCCCGACATCGAGCAGTGGGTGCACGACTGGGCCGATGGCTCGGCGTTGCCGTCGACGAAGCGACCGGCTCCCAGCGTCTGGGAGTGAGCGCCCGCGGCGTGCGCCTCAGGCGAGCCCGAAACGCGCGTCGAGCCACGCCACTTGGCGCAGCCAGTGCCGGTACCCGCCGCCCTCGTGACCGTTGTAGGTGTACTCCTCGAGCGCGGCGTCCTCGGATGCCAGCGCGTGGAACGCCGCGAACACGCCGGAGGGCAGCACGACGTCGTCCATCAGACCGACCGAGAAGAGCGCGGGGGCGTGGATCCGCCGCGCGAGGATCGCCCCGTCGACGTACGACAGGGTCCGCAGCGCGTCCTCCGCCGCATCGCGATGGACCGCGAGGAAGCGCGTGATCTCGGTGAACGGCGCCGAGGGCGTCCGCACGATCGCGTTCGGGAAGTCGCACAGGAACGGCACGTCGGGCATGACCGCGGCCACCGCGTCGCCCGAGAGCGCCGCCGCCGCGATCGCGAGTCCTCCGCCCTGACTGCCGCCGGTGACCGCGATGCGCGTCGGGTCGACCCCGGGCAGCGTCCGCACCACGTCGACGAGACGCGCGGCATCCGTGTACAGACGGCGGTAGTAGTACTCGCGGGGATCCCGGATGCCGCGGGTCATCACGCCCGGGTGAGCGGCGGCGGAGCCGTGCGGGTCGGGCGTCTCGCCCACGCTCCACGTCGATCCCTGCCCGCGCGTGTCCATGATGACGTGGACGTAGCCCGCCGCCGCCCACTGGTGCTTCTCGCCCGCGAGTCCGCGACCGCCGCCGTAGCCGATGAACTCCACGACGGCGGGGAGCACCTCGTCGCCGTGCGGTCGCACGACCCAGCCGCGGATGGGGTCTCCACCGAAGCCCGTGAAGGTGAGGTCCTGCACCGACAGCGCACGCAGCGGGCCGTCGACCGGGGTCAGGACGGCCGGGCGCGCGGCATCCCGAGCCTCCCGCAGGGTCTCGTCCCAGAACGCGTCGAGGTCGTCGGGCGCGGTGAGCGCCGGGCGATACTCGCGCAGCAGCTCGAGGGGCATGTCGGTGAAGGTCTGTGCCATGCGGGAACTCCAACGGTGAAGGGGCTGCACCGACAGTAGCGAATGCCGGGGGATCCCCGGGCGGTCGCGGTGCGCCCTCGGGTGCCCTCCCTGGTCGGCCGTGTCAGGCCGATCCCCGGGTTGACCGGCACGCCGCCGGGATGCCGCGCGCGCGATCCCTA
The DNA here is from genome assembly GCA_029239635.1 of Microbacterium sp. Classification (GTDB taxonomy): domain Bacteria; phylum Actinomycetota; class Actinomycetes; order Actinomycetales; family Microbacteriaceae; genus Microbacterium. The sequence goes on along the minus strand of JARBUN010000029.1, from coordinate 12,030 downwards.
GGCTGGCCGACATGAGCAACGACGACCCGCGGGGCACCGGTTTCACGCTCTCCTCCGCCGTTCCCGTGCGGGCCGCCGCGCGGGCGGCCTCGTTCGTCACCGGCGGGCACGAACCGCGTCGCGGGGAGCTCCCCGCCGACCCCGCGGCCGCTGCCTTCCTCTCCGCCGCGGCCGACGGCGTGCTCCGCCCGGAGGGCACGGCGGCCGCCGCCGCGGCGCTGCACCGGCTCGTGGCAGACCTGCCCGCGACGCTTCCCTGGGCGGCGCGCGGCGCCCTGCAGATCGGCGGGGCGGTCGCCCCCGTGCTGCCCACTCCGACTGTCCCCCTCGCGCGGCGGGCGCTCCGCGAGCTCATCGCCGGCCTCACCGTCGATGCGCGCCCCGAACGGCTCGGTGCCGCGCTCGCGGCACGGGAGGAGGCCGGGGGCACGGCCGACGTGCGGCTGGTCGGCCCCGCGGTGCGCGGGGAGTCCGCGGCGCGGCGGCGGGTCGACGGCATCCGGTCCCTGATCGCCCGCGACGACGTCGACCGGGTCACCCTGTCGGTCGCCGACGTGGTCGCGCGTTCGTCGGGGTGGGCCTTCGACGCCGACGTCGACCACGTCGCCGAACGCCTGCTGCCCCTCTTCCTCGCGGCGACAGAGAGCGGCACGCACCTCACCCTCGCCGCCGAGGGGCGCGACGACCTCGACCTGACCGTCGCCGCGCTCACCCGCGTGCTCGAGGAACCCCGGCTGAAGGCGCTCGCCGCGGGGATCGCTCTGCCGATCGCCGTCGTCGAGAGCGTCGACGCCGTCCGCGAACTCGCCGCGTGGGGGCGCCTGCGCACCGCCGAGGGCGGCGCGCGCCTGACCGTACGCCTCGACGACGCGCCGCTGCAGACGCCCGAAGCCCTGACGGCGGCCCGACGCGGATGGAACGCCCCCGCGCTCACCCGGCGGGACGACGTCGACGCTCAGGCCGTCCGCGCTCTGCGCGAGGCGCTCAGCGCGCGCGGGCGCCAGGGGCTCGCCGTGGAGTTCGCCACCGGAGACCCCGAGCGCGGTGCTCTCGCGCTCGGGGTCGCCGCCGACACCGACGCCGCCCTGACCCTGGTCCTCCCGGCCGGCGCGTCGTGGATGCCGGACGAGGCGTTCGTCACGAAGGTCGCCGCCGTCCACCCCGACGACCTCGACGTCGTCGCCGCGCGCCTCGCGTCGGCGTACGCCGGCATCGCCACCGCCGCCCCGGACCTGCCGGTCGCTGGCCCCGTCGTCGATGCCCCCGGCGGGGCGGGCGGGGAGGACACCGTGCCGCTCGACGACCTCTTCGCCCCCGAGACCGCGGCCGTCGCCGCGCGCGCCCATCGCGCGGCCGTCGCGGCCGAGGGTCCCGCGCCGGCGGGCCGTGTCCCGCAGCGCGGGCTGACGCCCGATCCCGCGATCCTGCGCGAACCCGCCGACGGTGACGCGGTCGAGGCCGGGCTCACGCAGGCGGTGCTCGGCATCGCGCGGGAGGCCGCGGCATCCGGGGACACGTCCGCCCTCGGCCCCGACGTGCAGCAGATGCTCTTCGGCGGGCAGGCGTTCGTCGACACGGCCGTCTTCTCGGCGCGCGAGAGCGCGGAGGTCGCCGGGGGCGCACCGGGCTTCCGCAACGTCGCCGACACCGACCCCACCCTGCCGGACGACCGAGCGTGGGCGCTGGCCGCGATCGGCCGAGCGAGCGGCTCCACGGCGGGGGACGCCACTGCGGCGGCGGGCCGGATCGACGACGAGAGCGGCCTCGACGCGGCGCTCGCGCGGGTCCGTGACGCGGCGGAACCCTGGGGTGCGCTCGCCGCGGCGGACCGCGCCGCGGTGCTGCAGTCCGCCGCGCGTGCGCTCGAGGACCGACGCGCCGAACTGATCGAGGTGCTCGCGTCCGAGGGGGGCGCCCTGGTCGCCGAAGCGGATGCCGAGGTGAGTCAGGCGGTCGATGCCGCCGCCTACTACGCCGCCACCGCCAAGGAGCTCGACCGCGTCTCGGGGGCCGTGTTCGTGCCCGACCGGGTCACCGTGGTCGCGCCCCGGTGGAACGCGCCCGTCGGGCTCTGCGCCGCCGAGACGCTCGCCGCGCTGGCCGCGGGCTCGGGCGTGCTGCTCACCCCGTCGCCGCGCGCGCGACGCGCCGGGGCCGTCGTGGCCGAGGCGCTGTGGGCCGCCGGGGTCCCGCGCGACCTGCTGACGTACGCCGACCTCAACGAGGAGGCGTCGGGCCGCGCGTTGATCGTGCACCCGGGCGTGGACCGCGTGCTCCTGGCCGGTGCCCGCACGACCGCCGAACGGTTCGCCCACTGGCGACCGACGCTGCCCCTGCAGGCGTTCACCGCCGGACGCAACGCCGTGATCGTCGCTCCGTCCGCCGACCTGGACGACGCCGTCGCCGACATCGTCGAGGGGGCCTTCGCGCGTGCGGGACAGGCCGCGACCGCCGCGTCGCTGGTGATCCTCGTGGGCGCGGTCGCCCGCTCGTCGCGATTCCTCGCGCAGCTCAAGGATGCCGTCACCTCGCTGCGTGTCGGCCCGGCCGACGACCCGCTGTCCGACGTCGGCCCGCTCGTCGAGGAGCCCTCGGGCGAGGTGCGTCGCGCCCTCACCGTCCTCGCGGAGGGGGAGCGCTGGCTCGTCCAGCCGCGCGAGCTCGACCTCGGCCCCGAGATGTCGGGCCGCTTCTGGACTCCGGGCGTGCGCACCGGGGTGAGCGCCGGGTCGCACCTGACCCGGGCGGCGGTCGCGGCGCCGGTGCTCGGCATCCTGCACGCTCCGACCCTGGCCCGCGCGATCGAGCTGCAGAACGCGATCGGCTCCGGTTACGTCGCGGGGCTCCACACGCGCGACGCGCAGGATCTCGATCTCTGGATCGACCGCGCGGAGGCTGCCGTGCTGCGGGTGAACCGGCCCACGACGGGAGCGGTCGTGCAGCGCGAGCCGGTCGGCGGCTGGAGGGATGCGACCGTGGGGGCGGGCGCGATGTCGGGCGGACCGAACCGCCTGGTGACCCTGGGGTCGTGGCGGCCGTCGTCGGGCGGCGCCTCGTCGTCGACCCTGCACCTGCGCGGACTCGACAGCCGCATCACGGCGCTCATCGAAGCGGCCCAACCGACCCTGTCGTACGAGGCGTTCGACTGGCTGCGGCGCGGAGCGCTCTCGGATGCCGTCGCCTGGGACCGCGAGTTCGGTCGGGTGAAGGACGTCTCGCGCCTCGGCGTCGAGCGGAACCTGTGGCGCTACCGCCCCGCCGACGTCGCGGTGCGCGCGACAGCCGACGCCGCCTGGCAGGCCGTGCTGCGCGTGCTGGTCGCCGCGGTGCGCTCGGGATCGACGTTCAGCCTGAGCTCGCCCGTCGGTCTTCCGGCGGCGGTGCGCCACCTGCTGGGGGAGGCGGACGTCGCGGTGTCGGTCGAGAGCGACGCGGAGTGGTTGCAGCGGCTGGCCGGCGGCATCCCGGATGCCGAGGCCGCCGACGACGCGGGAGAGGCCGAGGCTCCCGAGGCCCCGGACATCACCGCCGAGCCCTTCGCCGCGCCGCGCCCGACGCGCGTCCGCCTGGTCGGACCGGCCGGGACGACCGGCGCGCTGCGTGCCGCCGTCGCCGAGACGGTCGCGGGCGATGTGTCGCTGACGGTCTACGCCGACGAGGTGACGACGGCGGGCCGGCTCGAGCTGCTGCCGTTCCTGCGCGAGCAGGCGGTGTCGATCGCCGCGCTGCGCTTCGGCCAGCGCGATGCCTGGAGCGCCGAGGTCATCTGAGGCCGCTTCGCTCGGCCGCCGGGCTCCCGCGCCCACGACACCCGGACGATCTTTCGAGAAGTCCGGGTGTTGTGGACACTCAACCCTGCTGGGGGCGAGGGCAGAGGGACGGGGCCGCCCGGCGCGCGGTTGCGCACGCCGAGCGGGCCCGGTCCTACTGGATGCCCTCACGCACCAGGCGCCACTGCTGGCACGTGAGGCCGTTGGCGGTCCACTGCTGCGCGACGGCACCGTCGGCGGTCGAGCACCCGTCGATCTCGAGCAGCTTGCCGCTGTTCGCGTTGGTGAAGGTCCACCAGCCGCCGCTCGTCGCGGCGTTCCAGTTCTGCGTCGCGTTGCCCGTGGGGCCCCACTGGGCGGCGTCGACGCCGTCGCCGGTGGCTGCTCCCGGGATCTCGAGCAGCTTGCCGCTGTTCACGTTCACGAGCTGCGTCGCCGCTCCGGTGGGACGCAGCGTCCACCGCTGCGTGGCGTTCTCGGTCGGACCCCACTGACCCACGGCAGCACCGTCGGCGAGGGACGCCGACGCGACCTCGAGGAGCTTTCCGCTGTTGCGGTTCACGACCTGGAACTGCGGGTCGAGCGCACTCGAGCGCCACACGTGCAGCGTGTCCACCTCGGCGAAGCCCGTCCCCCTGGTGAAACGGACGGTGTTGACCCCGGCGTTGAGGGTCACGGTCTTCTGCGCCCAGGCGTACCGACCCCAATCGACCGTCGGGGGGTAGGAGATCGACGAACTCGCTCCGCCGTTCACACTCACCCCGTGCGTGGACGTGCTGCCGCTGCCGTTGTCGTACCGGACGTTCAGCGTGTACGAGCCGGCGGCGGGGACGCGGACGGTGAACTGCACCGAGCTGCCAGCGTTGTTGATGTTGCCGACCTTGCGCCCGTTCGACGCCTGCACGTGCGTCACGATCGTGGCATCCGTGATCGTCGCCTTCTCGGCCTCGTACTGCTGGGCGTCGACGGGGATCGATCCGACGCGGATGTCGTTGAGCCCGGTGGCGGTGTTCTCGACGTTGGTCGCCTGGTAGAGCGTGCGCCCGTCGGTGCCGACGTCGAGACCCTGCGCGAAGCCGCTGAAGTTCCCGCCCTGCGTGTCGCTCGCGTCGTACGTGACCGGCATGGGGAGGCGCTCCCACGCGCCGGCGCCGAGGTTGTAGTTGACGTAGAGGTTCTGGCCGCCGTCGATCGCTCCCGAGGAGGTGAGCGACCACTTGGATGCCACGATGACCATGCCCTTGGGCCCCCCGCCCGGCACCCACTTCACGTACGGCGAGGAACCGATGCCGCGCCCGTCGGCGAGACGGACGGGGGTGCCGATGCTGGTCGTGTCACCCCAGTTCAGCCCGTCGGCCGACGTCTTGAAGTAGACCGGTGCGGTGTTCTGGGACTGGCTCGGGCGGTTCACGACCTCGAAGGTGGCGAGGTAGCGCCCGTCGGGGAGCTTGGTCACCGTGATCATTCCCGGACGGTCGCTCTGGTTCGGCGGTGCCGACACGTTGGACAGGGCGCCCCACGTCTGCCCTCCGTCGGTGGAGCGACGGTACGACACGGCCTGGAGGACACCGGATGCCTTCTGCCGCTCATCGGAGTAGTACGCCACGAGGCCGCCCCCGCCGTCGACCGCGAAGGAGGGCTCCCAGACGGTGGTCGTGGTGGACGAGGGGCTCGGGTCGTACACGGCGGGGCCGCCGGAGTCGATGGTGCTGAGGAACGTCCAGGTGGCCCCCCGGTCCGCGCTCTTGTAGACGACCAGCCGGCTGCTCGAGCGGTCCTCGGGCATGATCATGCCGGTCAGCAGGAGCGTGCCCGCCGGGAGCGAACCGGATGCCTGGGGGAGTTCGTAGAGGAAGGGCTGGGCGGTGCGCGTGTATCCGGGGAAGGTGCTGCTGGGGTCGACGTCGGCGATCTTCGTCCACGACGACCCGTCGTCCGTGCTGCGGTAGATCGGATAGACCTGTCGTCCGTTCTGCAGGACGAGCTTGTCGAAGGTGACGAGCTGCGTGCCGTTGCTCGAGCCGTTGTTCTTCAGGACGACGATCTTCGCGTAGGTCGTGCCGGCGGGCGTGCCGCCCTCGGGGTTGAACGACGACCCCGCCGGGGGTGAGTAGACCACCGAGCCGTTGCCGGTGGTCACCGCCGAGGCGGGGGCCGCGGCGGCCATCCCGCCGACGGCCAGGACCGCGGCGGTCAGCGTCGCGATGAGAAGGCGCGATCGTCGCGCGCGGGAAGAGGGATGTGGCATGTTCGTGTGCTCCTCTGGATGGAGGCGGCTGCCGGTGCGCGCCCGCGTCGGCGCAGCGACCCGCTCGGTGCGATGGAGTCTCGACCGCGTTACTACAACGTTGTAGAGACGGGATGACCGTAAACGGCCGCGAGGTTCGCCGTCAAGACTCACGTGTGCAACGTTGTAGAGTCTCGACCAGAACGAGGGGGATGCCATGACGGCGACGCTGCACGACGTGGCCCGCGCGGCCGGGGTGTCGATCAAGACGGTCTCGAACGTGATCAACAACTACCCGCACGTCCGCGACGCGACCCGCGAACGGGTCGAAGCCGCGATCGACGAGCTCCAGTATCGGCCCAACCAGGCCGCCCGCACCCTGCGATCCGGGCGCACCGACATGATCGGGCTGATCGTGCCGGATCTGCGCAACCCCTACTTCGCCGAGCTCGCCGACGACGTCATGCGCGCCGCGCGCGCGCACGGGTTCTCGGTGCTCATCGAGCAGTTCGACGCGGACCGCGACAGCGAGCTGGCGGCCCTGCGTGGGGCGCGCCGCCGCGGGCTCGACGGCGTGCTGTACTCGGTGCTCTCGCTCGGGGAGGACGACGCGCCCTTGCTCGACGAGGTCGGCATGCCCATGGTGCTGCTGGGGGAGCGGATCTTCCACTCCGCCCACGACCACGTGACGATGCGCAACACCGAGGCGGCGCACGCGGCCACGGCGCACCTGCTCGCCGCGGGGCGTCGACGCGTGCTGGCCCTCGGCTCGCACCCGGGGGAGGTGGTCGGTTCCGCCGGCCTGCGGTTGCGCGGCTACGAGGGCGCTCTCGCCGACGCGGGGCTCGAGGTCGATCCGGCCCTGGTGGTGCCCGTCGACCGGTGGCATCGCGTCGACGGTGCCGATGCCATGCGGGCGGCGCTCGACGCGGGCCTGTCGTTCGACGGGGTGGTCGCCTTCAACGACTCGCTCGCTCTCGGGGCGATGCGGGTGATGCTCGAACGCGGCATCCGCATCCCCGAGGAGGTCGCCCTCGTCGGCTTCGACGACCTCGACGAGACCCGCTATTCCCTGCCGGCGCTGACGACGATCGACCCCGGTCGCTCCGAGATCGCGCGCGTCGCCGTCGACCTGCTGGTCGAGCGCATCACGGGCGACGCGGTCGCCGAGCCGCGCGAGGTGCTCGCGGACTTCCGCCTCGTCGAGCGGGAATCCACGGCGGGCTGAGATCCGCGCTTGACATCCCGCGACGGTCGGGCGATCATCCATTTACAACGTTTACCTCCATCGTTGTAAATTGCTTTGCACCAGACTCGGCACCCGAGCCGAGAAGACGACGCAGTCACACGAAAGGCATCGAAGATGATGAAGCGCAGCTTGTCCGTCCTCGCGACGGTGGGGGCCGCGGCCCTGCTCCTCGCGGGGTGTTCCGGCTCGTCGAGCCCCGCGGCCGACGGCCCCGCCGAGATCACGTTCTGGCACGGCTACACCGAAGCCGACGGCAAGGTCCTCGACCAGATCGTCGCCGACTTCAACGCCTCGCAGCAGAAGTACAAGATCACGACCGAGACCAAGACCTGGGCGGTCATCGATGACACCCTGCTGCCGGCGCTGAGCTCCCAGGAAGGCCCGCAGATCGTCGCCATGCCGGCGGAGCGCATGCCGGTCTACGCCGATCGCGGCGCTTTCACCGATCTGAGCGACTTCTACGCCGCGTCCGACAGCAACACCGCCGACCTCGTTCCCCAGGCCGTCGACATGGTCACGGTCGGCGGCACGCCCTACGGCGTCCCCACCGGCTTCGTGCCGCTGGCGATGTTCTACAACAAGACGCTGTTCGCCTCCGCCGGCATCACCGAAGCCCCCACGACCTGGGACGAGTGGGTGGCGGATGCCAAGAAGCTCACCGTCGACGAGAACGGCGACGGCACCCCCGAGCAGTACGGCGTCGCGATCCCCGACCACGCCACGGTGGCCAACGGCCTGTGGCCGAGCCTGCTCCTCAGCGGCGGCGGCCAGATCGTCGACGGCGACAAGGCAGCGATCGACTCGCCTGAGAACGCGAAGACGATCCAGTACTGGACCGACGCGATCACGAAGGACAAGATCTCGCCCACGGGTCTCGACGGCATCGCCGCCGACCAGCTGTTCAGCTCCGGCAAGGCCGCCATGCACGTCGGCGGGCCGTGGATGGCATCCATCGCCAAGGACAACAACATCGACTACGGCATCGCCGCCCTCCCCGCCGGCCCCGCCGAGCAAGCCGCCTCGGCGATCGGCGTCGCGATGGGCGTCACCGAGTCGGCCGACGACGCGCAGCGCGCGGGTGCCGAAGCCTTCTTCACGTACTTCTTCCAGAAGGACGTGGCGACGAAGTGGTCGCTCGCCTCGGGCTGGCCTCCGCTGCGCACCGACATCCCGCTGAGCGACGTCTCGTCGAACCCTGTCGTCGCCGCCCTCAGCGAGATCGCGCCGACGGGCCGCGCGCTGCTGCCCGGCGTCGTCAACAGCACCGACGTCATCTCCGACATCGACGAGCTCACGCAGAAGGCCGTCGCGGGCGGCGACGTCGCCGACCTGCTCTCGACGGCCCAGAGCAAGATTCAGCAGGCCATCGAGTGACGAACGCACGGGAGGGGCGCCCGCGTCGCCCCTCCCGTGTCCGCACCCCCGCTTCTCGAACAGGACGACCATGACCACTCACGCCCCGAGCGCGCCGCCCCGCCGGCGCGGGGCCTACCGCCCGCCGGCACCGATCGGCGGCCGCGGACCCCTCCGGCACAGCCCCCGCCACCGCCTCACGGTGGTCGCCTTCCTCGCCCCGGCCATCGTCATCCTGACGGTCTTCGTGGCTTGGCCGATGGTCTCGGCACTCCGCCTGTCGTTCACGGATGCCAGCGGCTTCGGCCGCGAGAAGTTCGTGGGCCTCGAGAACTACACGCGGGTCTTCACCGACCCCGACATCGTGAGCGCGATGGGGAACACGGCGCTGTACGCCGTGCTGTTCACCCCGATCGCGATCGCGCTGGCCCTTGCCTTCGCGCTCCTGCTGAACAACCCGCTGCTGCCCCTGCGCGGTGTGTTCCGCACCGCGCTGTTCACGCCGTTCATCGTGTCCCTCGCGGTCGCCGCCTTCGCGTGGTCGTACCTCCTCGACCCGCAGATCGGCCTGCTGAACTACTGGCTCCGGGGTCTCGGCATCCAGCTCGGGAACGTCCTGCAGGACCCGACGCTCGCGATGCCGGCCGTGGTGCTCGTCGCGGTGTGGAAGAGCTTCGGCTTCTACATGGTCATCTTCCTCGCCGGGCTCCAGGACATCCCGACGAGCCTGTACGAGGCGGCCCGCGTGGACGGTGCGAGCGCGTGGCAGCGTTTCCGCAGCATCACGTTCCCGATGCTCGGCAACACCATGGGCTTCGTCGTCATCGTCGCGCTCATCGCGGCTCTGCAGGCCTTCGACCAGATCTACGTGATGACCGGCGGCGGTCCCTACGGCACCACCCAGACGATCGTCATGGAGATCTACCAGTCCGGCTTCCGCAAGCTCGAGCTCGGCTTCGCCTCGGCCCTGTCGTACGTGCTGCTGCTCATCACCCTCGTGCTGAGCCTCACCCAGTTCCTCTTCTTCTCACGTCGAGAGAAGGATGCCGCATGACCGCCCTCGCTCCCGCGCCCGCCGCCTCGGCATCCGCGATCCCCGTCCGTCGGCGCTCGCCGCAGGCCCGTCGCCGGCGGCTCGTCTCGGCCTCGCTCCTGGTGGTCGTGGCGGCCTCGACGCTCGTGCTGATGCTGCCGATCCTCATCATCGTGTTCACGGCCTTCAAGCCGGTGGCCGAGGTGAACGCGTACCCGCCGACCCTCCTGCCGGGTCAGTGGACGCTCGACAACTTCACGCGGATCTTCACCGAGCTGCCCTTCGCCCGCCTCATCGCGAACAGCTTCGTCTTCGCGGGCGGGGTCACGCTCTTCGCCCTGGTGTTCGACTCCCTCGCCGCTTACGCCCTGGCGCGCCTGGACTTCCGCGGCAACAAGATCCTGCTCATCGCGATCATCGCGAGCCTGATGATCCCCTTCCAGGCGACCCTGATCCCGATCTACCAGCTCGTCTCCGACCTCGGCTGGGTCAACTCCTACGCCGGGCTGATCGCCCCGCGCGCCGCGGACGCTTTCGGCATCTTCTTCCTGCGGCAGTTCTTCCTGTCGTTGCCGCGCGACCTCGACAACGCGGCGCGCATCGACGGGGCGAGCGAGCTGCGCATCTTCCGCAGCATCGTGCTCCCCAACGCGGTGCCGGCCCTGCTGACGCTCGGCATCTTCACCTTCGTCAACAACTGGAACGACCTGCTGTGGCCGCTCGTGTTCACGACCGACTCCGAGATGGGCACGGTGACCTCGGGTCTGACGCTGCTGACGGGACCGGGCGGGATCATCCCGCAGGGCGTCATGATGGCGGGCTCGCTGATCGCGGTGCTGCCGCTGGCCATCCTGTTCCTGCTGATCCAGCGGCGGTTCGTCGAGAGCGTCGGAACGTCGGGACTGAAATGAGAGAGACCCCCATGTCGACGACCCCCTGGTACCGCGACGGCCGGCTGCACTTCGGCGCCGGCATCGAGAACACCTTCGTGCCGCAGGAGCGCCCGGGCGAGCGCGCCATCGACGAGTACGCCCTCACCGAGCACTACGACCGCTGGAGCGAAGACCTCGATCTCGCCGTGTCGGTGGATGCCGAGTTCCTCCGCTGGGGGATCCCGTGGCACGTCGTGTCGCCCGAGCGCGGAACGTGGGACTGGTCGTGGACCGACCGGGTGCTCGACGGCTTCGCTGAGCGCGGCATCCGTCCCATCGTCGATCTGCTGCACTACGGCACGCCCACGTGGATCGAGGGCGAGTTCGCCCACCCCGACTACGCCTCGTTCGTCGCCGAGTACGCCGTGCGTGCCGCGGAGCGGTATCGCGACCTCGCCACCGACTACACCCCCGTCAACGAGCCGATGCTGCACGCGCTCTTCAGCGGCGAGTACGCGTACTGGCCCCCGTACCGCCGCGGACAGGCGGGACTCGTCGAGATCTCGACCGCGATCGCCCGCGGCTTCGTCGAGACCCAGCGGGCGGTGGCGGAGGTTCTGGGCGAGCGCGCCACCTTCGTGCACGTCGACGCGTCGATGCGGTACGCCGGTGACGTCGATGCGCCCGAGCATCGGCGCACGGCACCTCCGACGAGACGCTCGCGTGGTTCGCCGAGAACGCCGTGCAGCCCGACGTGATGGGCGTCAACTACTACCCCCGGCACTCGACGGAACTGTTCGAGAGCGGCATCCATCACTCCGGCGGCTTCGCCGACCCCCGGCCCACCCGCGACGACGGCGTCGAGGGGCTCGCGGAGATGCTGCGCACCTACGCCACCCGCTACGGCGCGCCGGTGATGCTCGCCGAGACGTGCGTGACCGACGACGTCGCCACCCGCCTGCGGTGGCTGGACGCCTCCGTGGCCACCGTCCAGGGGCTTCGCGCCGACGGGCTCGACGTCGTCGGGTACACATGGTGGCCGCTGTTCGACATGTACGAGTGGACCTACCGCCACAGCGACGAGCCGCGGTCCGCCCACCTTCTGACCATGGGGCTCCACGACCTCGTGGAGACCGAGACCGGGCTCGCGCGCCGCCGCAACCCCGTCGCCGACCGATTCGCCGAGTACGCATCCCGAGGAGCACGATGACCACCGCCCGCCTGACTCTCGACCCCCGCTTCCCGATCGGGGCCGTCCGTCGCCGTCTGTTCGGCGGTTTCGTCGAGCACCTCGGCCGTCACGTCTACGACGGCATCTACGAACCGGGTCACCCCGAGGCCGACGACCAGGGTTTCCGCCGCGACGTGCTGGAGCTCGTGCGCGAGCTCGGGGTCTCGACCATCCGCTACCCCGGCGGCAACTTCGTCTCGGGCTTCCGGTGGGAGGACAGCGTGGGCCCGCGCGAGCAGCGCCCGCGCCGCCTCGACCTCGCGTGGCACTCGACCGAGACGAACGAGATCGGCCT
>JARBUN010000028.1 GCA_029239635.1 Microbacterium sp. | reverse complement strand
GCGCCGTTCTCGACGATGCACGGGTCGACGAAGTGCTCGTGCAGGTGGTCGACGAACTCGGTGACACGGTTCTCGAGCGTGCCCGAGACGCACACGAAGTCGAAGATCGACAGGTGCTGCACGAGCTCGCACAGCCCCACACCGCCCGCGTGGGGGCACACCGGCACCCCGAACTTCGCCGCCATCAGGTAGACCGCGATGATCTCGTTCACGCTCGCGAGGCGCGCGGAGTCGAGCTGGCAGAAGTCGATCGCCTCGGCCTGGAACATCTGCTTGAACAGCACGCGGTTCATGCCGTGCTCGCCGGTCGCAACACCGATGGGGGCCACGGCCTTGCGCACCGCGGCGTGCCCGAGCACGTCGTCCGGGCTGGTCGGCTCCTCGATCCACAGCGGCTTGAACTCGGCGAGGTGGCTCATCCACTCGATCGCCTCGGGCACGTCCCAGACCTGGTTCGCGTCGATCATCAGGTTGGCATCCCATCCGATCACCTCGCGCGCGATGCGCAGACGCCGGATGTCGTCGTCGAGGTTCGCCCCGACCTTCAGCTTGACGTGCCGGTACCCCTCGTCGACGGCCTCCTGCAGCAGGCGCCGCAGCTTGTCGTCGCTGTACCCGAGCCAGCCGGCGCTCGTGGTGTAGCAGGGGTAGCCTCCGCGGCCCTCGAGCTCCGCGATGCGCGCGGCGCGCGTGGGGGCGAGTTCGGTCAGGATGCCGATGGCTTCATCGCGCGTGAGGGCGTCCGACAGGTAGCGCATGTCGGCCACATCCACGAGCTGCTCCGGCGTCATGTCGGCGAGCAGACGCCAGAGCGGCTTCTGCGCGACGCGGGCGGCGAGGTCCCACAGGGCGTTCATGACCGCGGCCATGCCGAGGTGCACGACGCCCTTCTCGGGACCGAGCCAGCGCAGCTGCGAGTCGGACGCGAGGTCGCGGTACACCCCACCCAGGTCGGCGACGGCGTCTTCGACGGAGCGTCCGACGAGGGGCAGTCCGCGCTGGCGCGCCGCCTCGACGCACAGGTCGTTGCCACGGCCGATGGTGAAGGTGAAGCCGTAGCCCTTCAGCTCGGGGTCGTCGGTGTGCACCACCACGTAGGCGGCGGAGTAGTCGCCGTCCTTGTTCATGGCATCCGACCCGTCCATGCTGAGCGAGGTCGGGAAGCGCACATCGTGCGCGGTGACGGCGGTGATGGTGGTCATGCGTCTTCCTGGGAGATGAGGTCGGCCTCGGCGAGGTCGTGCCAGAGGTCGTCGGGGATGGGAGTGGCGGCGCGATCGAGGTTCTGCGTCACTTGACGGCGCCCGCGCGCACCGAGGACGACCGAGACGACCGCGGGGTGCCGCAGGGCGAAGGCCACCGCGACGTCGGGGAGCGTCACGCCGTGCCGCTCGCTGATGTCGGCGATCGCGTTCGCCCGCGCGATGAGCTCCGGCGGGGCGGGCTGGTAGTCGTAGGTGGCGTCCGCGGGGGGACGCGGCGCGCTCAGCAGACCGGAGTTGAAGACCCCGGCGGCGACCACACCGACGCCGCGCTCCTGGGCGAGCGGGAGGAGCTCTGCGGCGGCCGAGTCGTCGAGCAATGTGTAGCGCCCGGCGCACATGACGACATCGATGTCGGCCCGTCGGATGAGCTCGGCGAGCGGGTCGGCGACGTTCATGCCGGCACCGACGGCCGACACCACTCCCTGTTCGCGCAGCTCGATGAGGGCACCGATGCCCTCGGTCGACGCCTGCGCGAAGTGATGGTCGGGATCGTGGAGGTACAGGATGTCGAAGCGGTCGAGCCCCGTGCGCCGCAGAGAGTCCTCGACCGAGCGCAGGATGCCGTCGCGGCTGAAGTCCCATCGGCGGACCACGTCGCGCGGCACGTCGAAACCGTCGTCGTCGCGCAGGTGCGCGGTCTCGGGGCTGGGCTCGAGCACGCGCCCGACCTTCGTCGAGATCACGAACTCGCCCCGCGGGCGGGTCGCCAGGCGCTCCCCGAGACGTCGCTCCGACAGCCCCAGCCCGTAGTGCGGAGCGGTGTCGAAGTAGCGGATGCCACCGTCCCAGGCCGCATCGACGGACTCGTCCGCCTCGACCTCGGTGGTCTCGCGGTAAAGGTTGCCCAGCTGGGCGGCGCCCAGACCGATCTCGGTGAGCGGTGTTCCGTGCCGCAGTGCACGAGTGCGCATGGCACCTCCTTCGTCTCGCCGAGCGTACACGATATTCATCCGATGACTAAAGATGGGGCTTCCTGCGTGCCGCCTGCACCCCGCTTTAGGAGAGTCAATGCTGACAGCGGCCTACGTGGGCGATCACACGATCGACGTCCGAGAGGCGGATGCCACCCCTCCCGGTCCCGGCCAGGTGCAGATCCGCGTCGCCTACACGGGCCTCTGCGGGACGGACCTGCACATCCTGCATGGCTCGATGGACGCGCGGGTGCAGACCCCGCTCGTCTTCGGCCACGAGATGAGCGGCACGATCGCTTCCCTCGGCGAGGGCGTCGAGGGGTGGGGTCTCGGCGACGGCGTCACCGTGATGCCGCTCGCGTGGGACGGCACATGCCCCGCCTGCCGGGCCGGGAACCAGCACATCTGCCAGAACCTCGACTTCATCGGCATCGACTCCCCCGGCTCGCTCCAGGGCCTGTGGAACGTACCGGTCGAGACGCTCGTGCGCCTGCCCGAGGGCATCGCACTGGATCACGCCGCGCTCGTCGAGCCGGTCGCGGTCGCCGTGCACGACGTGCGGCGCGCCGAACTCGCCCCGGGCGACAAGGCCGTCGTCATCGGCGGGGGGCCGATCGGCGTCCTCATCGCCTGCGTCGCGCGCCACGTCGGTGCCGAGGTGCTCGTGATCGAGCTCGACGAGAAGCGCCGCGCCCAGATCGAGGGGCTCGGCTTCACCACCCTCGACCCCCGCGAGCGCGATCAGGTCGCCGTGGTCGAGGAATGGACCGGGGGCGCCGGAGCCGACGTCGTGTTCGAGGTCTCGGGAGCCGCCGCCGCCGTCCGCGGAGCGACGGGCCTGGCGAAGGTGCGCGGAACCATCGTGGTCGTCGCGATCCACCCCACCCCGCGCGAGGTCGACCTGCAGCGGATGTTCTGGCGCGAACTGCGCCTGCTCGGCGCGCGGGTCTACCAGCGCCCCGATTTCGAGACCGCCGTCGAGCTCGTCGCCGACGGCGTGATCCCGACGGATCTGCTCATCACCCGCGTCGTGCCGCTCAGCGCCACCGCCGAGGCGTTCGCCGACCTCGAGGCCGGCCGCGCGATGAAGATCCTCGTCGACGTGGGAGGCCAGGCATGAGCGCACTCTTCTCCCTCGCGGGCACGACCGCGGTCGTCACCGGCGCCCGCCGCGGTATCGGTTTCGCGATGGCGCTCGGTCTCGCCGAAGCGGGTGCCGACATCATCGGCGTCAGCGCCTCGCAGACGGCGTCGGGCAGCGAGATCGAACGCGCCGTGACCGCCGCCGGCCGCTCCTTCACGGGGATCGCGTGCGACTTCGGCGATCCGTCGGCCGTCGACGCGCTGGGGGCGGAGCTGTCCGAGCGCCACGTCGACATCCTCGTCAACAACGCCGGCACCATCGAGCGCGCCCCCGCGGCGGAACACCCGCTCGACGCGTGGGACCGGGTGCTGCAGATCAACCTCGACAGCCCGTTCCGGCTGACCCAGAGGGTCGCGGCGCAGATGCTCGAGCGCGGCCGCGGCAAGATCATCTTCACCGCCTCGCTGCTGAGCTTCCAGGGCGGGATCAACGTCCCCGGCTACACCGCGGCCAAGTCCGGTATCGCGGGGCTCACCAAGGCCCTCGCCAACGAGTGGGCGTCGAAGGGCGTCAACGTCAACGCGATCGCTCCGGGCTACATCGCCACCGACAACACCGAAGCCCTGCGCGCCGACGCGGCGCGCTCGGCGGCGATCCTCGACCGCATCCCCGCGGGGCGGTGGGGCGACGCGTCCGACCTCGCCGGGGCGACGGTGTTCCTCGCGTCCCGCGCCTCGGACTACGTCTCGGGTATCACGCTCCCGGTCGATGGAGGATGGCTCGGACGATGACGGACTCCTCCCGATCGCTCACCGAGCGCATCAGCACCGTCGGTATCGTCCCGGTCGTGGTGATCGACGACGCCGATCGCGCGCACGACCTGGCCCTCGCCCTCCGTGACGGGGGCATCGGCTGTGCGGAGTTCACCCTGCGCACCCCCGCCGGTCTCGCCGCGATCGCCGCGACCGCGGGCATCGAGGGATTCCTCGCCGGCGCGGGCACCGTTCTGAGCGTGGAGCAGGCGGATGCCGCGATCGACGCCGGCGCGACCTTCGCCGTCACGCCGGGGTACGATCCCGCGGTCGCCGATCGTCTGCGCGAGGGCGGCGTGACGGTCGTTCCGGGCGTCGCGACCCCCACCGAGGTGCAGCGGGCGCGGGCGGACGGCTTCACCGACGTCAAGATCTTCCCCGCCGGGCACCTCGGCGGAGCCGGCTACCTCGACGCGTTGCACGGGCCGTTCCCCGACATGCGGTTCGTCCCGAGCGGCGGCGTCTCAGCCGACAATCTCGGCGACTACCTCCGCCGTTCCTGGGTACTCGCGGCGAGCGGGAGCTGGATGGTGCCGCGCGACGCGATCGCACGCGGCGACCTCGACACGATCGCGGACGCGGCCGCCGCGTGCGCCCGCGTCCGCGACGCTGCGCGGTCCGCCCGATGAGCCGCGTCGTCACGCTCGGCGAGAGCATGGGGCTGATCCTCGGCGACGGCGTCGGCGGATGGGAGCACCAGTCCCAGGCGCGGGTCGCGACCGGCGGTGCCGAGGGCAACACCGCGATCGGCCTGGCCCGCCTCGGCGTCCCCGTCATGTGGCTCGGTCGCGTCGGCGATGACGCTCTCGGGCGCCGCGTGGTCGGAGACCTCCGCTCGGAGGGCGTCGAGGTCCGAGCCCTGGTCGACGGCGGCGCGCCCACCGGCCTCATGCTGAAGTCGACCCCGCGCGCGGGGGCCACGACCGTCGACTACTACCGCCGCGGGAGCGCGGGAAGCCGCCTCGACGCCGCCGATCTCGACGAGCTCCCCCTCACGGCCGGCGACATCCTGCACGTGACCGGTGTGACGCTGGCCCTGTCGGACTCGGCGCCCGACGCGGTGATCGTCGCGGTCGACCGCGCGAGGGACGCGGGCGCTCTCGTCTCGTTCGCGGTGAACCACCGCAGCCGCCTCTGGGCGCACGCGGAGGCCGTCACCGCCTACGCGCACGTGATCGCCCGCGCCGACATCGTGTTCGCCAGCGACGACGAGGCACGGATGCTGCACGCCGACACGGCCCCGGAGGACCTCGCTCGCGCGCTCGCGGCGGCGGGCCCGACCGACGCCGTCGTCACCCTCGGCGGCGACGGCGCCGTCGCGGTCATCGACGGCGAGCTGCACCGCGTGGCCGCCGTGCCGATCACCCCCGTCGACACCGTCGGCGCCGGAGACGCATTCGCCGCCGGATACCTGGCCGAGCGATTCGCCGGGAGCGACCCGACGACGCGCCTGCGCACAGCCGCCCTGGCCGGCGCGTACGCGTGCCTTCATCCCGGCGACTGGCAGGGCGGCATCCGTCGGTCGGAGCTCGACGGCGCCGCATCCGCCGATCCCGTCACCCGCTGAACCACCCACCCCAAGGAGAACCCATGACCTTCGCTCGACTCGGTGACCCCGGCGCCGAGATCCCCGTCCTGCGCCACGACGGTGCCGTGTACGACCTGCGCCCGCTGACCGCCGACATCGACGGGGCGTTCCTCGCCGCGGACGGCCTCGCCCGTGCCCGCGCCGCGGCGGATCGCGGCGAGCTGACGGCGCTCGCGGATGCCGACGTGCTCCGCGTCGGCGCTCCGATCGCCGCCCCGAGCAAGATCGTGTGCATCGGCCTGAACTATCACGATCACGCCGCCGAGACGGGGGCAGCGGTCCCCGCCGAGCCGGTCGTGTTCATGAAGGATCCCTCGACGATCGTCGGCCCCTTCGACGACGTGCTCATCCCGCGCGGATCGACGAAGACCGACTGGGAGGTCGAGCTCGGGGTCGTGATCGGAGCGACCGCGCGGTACCTCTCGTCCCCCGAGGAGGCGCTCGCCCACGTGGCCGGGTACGTGGTCTCGCACGACGTGTCGGAGCGCGAGTTCCAGCTCGAGCGCGGCGGGCAGTGGGACAAGGGCAAGAGCTGCGAGACGTTCAATCCCCTCGGTCCCGACCTCGTCCCGGCATCCGACGTCAGCGACCCGCAGGCCCTCGGCCTGCGCCTCTCGGTGAACGGCGTCGAGCGGCAGAACGGCTCGACCGCCGCGCAGATCTTCTCCGTCGCCTACGTCGTCTGGTACCTGTCGCAGTTCATGGTGTTGCGCCCGGGCGACCTGGTGAACACCGGGACTCCGGCCGGTGTGGCCCTCGGCCTCCCCGACACGCCGTACCTGCGAGCCGGCGACGTCGTCGAGCTCGAGATCGACGGCCTCGGCCGCGCCCGTCAGACGCTGGTGCAGGCATGAGCGCCGGGGAGTTCGGCGGCCTGTCCGTCGTCGTGACCGGCGGCGCCTCGGGGATCGGCCTCGCGACCGCGAAGGCTTTCGCGGCGCGCGGGGCGCAGGTCGCGGTGCTGGACCTCGTCACCGACGGCCTCGACGAGGGGCTGACCGGGTTCGCCGCCGACGTGACCGACCGGGAATCGGTGGATGCCGCCATGGCGGCCGTCGCAGAACGGTTCGGCGGCGTGGACGTGCTCGTGAACAGCGCGGGCGTCAGCTGCGTGGGAACGGTCGAGGAGGCGACCGAGGCCGACTGGGACCGCGTGCTGAACATCAACGTGCGCGGCACCGCGCGCGCGTGCGCGGCCGCCCTGCCGTACCTGAAGCGCTCGGAGCACGCGTCGATCGTCAACCTGTGCTCGATTGGGGCGTTGAACGGTCTCCCCCAGCGCGCCGTGTACAACGCGTCCAAGGGCGCGATCCTCTCGCTCACCTACGCGATGGCGACCGACCACGTGCGCGAGGGCGTGCGGGTGAACTGCGTGAGCCCGGGCACGGTGTCGACGCCGTTCGTGGAGCGGATGCTGCAGAACTTCCCCGACCCCGTCGCCGAACGGGCCGCCCTCGACGCCCGCCAGGCGACGGGCCGGATGGTCACGCCCGAAGAGGTCGCGCACGCGATCCTGTATCTCGCGAGCCCGCTCGCCGGGTCGACGACGGGCACCGCCCTGGAGGTCGACGGCGGCGTGACGCACCTCCGGGTGCGTCCGCAGTAAGCCGCGGCCACCTGCCGAGATCGCACGCCCGGCACGAACGCACACGCTCCCGCGCCCGCGGAGCGTGTGCGTTCGTCACGTTCGCGCGATGTCGCCCGCCGCCATCCGCCGCGCCGCCCTCAGGCCACGACGAGCTGCACGGCGAGGAGCAGCGCCGCCAGCATCGTCAGCTGGAACACCGCCCGCCCGGGCGATCGCACGAACACGAGGACCACCGCGGCGACGGCGACCACCGTCACGGCGACGAAGAAGAGCACGCCGACGAGGGTGGCATCCGTCCCGAGCAGCACGGCGATCGCGCCCGCGGCGATCCCGCACGCGGCGAGCACGACCGAGGCCCGCGCCCCGAGGCGGTGGGGCAGGCCGCGCACCCCGGTGCGCCGGTCGTCGTCGAGGTCGCGCACGACGTTGGTCAGGTGCACCGCCGCGCCGAGCGCGGCCCCGGCGACGGAGGCCCAGGGCGCGGCCAGCGCCGGGGGCACGGCCGAGAGCGTCGCGAAGGAGGGGAAGAGCCCGAAGCTCAGCACGAACGGGGCGATCGAGAACGGCGTCGACTTCAGACCCGCGTTGTACGCCCACGCCGAGGCGAGGGCGATCGCGTGCGCCGCGACGAGGCCCGGACCGAGCGGTACCGAGAGCGCGACGGCGAGGATCGCGGATGCCACCGCCACCGCGAGCGCGCGCTCCGGGGTGATCGCTCCCCCGGCGATGGGCTTGTCGGTGCGGCCGACGGCGGCATCGCGCGCCCCGTCGATCGCGTCGTTGGAGAGCCCGACCGACACCTGACCGGCGAAGACGGCGACCACGAGCAGGACGAGACGGGCGGGCTCGACGCCGGCCGCGATCCCCAGGGCGAGCGAGAGGACGGTGACCACGAGCGTGGGACCGGGGTGGGTGGCGCCCCAGAGGGCGCGCACGAGGTGCGGCTTCGCCGCGGCATCCGTCACCCGACGACGCTACCGCGCCGGGGAGGCGGACCGGCGGGGCGCGCGCCCGCGGGCGGACAGACGGCCGCCGTCCTGCGGAGTCCTCGCCTCGCATGCCGACCCAGGTGGCCCGCCGGCGGCCTGTCGCTCACGAACTCCGCACGACGGTCCGCTCTTCACCGAGCACCCCACCGATCACCGACGGCGCAGCAGTCGGCGTGAGACGGCGACCACCCCGGCAGCCCCCAGAATCCATGGCCCTGCCACGATCAGCGGGTCGAGCCACTGATGACGGGCGTCGACGCGTCCCCGACGCCCGTCGAGGGGCGACCATCGGCGCTCCGCCACGACGCCGGTCTCGGTGAGGGGGTTGTCGGGATGCCGCGACCCCAGCGAACGCACGTGAGCTCCCGTGGCATCCACCCGGTCCGCCGCGAGCAGCAGCAGCCAGTGCGCCGCACGCGCTTCGCTGAACCGCGCGTACGCGTAGCGGCGGATCGCCCCCGAGACCCCGTGCAGTGGTTGCGCCGTGCCGAAGACCGGGGTGAGGCGGCCATGCTCGATCGAGCGCTCGCGGCCCGCTGCCGGTTCCGGCTGCTCCTCGGGGAACGACCAATGCGCGTTGAGGTCCTGGGGCTGCTCCTTCGGGAACGAGGGCCGATCGGCCGGGTCGAGGTCTGCGCCCCAGCCCGGGATGCGGGCGCGCAACTCGTCGGCGGACGGCGGCGGCGTCGGTTTGTCAGCGGTGTAGGCCACGGTGGCTCCTTTCAGGCGGTGGGTGGGAGGATGACGGCCTTGATGCAGCCGTCGATCTTGGCGGAGACCATGTGGTACCCCTCGGCGATGTGCTCGAGGGGGATGCGGTGCGTGATCATCTCGCGCGGCGAGATGCGCCCCGCCTGGATGTGCTCGAGCAGGCGCGGCCACTGGCGGGCGACGGGCGCCTGGTTGGTGCGGATCGTCAGGCCCTTGTTCATCGCGTCGCCGAACTTCACGGCCGAGAAGAGCGGCCCGTACGCGCCCATCACCGAGACGTTGCCGCCCTTGCGCACCGCATCGATCGCCCAGTTGAGCGCGACGGGCGATCCGGCCTGCAGCTTGAGCTTGGCACCGGTGACGTGCTGCAGGAAGTGTCCGTCGGCCTCGGCACCCACGGCATCGATCACGACGTCGGCGCCGATGCGATCGGTCTGCTTCTTCAGCTCGACCACGATGTCGCGGTACTCCCGGTAGTCGAGCGTCTCGGCGTAGGCGAAGGTGCGAGCCTTCTCGAGCCGCTCGACCAGCTGGTCGACGACGATGACACGACCGGCACCCATCAGCCACGACGAACGGGCCGCCGCGAGTCCCACGGGGCCCGCCCCGAACACCACGACGGTGTCACCCTCGACGATGTCGCCGAGCTGGGCACCGAAGTACCCCGTCGAGAACGCGTCGGTGAGCATCAGCGCGTCCTCGTCGTGCAGCCACTCCGGAATGACGCGCGGACCGACGTCGGCGAACGGCACGCGCACCATCTCGGCCTGCCCGCCGTCGTATCCGCCCGCGGTGTGCGAATACCCGTAGATGCCGCCGAGCGCCGTGGCGTTCGCGTTGACGTTGTGGCAGTTGCTCAGCAGCCCGCGCGCGCAGAAGAAGCACGTGCCGCACGAGATGTTGAACGGCACCATCACCCGATCGCCCACGGCGAGGTTCTGCACCGAGGAACCGACCTCGACCACGCGTCCGATGAACTCGTGACCGAAGGTGTGACCGATCCGGGTGTCGGGGATCATGCCGTGGTACAGGTGCAGGTCGGATCCGCAGATCGCCGCCCGCTCCACGCGGACGATCGCGTCGTTCGGGTGCTCGATGCGCGGATCGGGCTTGTTCTCGACGCGGACCTTGTACGGTCCGCGGTAGGTCATCGCTCTCATGCGGGTCTCCTTCTGCCGTCGATGTGTCAGTGGGCCCCGAGAGCGCGCGCGTCGGCGACCGCCTGCGCGATGCCGTCGGTCCAGGGGTCGCCGTGGCCCGGGAGCACGGTGCGCGCCCCGGTCGCGGCGAGGGCGTCCAGACCCTCCAGTGCCGCCGCACTGTCGGCCGTGGCGGCGCGCGCGACGATCTGCGGCCCGGGGCGGCCGGTGTACGGGTCGAAGGTCACGACCGCGTCGCCGGTGAACAGCAGATCCCGTGCGGGCAGGTGGAACGCGACGTGCCCGTACGTGTGCCCGGGGGTGGCGATCGGGACGAGTCCACCCAGGAGCGGGACGCCCGAGCGCACGTCTGCGTGGGCGACGACTCCCCGGATGCCGAGCGCGCCGGCGAGTACCATGCGGGCGAGGATCGGAATGCCACCGGGGTGGCCCAACGGGTACAGGGCGCGGGAGGCCTCGCGCGCGTAGCGATAGGGGTGGCGCACGAGGGGCGCGTCGGCCTCGTGCACGTGGATCGGAACGTGGTGCGCGTTCTGCAGACGCTCGAGCGTGCCGACGTGGTCGAAGTGTCCGTGGGTGAGGAAGACCGAGACGAGGTCGTCGGGAGTGCGCCGCCCTTGGGCGAGCGCTCGGACCAGGAGGGGCCACGAGCGCGGGAGGCCGGCGTCGATGAGCACGACCCCGTCGGCTGTGTCGACCAGGTAGCTGTTGGTGAGGGCGCGCGTGATCATGAGCACGCCGTCGGCCACCTCCGTGATCCCGTCGGGTGTGCGCCCGATTCCGCTCGTCTGTGCCCTCGCCATGCGGGCCACCCTGGGCGCGGGAACGACCGATCGCCCACGGGGTTGCGGGGGCCGGGGCGTGCTGTTATCGCGGCGGGTATTCGGCGGCATCCCTCCAGCGCTCCCTCTCGGCCGCCGTCAACCCCCGCGGGCCGCGGGACTCCCGCGCCTAGCGTCAGGCGGACACGGCTCCGGACCCCCGGATCGAACCCGGGCCGTGGGAGGAGCACCATGGGCCAGGTCGTGGTCGTGACCGGCGGTTCGCGCGGCATCGGACGGGCCGCGGCACGGCGTTTCGCCGGTCACGGCACCCGTCTCGTGCTCGTCGCGCGCGATGCCGTCGCCCTCTCGTCGGCGGCGGAGGAGTGTCGACGCCGCGGCGCGGAGGTGCTGACCCTGCCCATCGACCTCGCCACCCCCGACGGACCGAGAAGAGCCGCGGATGCCGCGATCGAACGCTTCGGCCGGATCGACGTGTGGGTCGCCTCGGCGTCGGTCTTCTCGTACGGCTCGGTCGAGGACACCCCCGACGAGGTGCGCGACCGCGTGATCGAGACGAACCTGACGGGGCACATGCGCGCGGCGCGTGCCGTCCTGCCCCACTTCCGCGCGACGGGCCGCGGGACGATCGTCTTCGTCGGGTCGCTGTACTCGCAGGTCGCGGGACCGTACGTCTCGTCGTACGTCGCCGCGAAGCACGGACTCCTCGGCTTCACGCGGTCGCTCCGGCAGGAGATGCTCGGGCACCGTGGCATCCGGATCAGGATCGTCCTCCCCGCGAGCATCGACACGCCCATCTACCAGCGGGCGGCGAACTACACCGGCCGCACGCCCTTCCCGCTTCCACCCGTGGTGTCGGCCGATCGCGTCGCGCGGGCGATCGTGCGGGTGGCGCGGGGGCGGCGGCACGAGGTCGGAGTGGGGGCCGCGCAGTTCGTGACGCGTCCGCTGCAGTTCCTCGCACCGCGGGTGTACGACCGGTTCATCCGGGCGCTGCAGCACGCACTCGGCCTTCGCCGACGCCCCGCCGCCGCCTCGCCCGGCGCCGTTCTCGCGGCACAGCACGATCCCGGAGCCGTGAGCGGCGGATGGTCGCGCGTGCCCTTTCGCCGCCCGCGCTGACGCGACCCGTTCGCCACCCAGCGCCGCCGTCGGGCGGAGTCCGTCCCGGACACGCCGACACGCCACGTCCCCACCCGGCGTATCCCCGTGACTCCGCGCGACGGCACGGCCGTGCGGAGGCAGATACGACGGAACCCCGGGTGCCACGGCATCCGGGGTTCCGAAACGGGAACCGGTGCGCCGCTCAGGCGGACTCGAAGCCCTCGCGCTGCGTGTTCTCGTCGGCGACGCGCACGCCCCAGCGGTAGGCGAGCTTGCCGCCGAGCCACCCCGAGACGCTGAGACCCGCGGATGCCACCAGGCTCAGGCCGAACGCGACGACGGGCACCCGACCGAGGTCGAGCAGACGCACGAGGAGGCCGAGGGTGAAGAGCACCATCGCGGTCACGTTGAGCACGAGGTGCGCGACGGCCGTCCGCCTCGCGGGCGTGCCCTTCGGGATGCGCGACATGTCGAGGAGCCCGAGCACCGAGGCGCCGACGGCTCCCCCGAGTCCGATCGCGATGAGCCAGCGGGAACCCGTCGCGAACGCCCGCGGGTCGTCGGAGGCGAGACCCAGCAGATCGAACACCAGGCTCGACGACCACGCCCCGATCGGGATGGTGACCGCGACCGGGTGGAAAGGGTGGCCGTACGGGCCCGCCACGATCGCGCGCGGGACCTTGGCCGCGCGCATCGCGGGGAAACTCGCCCCGCTCCGCGGCGCCGAGACCGTCGAGGGCCCCGGCGTCACGGCATCCGTCCCGCTCATTCCTTGTGCAGCGCGTCCTGCGCGCGGCCGGCGAGCTTCTCGACCGTGTTCGGCAGTTCGGTGGTGCCGTAGAAACGCACATCGGGCTTGGTGGGCGGGGGCATCGGCACGCCCGCGGGAGGCTCGGGGAGGTAGGTGAACTCGCCCTTGCCGTCGGGGGTCGGGCCCGACGCCCAGGTGCCGTCGCCCGCCTGCGTGCCGTCGCTGAAGTTGATGTACTGGTACGACACGTCGCGGTCCTCCTTGTCGAGGGGGAAGTTGCTGGGCACGGGGA
Source organism: Microbacterium sp. (assembly GCA_029239635.1). Lineage (GTDB taxonomy): Bacteria > Actinomycetota > Actinomycetes > Actinomycetales > Microbacteriaceae > Microbacterium. Next base: position 11,411 of record JARBUN010000028.1, on the reverse strand, counting down.
GCTTCTCGTAGCCCTCGGCCTGCAGCTCGGCGGCGGCCGCGGCCCACTGGTTCTGGTGCATCGTGTCGCGGGCCAGGAGGAAGGCGAGCAGGTCCTTCACGCCGTGGTCGTCGGTCTGGTGGTAGAGCCGGGCGACCTGCACGCGGCCCTGCATCTCGGCGTTGGCGTTGGCGGTGAAGTCGGCGAGCAGGTTGCCGCTCGCGGTGATGAAGCTGCCCTGCCACGGGTTGCCGTTCGAATCGACGGGCCGTGCGCCGGCACCCGCGACGATGCCGTGCTGGATGTCGGTTCCGCCGATGACGGCCGCGACGGTCGGGTCGTCCTGCACGGCTTCCTCGGTGATGCCGAGCGGCGACTTCTCGAGCAGCTGCGCGATCATGATCGCGAGCATCTCGACGTGACCCATCTCCTCCGCGCCGATCCCGAACACGAGGTCGCGGTACTTGCCGGGCATGTGCATGTTCCACGCCTGGAACTGGTACTGCATCGCGACGGAGATCTCGCCGTACTGACCGCCGAGCACCTCCTGGAGCTTGCGGGCGTAGACCGCGTCGGGCTTGTCGGGGGTGGCGGAGTGCTGGAGTTCCTGCCGGTGGAAGTACATCGTCTCTCCTCACCGCGCCGGAGGGGATCGGCGGTCGAGTGACCGCGGCGGCGCGTGACCAACAGCGAACGCCGGGATCGCGGCATCTGGACTGGGGGTTGTCGGCGAGCGCGGTCTGCGTCACAATCGCGCACCCGAGGTCTTGGCACTCGTCACACGAGAGTGCTAATCTGAACGTAGTTGAGCGAACACGACTCAACTTCACAGAACTCTCCGGATGCCGATATCCGGACCGATCGAAAAGGAGAATCGACATGGCCTCTTACGACCCTTTCCGCGACCTCGACCGCCTCGCGTCGACCCTTCTCGACGCACGCCGCGGCGGCGGACCGCGACGGATGCCGATGGACCTCTACCGTGACGGCGATCACTACGTTCTCGCCGCCGACCTTCCGGGCGTCGACCCGGGGTCGGTCGACATCGACGTCGACGGTCAGCTGCTCACGATCCGCGCCGAGCGCACCCTCGGCTCGGGTGAGGGCGTGAAGTGGATCACCCGCGAGCGCGAGACGGCGTCGTTCGTCCGGCAGCTGAACCTCGGTCAGGGCATCGACACCGACGGCATCAGCGCCTCGTACCGCAACGGCGTGCTGAGCGTGACGATCCCGGTGAGCGAGAAGGCGAAGCCGCGACGCATCGCCGTCTCGACCGACGACCACGACGGCGTCATCGAGGCGCACGAGAGCACGCCGCAGCCCATCGAGCAGTGATCCGTGCCGAGGGGGCCGGTCCTTCGGGGCCGGCCCCCTCGCCGTGGGAGGCGGCGGTGTCAAGGGCCTCGGTCAGCGCGTCCCCGCGACGGAGAGTGCCGAGGTGTCCGTCACCCTTGCCTCCCCCCTGACCACTCCGGCCGGTCGCGACGTCGCGGCCGACCTCCCCTTCCGCGCGCGCGGCCCGGTCAGCGCCGCCGTGCTCGAGCAGCTCGTCGATGGTGTGCCCACGGCGCACACCGTTCTCGCGGACGCCGCCGTCGCGGCATCCGCCGACATCGAACGCGACGACGATCTGCAGCTGGCCCTGTTCGCGCTGTACGCGTCGTCGTACGGCGCCTTCGCCGCGTTCCGCGCCGATCTGGAGTGGGACCCGGGCCTCATCGCGACGCGACGGGTGATCGAGACCGCGTTCGAGCGGTCGCTCCGGCGGAGCGTCGAGGTTCCCGAGCAGCCGGCGCCGACGGCGGATGCCGTGGCCCGCGCGCTCTTCGCGATGACCGGCGCCGACACGGGCCCGAGCCTGTCGCGCCACCTCGCCCGCAAGGCCACTCTCGACCAGGCGCACGAGTTCCTCGTGCAGCGCACCATCTACACGCTGCGCGAAGCGGACCCGCACTCGTGGGCGATCCCGCGGTTGACCGGGCGCCCGAAGGCGGCGCTCGTCGAGATCCAGTCCGACGAGTACGGCGGCGGTCGCCCGGACCGCGTCCACGCCGCCCTCTTCGCGCGGGCGATCCGCGGTTCGGGCCTCGACGACGCGTACGGGGCTTACGTCGACGCCGTGCCCGCGGTGACCCTCGCCTCGCTCAACACGATGTCGATGTTCGGCCTCAACCGACGCCTGCTCGGCGCGATCGTGGGACACCTCGCCGCGTTCGAGATGACCTCGTCGATCCCCAACCGGCTGTACGCCGAGGGACTGCGCCGACTCGGATTCGGCGACGACGTGTGCGAGTACTTCGACGAGCACGTCGAAGCCGACGCCGTGCACGAGCAGATCGCCGGCCGCGACCTGGCCGGTGCCCTCGCCGAGGACCGGCCCGACCTGCTCGGCGACATCCTCTTCGGAGCCGCGGCGTGCCTCGACGTCGACGCTCGGGTCGGTCAGCACATGCTCGACGCCTGGTCGCGCGGAGAGTCGTCGTTGCGCGGGGCGGACGAGCGATGAACGACGAGCCGGTGACCATCACCGCCTATCCCGACGGTCCCCTCCTCGTCCGGGGGAACGTCGAGATCCGCACGAGCGAGGGCGAGGAGATCGCCCGCACGCGGCGGACGGTCGCGCTGTGCCGCTGCGGCCTGTCGACGATCAAGCCCTATTGCGACGGCACTCACAAGGCATCCGGCTTCCGCACCGACGACTGAGCGCTGCGCGTCGATGCCGAGTCTCCTCCCGACGGGGGCGAAACTCCTGAGAGACGTGGCACGGCGGCGGAATCCTTCGACCCTTCGCCCACCGAACCCCAGAGACTCAGGAGTTTCGCGCGGCGCCGCCCCACCCCGGAGGGTCCGGGGCGGCGCAGACCGTCAGAGGTCTTCGGGAGCGAGGTCGCCCTGGCCTTCCTCGCCGAGCTCGACGATGCCGGGGTCCTCGCCCTGGGAGTCGGTTCCGGTGGACTCCGGGTGGATGTCCTCGAGCGGGATGTCGCTGTCGTCCGCGGGGATCTCGGCCGGGTCGGCGCCGGTCGCCGTCGCCGGGTTGATGTCCTCGGGGTCGACCCCCGCGTCGAGGGCGGTCGTGGCATCCCATTCCGCCCGCGCGGGGTCGAGGGCGGGGTCGGGCTCGATGGAGGTGTCTCCGTCGCGCAGCGGCTGGGCTGCTGCGGCAGAGCCGTCCGGGTCGGTCACCGGGACGTCGGGGGTGGACGGATCGATCGAGGCGTCGCTCATGGGGAATCCTTTCGTTGACAGCCCCCTCATCCCATCGCGGGTCGCCGACCGGCACCCGCCCCTTGACAGCCCCGCGACGACGCACACGACGACCGCGACCAGGACTACCGGGAAAACTACTGAGGAGTATCCGCCGCGCGACTCCCCGGTGCTGAGACTCGTACCCAAAGCGCCGTCCGGACGGGGCGCGTCGGCCCGCGGGGACCCGCCCAGCGGCTTCGATGGCACAGACGCATCAGCGGGCACGAGGCCCGCAGGGAGGGATACGTGGGCAAGTTCATCTACGAGGGCGGGGTTCGCAACGAGTTCGAGGATCGCCTGCTGGCGCACCTCCAGGTCGTCATCGGCAACAAGCTGCGCCGCGGCGAACCGTTCTACTTCGTCTGGAAGGACGACATCAGCACCGGCGGCGGGCGGACCTCGGTCTGGCTGCATCCGCGGGCGAACCTCGTGTTCAAGTTCAACGGCGGACGCCCACCGACCCTCAACCGCGCGTGGCTCGAGGCCCTGATGTCGACCGCGAACTCCCCCACCGGCCTGTACGTCGTGCCCGAGCCCGCCGAGGACAGCGTCACCGCCGCGACGTTCGCGTAAGTCGAGCGCCCCGCCGCGGCTGTCAAGGCGCTGGCGTGCCGCGGGCGCATGCCGTTGCGTGAGGCCATGACGAACCCCCGCATTGTCGTGATCGGCGGTGGCAACGCCGGGTTGTCGGTCGCCGGTCGCCTCCACCGCGCCGGACTGGCTGACATCACGGTCATCGAGCCGCGGACGCTCCACGTCTTCGCTCCCCTGCAATCGCACATCGCCGGCGGAGCCGCCCGGGCGTCGGAGGCCGCGCGCCCCCAGGCCGACGTCATCCCTCCGGGGGTGCGGTGGCTGCGTGACGAGGTCTTCACGGTGGATGCCGACACCCGGCGCGTCCATCTGGTCTCGGGCGGGCACGCCGATTACGACCAGCTCGTCGTCTGCGCCGGGATGCGCATGGCGTGGGAGCAGGTCCCCGGCCTCCCCGAAGCGATGGACACCGCCTCGGGCATCTCGAACTACGACTACGCCCTCGCCGCGAAGGCATCCACGGTGCTCCGCGATCTGCGGTCGGGCACGGTCGTCTTCACCCAGCCCCCGGAGCCCGCGTCGTGCGGTGCGGCGGCCCAGAAGCCGATGTACCTCGCGTGCGACTGGTGGCGCGCGATCGGGGTCCGCGACGATATCCGCGTGATCTTCGTGTGCCCCGACCCCGTCCCGTTCGGCATCCCGGCGATCGATGGGGAGCTGCGACGCAAGCTCGACGAGTACGGCATCGAGGTGCGGTACAGCCGCGACCTCCGATCGGTGGATGCCGAGAACCGGACGCTCACGATCGGTCGGGGTGATGCGCACGAGACGCTCGAGTACGACGTCCTGCACGCCGTTCCTCCCCAGCGCGCGCCGGAGTGGATCGCGGGCAGCGGGCTCGCGGCATCCGATGATCCGCATGGCTTCGTCGACGTCGATCCGGAGACGCTGCAGCACGTGCGGCATCCGGAGATCTGGGCCGTCGGTGACGCGGCGGCGGTCGCCACCCGGCGTTCGGGCGGAGCGATCCGACAGCAGGCGAAGGCGCTCGTGAAGAACCTGCGCGCCGCTCTGGAGGGCCGCGCACCCACGCAGAAGTACAACGGGTACAGCGTGGTGCCGTTCACCGTGTCGCGCGGCACCGTCGTGTTCGCGGAGTTCGACCGGTGGGGCCGTCTTCAGCCGACGGTGCCGTTCTGGCGCACGCTGTACCGGGAGCGACGGCTGTCGTGGATCGCCGATCGGCGTGTGCTGCCGTGGGTGTACTGGCACCTGATTCTGCGCGGCCGGGCCTGAGCCGCTCCCCCGACGTCCCTCAGCCCGACTCCACCGCGCGTATAGGTCATGAACGCGGATCCCTCAACCCCGGGGGTCTGTCGGGCGCGACGAGCGAAGACTGGGGGCACCCCGGAAGCCCCAGGAAAGAGGACACCATGGCACAGGTCATCGAAACCATCGACGTCAACGTTCCCGTCCGCGTCGCGTACAACCAGTGGACGCAGTTCGAGGAATTCCCGCACTTCATGAGCTTCGTGGAGTCGATCACGCAGAAGAGCGACACCCTCACGCACTGGAAGGTGAAGATCGCCGGGGCCGAGCGCGAATTCGACGCCGAGATCACCGAGCAGCACCCGGATGAGCGGGTCGCCTGGAACAGCATCGGCGGCGACGAGAACCACGCCGGCGTCGTGACCTTCCACCGTCTGTCGGACGACGAGACGCGCGTCACCGTGCAGATCGACTGGGCACCCACGGGTGTTCTCGAGAAGCTCGGCGCGGTCTTCGGCGCCGACGACCACTCGGTGAAGAAGGATCTCGCCAACTTCAAGGAGTACATCGAGTCGCGCGGCGCCGAGTCCGGAGCCTGGCGCGGCGACGTGAGCTGAGATCTCCCGAACGCACGAAGCCGGGTCCGCCTCCACAGGCGGGCCCGGCTTTCGTCATGCGGGGGTCACCACTGCGGGTGGATCTCCGCGCGCAGACGACGGTCGTACACGTCGCGGACGAGCGTGTCGAAGGCCTCGAGGTCGAAGCCGCCGTCGAGCAGCTCAGCAGCCTGGGCGTTCGCGGCGGCCTGTGCCACCGAGCGTGCGCCGGGGATCACCGAGGTGACGCCCTCGCGCGACGCGATCCACGCCAGCGTCGCCGCGGGCAGCGTCACGCCCTCGGGGAGGGATGCCTTGAGCTCGTCGGCCGCGGCCACCCCCTCGTCGAACGGCACTCCCGAGAACGTCTCGCCCTTGTCGAATGCCTCGCCGTTGCGGTTGTAGGTGCGGTGGTCGTTCTCGTCGAAGGTCGTCGAGCGGGTGTACTTCCCCGACAGCAGGCCGCTCGCCAGCGGCACGCGCGCGAACACGGCGACGTTCTTCTCGGCCGCGAGGGGCAGCACCTCATCGAGGGGCTTGAGCCGGAACGGGTTGAAGATGATCTGCAGGTTCGTCAGGTTCGGGCGTCGAAGCGCCGACAGGGCCTGGTCCATCGTCTCGACCGAGGCGCCGTAGGCGGCGATCACGCCCTCCGACACCAGCTGGTCGAGGGCGTCCCACGTCGCGTCGTCGTCGATGACGGCCGAGGGCGGGCAGTGCAGCTGCACGAGGTCGAGGGTCTCGGTGTCGAGCAGTCGGCGCGAGCGGTCGAGCCAGCCACGAAAGTTCTCCATGACGTAGTTCTCGGGCACCTGGTCTTCCCGGCGGCCCATCTTGGTCGCGACGGTGATGCCGGCGGCATCCGTGCTCTTCAGGAAAGCCCCGATGATCTGCTCGGATCGGCCGTCGCCGTAGACATCGGCGGTGTCGAAGAGCGTGACGCCCGCGTCGGCGGAGGCCGCCAGCACGGCGCGCGCGTCGTTCTCGCTGACGTCACCCCAGTCGGCACCGAGTTGCCAGGTACCGAGACCGATCGCGGAGACCTCGCGGCCGGTACGGGAGAGGGGGCGCTGCTGCATGGGGTGTCCTTTCGACGCTGTCCTCGAGCCTAGCCAGCGCTCACGACATCGGGGCGGGTGGATGCCGGGAGCCCGGCGAAGAAGCGCACGTCGCGGCCGGCCCGCGGGCGTGCCCGAGGAAGGGTTGGAGAGACCGGGTGGGGACCTGGATCGGTGACGCGATTCTCAGTGGTCACTGATCGAGTCGGGTTGCCGAAGCCGACGAGGATCGGTTCGGCCGTGAGTCGGGTGGTCGCTGACGATGCGAACTCGCCTCCGCCGAGGGTCGGACGGGGCCGCCGGAAGAGACCGGCTTCTGACGCGCTAGAAGCGGTGCATCGCATGCAGCCCGACGATCGCTTTCATGTGGTGAAGTGAGGCTGTGATGATGTTTCAGGCAGATTCTGCAACAGGCTCTCTCACCGCCTGGTACCACCGCTTTTGGCTGGGGGGCGAGGACTGGGATCTCGAGGTCGCGGGCCCGATGGAAGCCCGTATGTTCAACCGGGCAGCAACCGGTGAAGGAATTTTGATCTTCACCGGCACGCACTCCGGTTGGTTCCAGATCACGTTACGCCTCATCGAAGAAGCACCTCCGGTTCCTTCGGCGGAGTGGGAAGACGTCGTCAGGGGCTCTATCAACCTCCCCGAGGCTGCCTTGTGGGCTGTGCCTACAGGAAGCCTGGGCGAGGAGATCGAACTGCCGCTACCTTCCGCTGGAGAGTACGGCTTCCAGATCGCCGCAAAGGGTCGGGAGGATGTCGATCACGAAGAGGATGACTCCCCCGAGGCCTATCTCATCGATATCTGGCCAGCCACGCAGATGGGAGAAAGCACCGTGCTGCGGATGACGTCCGAGTTCGGGCAGACCGAATTCGAAGGTCTCTAACCGCACCGGACGCACAGAACGAGCGAGCGCGGGGGCGACATAGTTCGCTCCCGCGCTCGCTCATGTCTCGAACTTGGCGAATTTCATCGCACGCGCACGTTCCTCGGGCGTGAGAGGTCGACCCGGGACCTGCATCCTGACTCAAACGGCCGGCGGGACCACTGCTGACGTGGTCGCCGGCAGAGCTCGAGCTGGACTCGGAGCCGGTGACGACCGATCCTGAGCCCACGCACGTCCGGGCGCGGGTGCGATTCGGGACACTACCCCGCGCGTCGACGCCGAGGTCTGCGGGAGTTCGCGACGCGTCACGCGTCACCCGACGTCGAGCGCTGCCACGATCTCCGCGTCCATTCCATCGATCCGCGCGATCCCGACCCGCGTCGAGCGCAGGATTTCTCCCTCGACCGCTCCGATCGCAGGCGCGAGCGTGAGGTGAGGACGAAAGCCGCCTCGCCAGTAAGCCGGCTCATCCGCAGCGAAGCCCGCGAGCCGCTCCAGGCGGTCAGCCAGCAGCCCATGCAGATGGTTCGCCCGTGACGACTCCACCAGTCGCACGGCGATGTCATGCTGCGGACCGAACATCGCCGCGTCGCCCACCCGGAACGTCAGGGGCTGATCAGCCAGCGGCACTTCGCGGAGGACCCCGACGAGCTCAGCCGTCGACGCTTCCGCGACGAAGTTCGATGCGAGCGTCACGTGCGCCGGCCACGCGCTTCGAGCAACGCGATCGCCCACCTCCATCGGGGCGAGCAGCGCCACGACGCAGTATCGGTGGGACGTGGAGGGGGACGGCATCCGCAGATTCTGCCATCGCCACCCGCACGGGTCACGTCAACCCCGGCCGCGAAGTCGAACCGCGCGCCTAACGTGGCGGCACGCCCCACGGAAGGATCGACATGACCACCCCCACTCCCGAGCATCCCCCCGGCGCCAATCACGACGACACCCTCGCCGCCTCCGACGGCCTCACCGCCGACGTCCCCGCGGGTGGTGCCGGAGCCGACAGCGGCGCGGTCGCCGCGACCGAGATCGACCCCGATGACGACGCCCGCGTGCAGAACGTCTCGAGCCAGAACGACCTGCCCGGAGTCGGCACGCGAGCCGCAGACGGCGGCATGGAGCGCGGCACCGACGACGCACGGGGCGCCAACGGCTCGACCTCCCGCCACCACGAGGACACCGGCACGGAGGCGCCGGCCGCGGGCGACGCCGCCGAACCGCACGTCGACGGGGACGATCCGATCGCGAAGTATCAGCCCGGGGTCGGCCGCGACGCCGCCGCCTCGAGCCGCATCGCGCAGAACCTGCCGGACCCCGACGACGCCTGACCGGCGCGGGGGCGGTTCGTCCTCCGGCTCGCGCGCCGTCAGTGCGCGAGCCGGAGCGCGTCCTCCGCGAGGTGGAAGAAGTCAGCCATCGCGCCCGAGACGACGGTCGGGTCGCCGTCCGACATCAGCAGGACCACGGTCGCCGCACCCCCGTCGTCCCGTGCGTACCAGCTGCCCGACAGCACCCCGAGGCTCGAACCTCCCTTGAACGCGACGAAGGGCCACGATCCCGAATCGAACCCGAGACCGGGGTTGTCGCTCAGGATGCCGAGCACCTCGGCATCCTGCGTCTCCTGCAATGCGCGGTGCACGGCCGCGACATCGCGGGCGGACGCGAACCACTCGATCCCGTCCTGCCAGACCGGTGTCGACACGTCCGCCACGTCGACCGCGAGGGGCGCCGCGTCGATGCGGTCGAGGAGCGCGCGGCGCGCGGCGTCGTCGCCCTCGCGCCACTGCACACGCAGCTCCGGGTCGCCCCACCCGAGGGTGAAGAGCTCCTTCGTCGACAGGAACGGGGCGAGGACCGCGGGGTCGGCGTGACCGCTCCGCGCGACGGCGGCCTCGACACGCTCTCGGCCGAGCCTCGCGATCAACAGGTCGGTCGCCGTGTTGTCGCTGATGCGGATCATGGCCGCTGCCGCGTCGCATACCGATACTTCCGTGCCCGTGGGCGCGTTCTGCAGTTCGCCCGAGGGCAGGCTCCGGTCGGCGTCGCGGAGGACGAGCGTCTCCTCCCACGAGAGGTCGCCCGCCGCCACCGCATCCGCGACGGCGAGCAGCACCCACAGCTTGAAGGTCGAGGCGACCGGCGCCGAGCGGTCCGCATCCAGCTCCAGAATGACCTCGTCTCCGCGCAACACGAGCGCGCTGACCTCCCCGGGAAGACTCCGCAGTCGTTCTCGCACCTCGGCCGGCGAGGCGGACTTCTCCCACGGCTGCGCGACCGGCCCGAGGAGCATGGCACTGATGCGCCCGTGCTCGGTGAGGACGAGGGTGAGGGTGAACGGGTCGCCGATCGCCCCCGCGAGGGTGGCGACGGCCTGCGTCTCGTTCCCGCGATACGCGGTCACGGTGAACGGCGCCGCGGGCCGCACCTGGCCGTTCAACAGCGCCGCGACCTGCTCGGCCGGCACCTGTCGCTGGAACTCCTCGTGCAACACCTCCGACCACTCGGCCGCGGTCGTGTCCTCCCCCGCCTCCAGGATGCCGATCACCCACGCCATCCGCTCCCCGACGGGGGTCGGCGGAAGATCCACGGATGTCGACGGCCCGTTCGCGGATGCCCCCACTCGCACGGTGAACGCGGCGGCGGCGAGAACGGAGAGGACAGCGGTGAGACGACGGGCGAGCGGCACGGAGTTCCTTTCGAGGCGGAGCGTCCACGCTACGCACGACCGTCAGCCGGCACCTCCGCCGAACGGCGGAGATCGGTGTCCGATGACCACCCCGTGCCAGGCTGGACCGATGGACGACCTCCGCCTCGAACCCCTCGCCCCGACGCTCGAGGACTACCTCGAGCTGCGCCGCGCCTCCGGACTCACGCCGAAGCGCCCCGACCAGGGCGCGCCGGCGCTGACGAACAGCTGGGCATGGCGACGGATCGTGGATGCCGAGGGCCGAGCGGTCGCGATGGGCCGGGTGATCGGTGACGGCGGGTGGTACTTCCTCGTGGCCGACATGGCGACCCTCCCCGCCTACCAGCGACGCGGATTCGGGCGCCGGATCCTCGAGGACCTTCTCGCGGAGATCCGCGCGAAGGCCCCCGAGGGCGCCTACGTGACGCTGCTCGCCGACCCGCCGGGTCAGGTGCTGTACCGCAGCCTCGGCTTCACCGAACCGACGAACGGGTCCGTGACGATGCACCAGCTTCTGCCGTGAGTTCCTCGCGCCCCGCGCGCCACCCGAGCACGAGGTCGAGAACGACGAAGGCGGCGAGCGGATAGCCGACCATCGGCAGGACCGACCCGATGAGCACCGCCCCGACGATGACCGCCGCGATGCCCCACCACGGCGCACCGCGCAGCGCACCCCGCGTGGGAGCGGCTGCGACGCCCCGCGTCGGGCGCCGCTTCCACCACATCGCGTAGCCGAGCACGACGAGCGCCGCGATCCCGACGGCGAGCGCGAACAGCACCAGCTGATTCGCCAGGCCGAACATCGAGCCCATGTGCAGGTCGATGCCCCAGCGCGAGAGTTTCGCGAGCAGGGGGAAGCTCTCGAAGTCCGCGCGGTCGACGACCTGCATCGTCGCGCCGTCGATCGCGACGGCATCCACTTCGGTCGGGAAGCTCCGGTGGATCTCCTGCACGACCCACGCGGTTCCGGGAGCGGACGGTGGGCGGATCTCGACGTCGCCGGTGTCGACGTTGATGCGCTTCGCGATCGCGAGCACGGCGTCGAAGGTCGGCGGGTTCGCCGCCCCCGTCGGTGCACCCGGCATCGCCCCGCCGTGTTCCGCGTGCTCTCCCCCGGCGGCGGCCGTGCCCTCGAGCGCGGTGCGCAGGGA
>JARBUN010000027.1 GCA_029239635.1 Microbacterium sp. | reverse complement strand
CTCGAACTGGATCTCGGCGAGGGTCTGGAAGAACTCGCGCGCGTTGATCTTCGTCTTCTTGATGCGCGGGTCGTCGACCATCTCGCGGTACTTCTCGGTGACCGAGATGTCGCCGAACGGCTTGCCGTAGACCTTCTCGACGTCGTACGGCGAGAACAGGTACATGTCCTCGCCGTTCTTGGCGAGCTCGAACGTGACGTCGGGGATGACGACACCCAGCGACAGCGTCTTGATGCGGATCTTCTCGTCGGCGTTCTCACGCTTGGTGTCGAGGAAGCGCAGGATGTCGGGGTGGTGCGCGTTGAGGTACACCGCGCCGGCGCCCTGACGGGCACCGAGCTGGTTGGCGTAGCTGAAGCTGTCTTCGAGGAGCTTCATGACGGGGATGATGCCCGAGGACTGGTTCTCGATCTGCTTGATCGGCGCGCCCGCCTCGCGGATGTTCGACAGCAGCAGGGCGACGCCGCCGCCGCGCTTCGACAGCTGGAGGGCGGAGTTGATGCCGCGGGCGATCGACTCCATGTTGTCTTCGATGCGGAGCAGGAAGCACGACACGAGCTCGCCGCGCTGGGCCTTGCCGGCGTTGAGGAACGTGGGGGTCGCGGGCTGGAAGCGGCCCGAGATGATCTCGTCGACGAGCTGCACCGCGAGACGCTGGTCGCCGTCGGCGAGAGCGAGGGCGGTCATGACGACGCGGTCCTCGAACCGCTCGAGGTAGCGCTTGCCGTCGAAGGTCTTGAGCGTGTAGCTCGTGTAGTACTTGAACGCGCCGAGGAACGTCTCGAAGCGGAACTTGGCGCCGTAGGCGCGGTCGTTGAGCTCCTGGATGAACTCCATCGAGTACTTCTCGAGCACGGTCGGTTCGTAGTACTCCTTCTCGACGAGGTAGTCGAGCCGCTCCTTGAGCGAGTGGAAGAACACCGTGTTCTGGTTGACGTGCTGCAGGAAGTACTCCCGCGCCGCACGCTTGTCGGCGTCGAACTGGATCTTGCCGTCGGCGTCGTACAGGTTCAGCATCGCGTTCAGGGCGTGGTAATCCAGGCCCTCGAACCGCGCTTCGGTCTTGAAGTCCACGTCGGTCAGCTCAACTTCCACCATCGTTCCAATCCCTCGGTGACCCGCTCGACGTCGTCGGGCGTGCCGAATACTTCCAGCCGATACAGGTGCGGCACGTTGCACTTGCGGCTGATGATGTCGCCGGCGAGGCAGAACGCGTCGCCGAAGTTCGTGTTGCCCGCGGAGATGACTCCGCGGAGGTGTCGTCGGTTCCGCTCCTCGTTGAGGAAGCGGATGACCTGCTTGGGGACCGCGCCCTTCTCGACGCCTCGGCCGGCACCCCCACCGTAAGTGGGGGTGACCAGCACGAAGGGTTCGTCGATGACGAGGGGCGAATCGGTCGGCCGAAGGGGGATGCGCAGGGCCCGCATACCGAGCTTCTCGATGAAACGCGCGGTGTTTCCCGACACGCTCGAGAAGTAGACGAGCAGCGGAGCCGTGGTCGCCGACAGGACAGCGCTCATGACAGGGGTCGGTGAGCCTGTCGCGGTGTCACGCCAGGCGCGACGCGAGCTCGTCGATCTTGTCGGGACGGAAGCCCGACCAGTGGTCCTCGTCGGTGATGACGACGGGGGCCTGGAGGTAGCCGAGCGACTTGACCTGCTCGAGGGCTGCGGGGTCCTCCGACAGGTCGAGCACGTTGTACTCGATGCCCTTCGAGTCGAGCGCGCGGTAGGTGGCCGTGCACTGGACGCACGACGGCTTGGTGTAGACCGTGATCGCCATTCTGTTCTCTTTCTCCCCTAGAAACTCATCTTCCGAACGAGCGGGGCTCGCCGGGACCTCAATACTACATATGGGGACGGACATCAGGTGGAACCACAAGGGGTAGTAGTTACACGAGTGTGATTTTCCACCGCTCTCCCCATGTACAACACAGGTTGTCCACGATTTCATCCACAGGTCGCGCCCTTCTTCGACGCCACGCGATGCCCGCCATTCCGCGGATCTCGCCGGGGGCCCCGGCATCCATCCACAGCTCGCACGCTAAAGGGGGGTTCCGACATTGCACAGGCGGTGGATTCGGACCTCCGGCGTGTCGCGGCGTGTCGTGCGCGAGCGTCGTCCTCGCCGCTGACATCGATGTCGGAGGGGGGAGATAGCGTTGTGCCGTGGCCGGCTACCGCGATCTTCTCCAAACCCCGGGCGTGGGGCGCATCATCGCCGCCCAGCTCACCGCGCGCTTCCCCAACGGCATGACGAGCCTCGCCGTGCTGCTGCACATCGAGCACGTCACGGGCTCGTACGGCGCGGCGGGCCTCGTGCTTGCCGCCACCAGCGTCGGCCAGGCCATCTCCGGCCCGATCACGAGTCGGTGGATGGGCATCTGGGGCATGCGCCGCGTGCTGACCGTGACGCTCCTCGTGTGCGCGGCCGCCATCGCCACCCTCGCGCTCATCGAGATGCCCCTCCCCCTCTACATGGTCCTGGGCCTGATCGCGGGGCTGTCGACGCCGCCGATCCAGTCGGCCGTGCGCACCATCTACCCCAAGATGGTGAACTCGAAGCAGCTCACTCCCCTCTTCTCCCTCGACGCGTCGCTGCAGGAGATCATCTGGGTGCTCGCGCCCGTGCTGATCACCCTCGTCGCCACGCAGGTCGGCACCGTCCCCGGCTTGCTGCTCGTCGTGGTCATCCTGCTCGGCGGCGGAGCGTGGTTCATCCTGAGCCCCGAGGTCGGGCGCGTGCGCATCCCGCGCAGCCGCCGGAAGCTCGGCCGGGTTCTCGGCAAGGCCCCCGTGCTGCTCGCGACCGCCACCGGGTTCCTCCTCATCGGCGCGTGCGCGGCCGTCGAAGCCGGGGTCGTCGCCACCTTCGACCACGGTGGCCTCGAAGCGGGTCTGATCCTCGCCGTCTTCGCGGTCGGCAGCCTCGCCGGCGGCCTGTCATTCGGCCACATCCCGATCGGCCCCTGGGCCATGGCGCGTCGCCTCGCGATCGTCGCACTGGGCCTCTCGCTCACGATCGTGTCGCTGAACGCCTGGTGGCTCGGCGCGACCCTGCTCGTCGCCGGAGCCGGCATCGCTCCGGCCCTCGCCGTGATGTTCGCGATGACGTCGGCGAGTGTCCGCTTCAGCGAGACCGCCGAGGCCTACGGCTGGATCAGCACCGGCCAGCTCATCGGCGCCGCCGCCGGATCCGCCGTCGCCGGCTTCCTCGTCGACGGCATCGGTCCGCAGGGCGCGTACGTCGCGGCCGCCGCCTTCGCCCTCGTCGGGTTCGCCGTCGCCGCGGTGTTCGTCAAGGGCTTCCCCGACCTCCGCCACCGCGACTCGAGCCCGATTCCCGACACCGAGCCGGTCGAGACGATCACCTGACGCCGGGCGCACCCCGGCCGACGCCGGGCGCCGCGCGCCAGGCCGACCCTCACTGGATCCGACGCAACAGCTCCAACACGGCGAGCGCGTACGCGTCCGCGGGTTCGGGGTGATCGAACACCACGCTCGCCCCGCCCACAGCGATCTCGACCTCGTACGTGTCCGGCAGGCGCCGCAGTGAGCGGAACGCGCTGCGCAGCATCTCGCGCAGCTGCGACTCCGACGGCAACCACAGCGCGTCCTCGGTGGCCACGGAGTCCAGCGCCCATTCGGTGGTGCCGTTGAAGGCGAGGATGCGCCCGGTGGGATAGTCCCGCGGCTCGACCGTCATCTCGCTGACCGTGAACACGTCCGCGTCGAACTCGGGCTCGTCGAGCTGGAATCGGTCACCGGATCGCGGATGCCACACCAGTCCCGCTTCGCGAAGGGCGAGGGCCATCTCGGTCGAGATCATGGCATCCATTCTGCGGGGCGGAGAGGACACTCGGGCCGGGAGGCCCCGCAGCCCACCGACGACGACAGAATGGATGCCATGACCAGCCCGTTCGATCCCGCGCGGATCCTGCCCGACGATCTGCTCGCGCGCATCCGCGAGCGGGCCGTGACGCACGACCGCGACAACACGTTCCCGCAGGACGACCTCGACGAGCTGCGCGCGGCGGGATACCTCGGCATCCTGGTCCCCACGGACCGCGGGGGCGCGGGCCTCACTCTCGCGGAGGCGTCCGTGCTGCAGCAGCGCCTCGCGGGCGCCGCGCCGGCGACGGCCCTGGCGGTCAACATGCACCTCGTGTGGACGGGCGTGGCGAAGGTCCTGCAGGATCGCGGCATCGACGACCTCGCCTTCGTGCAGCGGGGGGCGGCAGCGGGCGAGGTCTTCGCGTTCGGCATCAGCGAGGCGGGCAACGACCTCGTGCTCTTCGGCAGCGACACCGACGCGCGGCCCGAGGGCGACGGGGGGTACCGCTTCACCGGCACCAAGATCTTCACCTCGCTGGCCCCCGTGTGGGACCACCTCGGCGTGCACGGACTCGACACCACGTCCGCCGACGCTCCGCGAATGGTGTTCGCGTTCCTCGATCGCTCCGACGCCGTGGTCACGCGCGACGATTGGGACACCCTGGGCATGCGGGGCACGCAGAGCCGGACCACCGAGCTGCACGGAGCCACCGCCTCGGCCGACCGGGTGGTCCGCCGCCTCGCGCCCGGGCCGCAGCCCGACCCGCTCGTGTTCGGGATCTTCGCGGTGTTCGAGATCCTGCTGGCCTCGGTCTACACCGGCATCGCCCGCCGCGCCCTCGACCTCGCCGTCGAGACGGCGCACGCCCGGCGCTCGAAGAAGAGCGGCACGACCTATGCGAACGACCCGGACATCCGCTGGCGGATCGCCGACATGGCGCTCGCGTACGACGCCCTCCCGGCGCAGCTGGCAACGCTCAGCACCGACGTCGACACACTCGTCGACCACGGGGGGCGTTGGTTCTCGCTCCTCGCGGGCGTGAAGCATCGCGCCGTCACGACGGCCAAGGCGGTCGTCGACGACGCGATCCTCGTGGGCGGCGGGTCGGCGTACTCCGCCCACAGCGAGCTCAGCCGGCTCTACCGCGACGTGCTCGCGGGGATGTTCCATCCCTCGGATCCCGAGTCCGCGCACTCCGCCGCGGCGACGGCGTGGCTCGGACCGGTGTCGTCGTGATGGCCCGCACCCCCACCGCGCAGCTCAGCCCCGCCGACCAGGAGCGCCGCCGCGCGCTCGGGCGCATGAAGGGGGTCGCGCTCGGCGCGCTGATCGGGATGGCCGTGATCTTCGCCGTCGCGTTCGCCTTCCAGCGCGATGTCACGTGGCTGCAGTACGTCCGTGCGGCGGCCGAGGGCGGCATGGTCGGCGCCCTCGCCGACTGGTTCGCGGTGACGGCTCTGTTCCGGCATCCGCTCGGTCTTCCCATTCCCCACACCGCGATCATTCCGCGGCGCAAGGACGAGATCGGTCGCCAGCTCGGGGAGTTCGTCGAGACGAACTTCCTCGAGGGCGACGTCGTGCGTACCAAGCTCGAGTCGACGCCCCTCGCCGCGCGGGCGGGCGCGTGGCTCGCCGAACCCGCGCACGCCGAACGCCTCGCCGCCGAAGGGGCGACGCTCGCGACGAGCGTGCTGCGCGCCCTGAGCGATGAGGACGTGCAGGGCCTCATCGAAGACCTCGCGCGCGAGCACCTCCTCTCCCCCGACTGGGGTCCCTCGGTGGGCGGATGGCTCGAGCGCGTCGTGAGCTCGGGAGCGCACCACGGCGCGGTCGACCTCGCGTTCGACAACATCGCCGTGTGGCTCGGCAACAACCGCGAGGTGTTCCAGGGCCTGGTGTCGCAGCGTCTTCCCGCGTGGGTGCCGAGTCTCGCCCTGCGTCTGGTCGACGACACGATCTACCGTGAGGCCGTCAGCTTCGTCGACGCCGTCCGCGCCGACCCCCGCCACCAGGCGCGCGGAGCGATCGACGGGTACCTCGGCCGACTCGCCGACAACCTGCAGCACGACCCCTCCACGATGGTGCGCCTCGAAGAAGCCAAGGCCGCGGTGTTCGACAGCCCGCGCGTCCGGCAGCTCGCGGCCGACGCATGGAACACCGCCAAGACCGGTCTGCTCAGCGCCCTCGCCGATCCCGACAGCGCCCTGCGCCGTCGCGCGACCGCGGCTCTCGCCGAGGTGGGCGTGCGCCTGCAGAACGACGAGACCCTGCAGCGCCGCGTCGACGGGTGGGTCATCGATGCGGCCGTCTTCGTCGTCGGCCGGTACCGTCACGACATCGCCTCGATCATCACGGACACCGTCGAGAGGTGGGATGCCGAGGAGACCACCGAGAAGATCGAGCTCATGGTCGGCCGCGACCTGCAGTACATCCGCCTCAACGGAACGATCGTCGGAGCCCTCGCGGGTCTCGCGATCTTCACGATCGCGCACCTGTTCTGGGGCTGACCTTCCGGGGCGCGCGTCCGGATCGGTAGCCTGAGCGCGTGAGCGACGATCCGGGCCGGGAGTTCCTCTTCTCCTATGGCACGCTGCTGCTGCCCGAGGTTCAGCTCGACACGTTCGGGCGCCGCGTGCCCAGCGACGAGGACGTCCTGCCGGGCTACCGTCTCGAGTGGACCGACATCGACGACGAACGCGTCGCGCGGCTGTCGGGAACGGATTCGCACCCGATCCTGCGCCGCACGGACGATCCGCGGGACCGTGTGTTCGGTCGGGTGCTCGAGCTCACCGCCGACGAGCTGGACGCGGCCGACGAGTACGAGGTGTCGCTGTACCGCCGGACCTCCGCGCTGCTGGCCAGCGGCCGCGAGGCATGGGTCTACGTCGGCGTCTGACGGTCACGGCACACCGGATGCCCCGGATGCCAGCCCCCGCTCGATGTCGGAGGCCGACGATATCGTTGTCATCGGTGCAGCGCCGGCGAAGATCCAGGCCGACGGCACCGGCGTGACGCGGAGGAACGATGATCCAACTGGTGCTGGCGCGGCACGCGAAGTCCGACTGGGCCGACGAGGGCCTCGCTGATCACGACCGACCACTCAACGAGCGCGGCCGGCGCGATGCGCCCCAGGTCGCGCGGGCCGTGAGCCGTCGGGGCGTCCGACCCGAGGTGCTGCTGTCCAGTACCGCTCTGCGCGCGGCCACGACCGCCGAGGCCTTCGCCACCGAGTTCGAGGTCGAGGTGACGCCGCGCGCCGACCTCTACCTCGCCGACCCGCCGCAGCTTCTCGCCGCCGCGCGCGAGGCCGGGGCGAACGAGGTGATGGTCGTCGCGCACGACCCCGGGATGAGCGAGCTCGTCTCGCGCTTGGCCGATCGCGACGTCCGGATGGTGACGTGCGCGGTGGCGATCTTCACGTGGCACGACGGCACATGGGATGACGTGGATGCCACGGCGCCCGACGAGTTCGAGGTGCTGACGCCGTAGCCGCGCGGCGCGAGCTCGCGCAGGCCCCGAGGTCCGGCGCTGCTGCGAGCGCCGCCCGCGCACGGCCGGTCCGACGCCGGCGCCTCACACCGCCGCGAGCGCCACTCGCACCTCCGCTCCGCGTCAAGACCCCCGGCTCCTCACACCGCCGCGAGCGCAACCCGGGCGACGTCCCCGGAGGCCACCAGCTCGGTCGCCGCCTCGATCTCGGGCGACACGAACCGGTCGGGGCCGGGACCGTCCACGCGCGAGCGCACGAGCTCGCGCACCGCCGCGGTGACCGCCGCCGGCTTCAGCGGGGCGCGCAGGTCGAGGGCGCGGCATCCGGTCATCACCTCGATCGCGAGCACGCGGGAGAGGCCGTCGAGCGCCCGGCGGAGCTTGCGCGCCGCGGCCCAACCCATCGAGACGTGGTCCTCCTGCATCGCGCTCGAGGGGATCGAGTCCACCGATGCGGGGGCGGCGAGGCGCTTGAGCTCCGACACGATGCCGGCGGCGGCGTACTGCGCGATCATCAGCCCGCTGTCGACCCCGACCTCGTCGGCGAGGAAGGGCGGCAGGCCGTTGCTGCGCGCCACATCGAGCGCGCGATCCGTGCGTCGCTCCGACATGGATGCCACATCCGCCACGGCGATCGCGAGGAAGTCCAGCACGTACGCCACCGGAGCACCGTGGAAGTTGCCGTTCGACTCGACGCGGCCGTCCACCGTGACGACGGGGTTGTCGACCGCCGAGGCCAGTTCCCGCTCGGCCACCGTCGCCGCGTGCGCGAGGGTGTCGCGCGCTGCGCCGTGCACCTGGGGAGCGCACCGCAGTGAGTACGCGTCCTGGACGCGAGTGCACTCCGGGCCCCGGTGGCTCGCGACGATCGGCGAGCCGGCGAGGAATGCGCGGAGGTTCGCCGCCGAAGTCGCCTGCCCGACCTGCGGACGCAGGGCCATGAGATCGGCGGCGAACACGGCATCCGTCCCCAGCTGCGACTCGACGGAGAGCGCGGCGGCGACGTCGGCGGTCGTCAGGAGCGTCTCGAGGTCGTGCAGGGCGAGGAGCAGCATGCCGAGCATCCCGTCGGTGCCGTTGATGAGGGCAAGGCCCTCCTTCTCCCGCAGGCGCACCGGCTCGATCCCCGCCGCGGCGAGCGCGACGTCCGCGGGCATCGCCCGCCCATCGGCGTCGCGGACCTCCCCCTCGCCCATGACCGCGAGGGCCACGTGGGACAGGGGGGCGAGGTCCCCCGAGCAGCCGAGGGAGCCGTACTCGCGGACGATCGGGGTGATGCCGGCGTTCAGCAGCGCCGCATACGTCTCGACGACCAGCGGCCGCACGCCCGTTCGCCCCGTCGCGAGGGTCTGCAGGCGCAGAAGCATGAGGGCGCGAACCACTTCGCGCTCCACCTCGGCGCCCGTGCCGGCGGCGTGCGAGCGGATGAGGCTCGCTTGCAGCGCGGCGCGGCGGTCCTCGGCGATGAAGGTCGTCGCCAGCGCTCCGAACCCGGTCGAGATGCCGTAATGCGGCTGCGGGTCGTCGGCGAGACCCTCGATGAGGGCGCGGGTGTCGGCCACCCGCTGCAGGGCACCGGCATCGAGGGCGACCCGCGCGTCGAGTCGCGCGACGGCGACGACCTCGTCGCGGGTGAGAGGGCTTCTTCCGACGGTGACAGTGCTGCGCATGTCTCGATTCCATCGCGCCGGACGGCCCGGAACGCCGGGGAACTGGCATCCTGTGTCTGTCATGCCAGACATTTCGCGTCCGCAGGTCCCCGCCGCCGACCAGACGCTGCGGATCCTCTCGCTTCTCGCGCGCCAGCCCGGTCCGGTCGCGGCGCAGACGATCGCCACCGCACTGGACATCCCCCGGTCGAGCACCTATCACCTGCTGGCGACGCTCGAACAGCACGGGTACGTCGTACATCTCCCCGGCGACCGGCGGTGGGGCCTCGGCACCGCGGCCTTCGAACTCGGCGGCGGGTACGCGCGTCAGCAGCCTCTTGCCCGACTCGGACGCCCCCTGCTCGCGGCACTGTCCGACCAGGTCGGGGAGAGCGCGCACCTCGCCGTGCTGGCCGGGCGCGACGTGCTCTACATCGTCGAGGAGCGGGCTCCGCGGCGTCCCGCCCTCGTGACCGACGTCGGCGTGCGGCTTCCCGCGCACCTCGCCGCCACCGGCCGCGCCATGTTGTCGGCGCTCCCGCGTCCGCAGGTGCGGGCGCTGTATCCGGATGCCACGGCTCTCACGCAGCGCACGGGCCTCGGCCCCGCGACCCCGCGTGAGCTTCGCGAACTGTTGCGCGAGGTACGCGCGGCGGGCTACGCGAGCGAGGACGGCGAGGTGACGCCAGGGTTCCGCTCCGTGGCCGCGCCGGTGCTCGATCACGCCGGGTGGCCCGCCGCGGCGGTCGCGATCACCTGGCCGGCGGACGGCTCGGCCCGCGATGTCCCGGCCCTGGCCGCGGCCGCCTCCTCCACCGCCGCCGAGCTCGGGCGGCGCATCGGCCGGCCCGCCTGAGCCGTCGCTCTCCGGCGTTCGGGGCGGATTCCGGACTTCGGGGCGTGATTCTTCCGCCTCGACGCGCCGATACCGCCCCACACCAGGGCGCCGCCTACCGCCGCATCCCGCCCCGAACCTGGGCACCACCTACCGCGGCATCCCGCCCCACACCAGGGCGCCACCCACCGCCGCATCCCGCCCCACACCCGAGCGCCACCCGGGGCCTCGCGAGCGCCTCAGCGCACCACCAGACGCGGCTCCACGAGAACGTGGGCTGCGCCCGCAACCGCGGCGCGCGGAGCGACCACCGTCCCGTTCTCACCCATGAGCAGATCGAGGGCTCCGGATGCCACGCGCTCCGGCAACTGCTCGACGCTCGAGAGCCCGAGCGCTTCGGCCGCGGGCGTGTTGTCGAAACCGACGATCGTGACGTCGTCGCGGCCGGCGAGCGTGACCGCGAGGTGCGCACCGATCGCGAGGGAGTCGCTCGCGCAGACGATGCCCGTGACCCCCGCCTCGGCGGCGAGACCCGCCGCCACGACGTCACGGGCGGCGCCCACGTTCTCTTCGACGATCCACCGCGGACCCTCGGGCGCCGCCTCGCGCCAGCCGCGCTCGCGCTCGTCGCCCGTTCCCGATCCGCCGGGCCAACCGAGGAACGCCACGCGCCCGGGACCCTGCGCGCGCGCGTGCGCGGTCGCCGCTCGGGTCCCCGCGGCACCGTCGACGTCGACCCAGAGGTGCGCGGGGGCTTCGACGTCATCCTCGCCCCAGGGGCGTCCGAACGAGACGAACGGCAGGTTCCGCTCGGTCAGCCACCCGGTGCGGGGGTCGCCGTGGAAGGTTCCGGTGACGACGACGGCATCCACCTCTCCCCCCTCGAGCAGGTCGCCGAGTCGCGCGATCTCCTCTTCGGGCGTGCGCGCCGCGTACAGCAGCACCCGCATGTCGCGTTCGCCCGCGCGCTCGGTGAGCGCGTGCACGAAGCGGTCGAGCACGACGCCCGAGATTCCTCCCGCGTACGGATCGAGGTGGATGCCGATGGTCGAGCTGCGGCGGGTCCGGAGGCGGCGCGCGGCGGCGTGCGGGCGGTAGCCGAGCTCGGCGATGGCCGCCTCCACGCGCAGACGGGTCGCTTCCTTCACGATGTCGGGGGTGTTCACGACGTTCGACACCGTCTGCCGCGAGACGCCCGCGACCCGGGCGACATCGTCGACGGTGGGCGCTTTCGCCACGCGGCCTCCCTCGCTCGTCGCCTCCGGCGGCGCACGCCACCAGACCGCCAGCCTAAGCGGCGGAACAACCGCTTGACAGGCACGACCGCGGTTTCGTACCGTGGTGGCACCGAAGTTTGAACGTTCAAACTTTGGCCCTCCGATCACATGCGGAGGGGTCGCATGCCTCATCGAAGGAGAGAGACACATGACACGGCATCCTGCCCGCCTCTGGCTCACCGCGGGCGCCCTGCTCGCCACCGGAGCGCTCACGCTCACCGCCTGCGGCTCGGGCTTCAACGACAGCCCCGGCGAAGGGCAGGCCTCCGGAAGCGGAAAGCTCAGCATCCTCATCGGCTCGTCCGGCGACGCCGAGACGAAAGCGGTGACCGACGCCGTCGCGGCGTGGAGCGAGAAATCCGGGGTCTCGGCCGAGGTCCAGACCGCCAACGATCTCCCCCAGCAGCTTTCGCAGGGCTTCGCGGCCGGCTCCCCGCCCGACCTCTTCTACCTCGCGCCCGAAGCCCTCGCCGGGTACGCGGCCAACGGCTCCATCGCGGCCTACGGTGACGACCTCGAGAACAAGAGCGACTTCTACCCCTCTCTCGTCGACAACTTCACCGTAGACGGGAAGTTCTCCTGCGCGCCGAAGGACTTCTCGACCCTCGCGCTCGTCATCAACACCGACCTGTGGTCCGCCGCCGGGCTCACGGATGCCGACATCCCCACGACGTGGGACCAGTTGGCATCCGTCGCCCAGAAGCTCACGGCCGACGGCCGCGTGGGCCTGGCGTTCGGGGCCGAGTACCAGCGCGTGGGCGCGTTCATGGCGCAGGCGGGCGGCGGACTCGTGACCGACGGCAAGGCGACCGCCGACAGCGCCGCCAATGTCGAAGCGCTGACCTACGTGAAGACGCACCTCAACGACGGCAGCTTCGCCTTCGCCTCCGACGTGGGCGCGGGGTGGGGCGGCGAAGCCCTCGGCACGCAGAAGGCCGCCATGGTCATCGAGGGCAACTGGATCACCGGCGCCATGAAGGCCGACTACCCCGACGTGAAGTACACCGTCGCCGAGCTTCCCGCCGGCCCCGGTGGCAAGGGCACGCTGCAGTTCACGAACTGCTGGGGCCTCGCCGCCGACAGCGGCAACCAGGAGCAGGCACGCGACCTCGTCCAGTACCTCACCAGCACCGACCAGCAGCTGGCCTTCTCGAAGGCCTTCGGCCCGATGCCGTCGATCCAGTCCGCCGCCGACGCGTGGTCGCAGGCGAACCCCGACCAGACCGCCTTCCTCGCGGGGGCTGCGTACGCCCAGTTCCCGCCGAACATGGCCGGGGCCGCCGACGTCATCACCGACTTCAACGCCCAGCTCGAGTCGCTCAAGACCGGTGACCCGCAGGCCCTGCTGAAGACGGCGCAGTCCAACCTCGAGGCCATCGTCAAGTAATCGACATGAGCGCTCTCTCCCCCGCGCGTCGCCGCGCCGGATCCTCCTCCCCGGGGATCCGGCGCGGCGAGGCCGCCGCCGGCTGGCTCTTCACCGCCCCCGTGCTGATCATCCTGGGCGTGTTCCTGCTCGTCCCCGTGCTGATGGCGCTGTGGGTGAGCTTCTCCGACTGGACCGGGCGCGGCAGCCCTTTCTCGTCGAACGTCGGCTTCGTCGGCCTCGACAACTACGCCGCCGTCACCACGGGCGGGGGTCTGGCCGAGCGCGACTTCGGCACGGCGCTGCGCAACAACGCGTGGTACGTGCTGCTGGTCGTGCCGATGCAGACGGCGCTCTCGCTCTTCCTCGCGGTGCTCGTCAACCGCGCGGTCCTGCGCGGGCGCGGTTTCTTCCGCACCGCGTTCTACTTCCCCTCGGTCACCAGCTCCGTCGCGATCACCGTGCTGTGGCTGTTCCTCTTCTCGTCCTCGGGGGCGATCAACGAGGTGCTGTCCTGGCTGGGCGTCAACGGTCCCAACTGGTTCAGCGACCCGTCCGGCGTCGTCCACAACCTGCTCGGTGCCGTGGGCGTCACCAGCGGCCCCGCCTTCCTCACCGGCAACACCCTGCTCGGCGTCTCGTGGTGGGACTGGCTCGCCGGCCCCTCGGTCGCGATGTCGGCGTTCATCCTCATGGCGGTGTTCACCACCTCGGGCACCTTCATGCTGCTGTTCATCGCGGGTCTGCAGAACATCGGCGGTGACGTGCAGGAGGCCGCGATGATGGACGGCGCGAACGGCTGGCAGCGTTTCTGGCGCGTGACCCTCCCCCAGCTCAAGCCCGTGCTGTTCACCGTGCTGACCCTGGGCCTCATCGGCACCTGGCAGGTGTTCGACCAGATCTACACGGGCACGCAGGGCGGACCGGGCAAGACCACGCTCACCCCGGCCTACCTCAGCTACTCGTCGGCGTTCCTCTCGCAGCAGTGGGGACAGGGCGCGGCGATCGCCTTCGTGCTGTTCGTCATCATCGTCGCCCTCACGATCGTGCAGCGCTTCGTGCTGCGCGACCGCCCGGTGTCGCGTCGTCGCCTGCGCCAGTACGAGGTGCCGGCCACCGGCGCCTCCGCGGACGACGGGAACGACCGCCCCCGCGCGACGAAGGGAGCGACGCGATGAGCGCCACGGCGTCCCCGCAGACCACCGTCCTCGCCGAGCAGCGCCTCGACGGGCCCACGAAGCCTGCGAAACACCGCATGTCGGCCAAGGCCCTGCGTTGGCAGATCGGCCTCTACGCGCTGCTGATCGTGCTGGCGCTCATCTACATCTATCCGTTCCTCGTGCAG
This sequence comes from Microbacterium sp., assembly GCA_029239635.1. Taxonomy (GTDB): domain Bacteria; phylum Actinomycetota; class Actinomycetes; order Actinomycetales; family Microbacteriaceae; genus Microbacterium. Next base: position 15,836 of record JARBUN010000027.1, on the reverse strand, counting down.
GTGGCGACGTCGTTCAAGACGGATGCCGCGGCGGCGGCCGATCCGATCTCGCTCGCGCCGCAGCCCTTCACCTGGGCCGCGTACGAGCGGCTGTTCCTGAACTCCGACTTCCCCGTGTGGTTCGGGAACTCCGTCGTGGTCACGGTCTTCGTCACCGCGGGCCGGGTGTTCTTCAACTCCCTGGCCGGATACGCGCTCGCCCGCCTGCAGTTCCGCGGTCGCGGGATCGTGTTCGCGGGCCTGATCGCCGTGATGGCCGTGCCGGCGGTGGTGCTGCTGATCCCGAAGTTCCTCGTCATCAACCAGCTCGGCATCTACGACTCGTACGCCGGCATGATCCTGCCCCTTCTCGTGGATGCCGCGGGCGTGTTCATCATGAAGAACTTCTTCGAGTCGATCCCGCCGTCCGTCGAGGAACAGGCCCGTATCGACGGGGCCGGCACGTTCCGCATCTTCTGGTCGGTCGTGCTGCCGATGGCGCGGCCCGCCCTCATCACCATCGTCATCCTGTCGTTCCAGGGCTCGTGGAACGAGCTCAGCCACTTCGTCATCTCGACCCAGTCCCCCGAGCTCACCACCCTGACCAAGGGCGTCGCCTCGCTCGCGAGCGGTCAGCTCAGTCAGGGCAGCCAATTCCCCCTCAAACTCGCGGCCGCCGCCATCATGACGATCCCCGTCGCCGTGGTGTTCTTCATCTTCCAGCGCCGCATCATGAACGCCAGCGAAGGAGCCGTCAAAGAATGACCACCGCCCCCACCACCTCACCGGCCGGGACGACCACCGAGACCGCATCCCTCCAACCCCTGCTCCACGACGCGGTGATCGTGCTGCGCGCCCCCACCCAGGTCTGGTCCGACACCACCGGCGACATGGGCGCCGCCCCCGTGCACGGGGTCTACCACGGCGACGTGCGGCACATCCGCTCGCTCTCGCTGACCTGCGACGACTCCGCCGTCGAGTGGATCTCGGCCGCCCCCGACGGCGCCTCGCACCTCGTGCTCGGTGGCCTGCTCCGCGGTCTCGACGACACCACCCCCGACCCGAAGGTGCGGCTCGTGCGCGACCGGCGGGTCTCCGACGGACGCATCAGCGAGACCTGGACCGTGCGATCCCGCGTCGATCGTCCGATCTCGACGTCCCTGCGGCTGGCGCTGGCGCCCGAATTCGCGCAACTGCACGAGGTGAAGTCCGGCCACGCGCACCCCCGCGAGACCGTCGTCGAGATCGACGGCGAGCGGGCGACGGTCGACGCCGGCGCCCAGGGCCTCGAGCTCGTCGCGCCGGGCGGGCAGCTGGCATCCGGATCCGGCAGCCTCTCCGCGCGGTGGGACATCGAGGTCCCGGCGTTCGGCACCGCCGAGGTGGCCTGGACGCTCACCCTGCGCGACGACACCCTCGTCGTGGGCGCGGCCACGGCACCCCCGCGGTGGGATGCCGGCGCCGTCGCCGCCACGACTCCGGACCCCCGCCTCGGCCGGTGGGTGCGGACGGCGCTCGACGACCTGGATGCGTTACGGCTCGTGTTGCCCGAGCATCCCGACGACGAGTTCTTCGCCGCCGGGGCCCCGTGGTTCTTCACGCTGTTCGGCCGCGACTCGATCTGGGCCGCGCGCCTCGCCCTCCCGCTCGACCGCGAGATCGCGGCATCCACCCTGCGCGTTCTCGCGCGCCTGCAGGCGACCGACGACGACGCGCAGACCGCCCAGGAGCCGGGCAAGATCCTGCACGAGCTCCGGGCGTCCGCGCTGGAGATGCCCGGCGAAGGCATCGTGCTGCCGCCGAAGTACTACGGCAGCGTCGACTCGACCCCGCTGTGGGTCTGCCTGCTCGCCGACGCGTGGCGCGCCGGCATGCCCGAGGCCGAGGTGCGCGCTCTTCTTCCGACGCTGCGGGCCGCTCTGGGATGGATCCGCGACCACGGCGACAGCGACGGGGACGGCTTCCTCGACTACATCGATCGCCTGGGCACCGGCCTGTCGAACCAGGGCTGGAAGGACTCCGGCGACTCGATCCAGTGGCGCGACGGTCGCCTGGCCGAGGGTCCGATCGCGCTCTGCGAGGTGCAGGGTTACGCGTACGAGGCGGCTCTCGCCGGCGCCTCTCTGCTCGAGCGGTTCGGCGAGGGGACGGATGCCGACGACGCGACGTTCTGGCGCCGCTGGGCCGCGGATCTGAAGGCGCGCTTCGCCGAAACCTACTGGGTCGAGACCCCCGAGGGCCGCTACCCCGCCGTGGCCCTCGACCGGAGCAAGCGTCCCGTCGACACCCTCACGAGCAACATCGGCCATCTGATCGGCACCGGTCTCCTCTCCGCGGAGGAGGAGGCTCACGTCGCGGGGCTGCTCCTGGGCGAGAGAATGTCGAGCGGGTACGGCATCCGGACCATGTCGACGGATGCCGCCGGCTACTGGCCGCTGTCGTACCACGGGGGCAGCGTGTGGGTGCACGACACCGCGATCGCGGCCCACGGGATGCTGCGCGCGGGCCTCCGCGATGACGCCCGGTCGGTGGTCGAGGGGTTGCTCGACGCCGCCGAGGGGTTCGGCTACCGCGTGCCCGAGCTGCACGCGGGCGATCCGCGGTCGCACTCGTCCGTGCCCACGCCGTACCCGGCCGCGTGCCGGCCCCAGGCGTGGTCGGCGGCCGCCGCGGTGGTGTGCCTGACAGCCCTCGCATCCGCCCCCGGGGTGTGACCCCTCTCCCACCGTTTGGGGCGTGTTCTTCCGTTCGGGGCCCGAAATTCCGCGCCCCCGAACGGAAAAGTGCGCCCCAAACCGGCAGAGAACGCAGACGCGCAGCCGCTCAGGCGACCCGCATCACCGTGCCGCCGGTCAGCCGCACCAGCTCGTCGAAGGTGAGCGGGAACACCGTGTGCGGCGTACCGCCCGCGGCCCAGATCTCGGGGAACGCCGCGAGGTCCTCGTCGACGACCGTGGTCAGGGGCGCGGGGTGTCCGGTCGGCGCCACTCCCCCGATGGGCTGGCCGGTCGCGGCGAGCACCTGCTCGGGCGTCGCCCGACGGATGCCACCCCGCCCGAGTCGCTCGGCGAGCGCCGCCGTGTCGACCCGGTGTGCGCCGCTGGTCATGACGAGCAGCGGTTCGTCGTCACTCCAGAACACGAGGCTGTTCGCGATCGCGCCGACCTCGATGCCGAGGGCGGCCGCCGCGAGCGCGGCCGTCGACGCGGCATCCGGCAGCACGATGATCTGGCCGGCGATACCCGCGGCCTCGAGCGAGGCGGCGACGAGACGGCTGCGGGCGGGAAGGGCGTCGTTCATGCCGTCAGCCTAGAGGCCGCTCCGCGTCCGCCGACCGTCCTACGAAGCCGAGGCCCTCTCCCCTCGACCGAGCTGCCCGACCGTGGCGCGCGAGCCGTGATCTCCGCAGGACGGCGGCTCCCGACACGCTCGCCGTCCCTCGCGCCGGGCGCACGCGCGCGTCACAATGGAAGACGGATGCCGCAAAGCCGCGGCATCCGAGAAGTGCCGCTCACAAGGCGGCTGACGACAAGGAACGCGATGACCCACGCCCTGCTCCTGCCCGATTTCCGCCACGAACGCGTGGAGGTGGTGACGGGGAGCCGCAGCGGCCTCTTCATCGCCGTCGCCCTGCACTCCTCGGTTCTCGGTTCCGCCCTCGGCGGCGCTCGTCTGTGGACGTACCCCACCTGGAGCGACGCCCTCGGCGACGCCCTGCGCCTCTCCGCCGCCATGACGTTGAAGAACGCGTCCGCCGGCCTCGACGCCGGGGGCGGCAAGTCCGTGATCGGGCTCCCGCCCGGGACCGTGCTCGACGCCGACCGACGTCGCGCCGCATTTCTGGACCTCGGTGACGCGGTCGAGAGCCTCGGCGGTCTGTACCGCACGGCGGAAGACGTCGGCTCCACGACCGAGGACATGCTCACGGTGAGCGAGCGCACCGCACACGTCGTGGGCCTTCCCGAAGCGGGCGGCGGGTCCGGCGAGCCCGCCGGACCCACGAGCCTCGGCGTCTACTCCGCGCTCATCGCCACGCTCGAGCGCAGCGCGGGCGTGCGCGATGTGGCACAGCGACGCATCACCATCGCCGGTCTCGGCCAGGTGGGCGGACGGCTCGCCGAGCGCCTCTCCGCCGAGGGCGCCGTGCTCACCGTCACCGATGTGAATCCCGCCAAGCGCGCCCTCGCGACCGCACTCGGGGCGGCCTGGGTGGAACCGCACGAGGCGCACCTGGTGCCCGCGGACGTCTTCGTCCCCGCGGGGATCGGCGGGGTGCTGACCGACGAGGTCATCGACGCCCTCGACGTCCGCGCGGTCTGCGGGCCCGCGAACAACCCGCTCGCCGATCGCTCCGGCGCCGACCGTCTGGCACAGCGGGGGGATCCTCTACGCCCCCGACTTCGTCGTGAACGCCGGCGGCGTGATCTACCTCGACCTCGAGGCGAAGCAGCGCGGGACGCGTGAGGCGATCATGCAACGGGTGGCCGGTATCGGCGACACCCTCCGCCGCATCTTCGACGAGGCCGAGTCTCGCGGCGTGACGCCGCTCGCCGCAGCAGAGGGCGTGGCCGCCGAGCGCCTGCGGGAAGGGGCCACCTCGGGCGCCCTGGTCTGAGACGAAAAGAATCCGGATGCCGCGGGCTCGCGGCATCCGGATTCTTTTCGGTCAGTGCGCGGCGTCGTATGCCGAGAGAACGGCCGAGGAGATGCGGCCGCGCGCATTGATGTCGTGACCATTCTTCTCGGCCCAGGCGCGCACGTCCGCGAGGTCGCGGGTCGACGCGGCCCGCCCTCGGGAAGAACGACGAACGCCCGGAACGGATGACCCGATCGGGCGTGCGGCCACGGTGAACGGCTCGAATGCCTCGCGAAGCTTCTTCGCATTCTTCTCGGAGAGATCGATCTCATAGGCGCGACCTTCGAGGGAGAAAGTGATCGTCGTTCCGGTGTCGAGGACGGAACCATCGAGGTCATCGATCAACTGCGTGATGTGTTTCTTGGCCATGCCGCGATCTTATGGTCGGCCTTGTTCGCCAAAGAGGCGAAAGAATAGAAATTCACCCTTCGACTAACCCCGTGAGGTCATCACATCTCGTCGCGCGCCGAAGCGGCTGCACCGCCCTCGATCGCCCCGATTCGACGATCTTCATCGTGCGTGAGTTCGTGGCGCAGGAATTCCTCATCCGTCGGCACCCGGAGCTCGAATCGGGCATATGCCGACACGCGCAGAACAGCCTCCCGCACCGAGATCTCGAGGACATGACCGCCGAAAGCCCGGTCTTCGCGGAGAAAATGCAGATGCAGACCGGCGACGGTGACGCCCTGATAGAGGCGAGGCATCCAGAAGCCCACGACGGCCCCGCGCACATCGTGGCTGACCGTCTCGATCTGCTCCGCGGTGACGTCGGCGAGCGGGCGGAACGGCGGTTCCTCACGCCTCGTGACGCGGGTCCGCACGCGGGCCAGCACGCCGTCGATCCGGATCGCGTGGAACAGGTTCGGACTCGCGAGGAGACCGTCGATCCGCGCGGCGAGAGCCGGTCCGTCGAGATCGCGGATCGTGTGCGAAGCGGCATCCCCGAAAGAGCAGAGGTCGACGAACGGCAGTTTCTCGTCGTCACCCATCAGTCGCGGCGGTTCATCCGCGGTACAGGCGATGAAATCGCCGTCGAGGATGACGACCTCCCCGCCGAACCGCTCACAGCACCCGATTCCGGTGTCGCCGAGCGCGCGCGCATCGCGCACCGTGATGCAACTCGAATACTGTCCGCCCAGAAGAGCGTCGAGAACCGCGAATTGCGTCACGACACCGGGGTGGACGACGGCGGCAGGGCGGACGTCCCCCGACACAATCAGGACTGAGCGGCCGAATACGCCTCGAGCACCGTGGCGGGAACACGGCCGCGGTCGCTCACGGTGTGTCCATTCGCGCGCGCCCACTCGCGCACCGCACCGAGGTCCACGTCATTGTCGCGACGCGAGGCGCGAGGACGGCGCGCGTTCGTCGCGGTCCGGGAGACCGATCGCGCGGCGTCGACGAAGGGGGCCACCGCGTCATAGAACTTGTCGGCATTGCGGTTCGACAAATCGATCTCATAGGCACGACCTTCTACGGAGAAGGTGATCTGCTTTCCTTCGCCCTCTTCGAGAACGGAGCCGTCGAGATCGTCAACAAGGTGAGTGATGTGCTTGATTGCCATGATGCGTAAAACATTACACCTTTCATGCAATTCCAATCGACATTCCGCATTGTGATACACCTTCGGGGTCGCACTCCGGGGGCGATAGGCACAGGGATCGAGAAGCGCTATCCTCCCTCGGTGGCGTCCGCTCTGAGAGCGCCTCGAGAGGAGTTACGCATGAGCCTTTTCCGTACGAAGTCGGTGGAGCAGTCCATCGCCGACACCGACGAGCCGGAGTTCCGGCTGAAGAAGTCCCTCAGTGCCCTCGACCTCACCGTCTTCGGCGTCGGCGTCGTGATCGGTGCCGGCATCTTCACCCTGACGGGGCGGGCCGCCCACGACGTCGCGGGCCCCGCCGTGGTGATCAGCTTCATCGTCGCCGCCATCGCCTGCGGTCTGGCGGCGATGTGTTACGCGGAGTTCGCCTCCACGGTGCCGGTTTCGGGATCGGCCTACACCTTCTCGTACGCGTCGCTGGGCGAGCTGTTCGCCTGGATCATCGGTTGGGATCTGATCCTGGAGATGTTCCTCGGCGCGAGCGTCGTGGCGCAGGGGTGGAGTGCTTACCTCTCCGCCTTCCTGCAGCAGCTCGGCGTCGCCCTGCCGGCGGCGATCAGCTCGGGAGGCGTCGTCGATGTTCCCGCGATCCTTCTCGTGCTCCTCCTCGGCGGCCTCATGACCGTGGGCATCAAGGAGTCGCTGCGCGTGAACCTCGTCCTCGTCGCGGTCAAGCTGTTCATCGTCCTCTTCGTGATCATCGCGGGCATCATGTTCATCTCCCCCGCGAACTACAACCCCTTCGTCCCGCCGTCCGCTCCGACCGAGTCGACGTCGGGCCTGACGCAGCCGCTCCTGCAGTTCCTGTCCGGCCTCGAGCCCGCAACGTTCGGCGTCGGCGGGATCCTCGCGGGCGCCGCCCTCGTCTTCTTCGCATACATCGGCTTCGACGTCGTCGCCACCACCGCCGAGGAGACGAAGAACCCGCAGCGCGACCTGCCCATCGGCATCATCGCCTCGCTCGTGATCTGCACGATCCTCTACTGCGCGGTCGCGCTCGTCGTGACGGGCATGGTGCCCTACGACCAGCTCAACCCCAAGGCGGCTCTCGCCGAGGCGTTCGCGTTCCACGGCCAGACATGGATGGCCACCATCATCGCCGCGGGCGCCGTCGCCGGTCTCACCACCGTCGTGCTGACGCTCCTCATCGGCGCGACGCGCATCATCTTCGCGATGTCGCGCGACCGGCTCCTGCCGGGCGCGCTGGCGAAGGTGCACCCGCGCTTCCGTACACCGTGGGTCATCTCGATCATCGTCACGGTGATCGTCGCGATCGTGGCCGGCCTCACTCCGGTGGGCATCCTCGAGGAGATGGTGAACATCGGCACGCTCTCGGCGTTCGTCCTCGTGTCGGTCGGCGTCGTCGTCCTGCGCCGTCAGCGCCCCGACCTCAAGCGCGGCTTCCGCGTGCCGTTCAGCCCCGTCCTGCCGATCGTGTCCGCCGCGATCTGCGCGTACCTCATGCTGAACCTCTCGGTCGAGACCTGGCTGCGCTTCCTCGTCTGGCTCGCCCTGGGCTTCGCGATCTACTTCGCGTACTCGCGTCGGCACGCGCGCGTGGGGATGCAGGACTTCATGCCGCGCGTCGTCTCTCCCCCGAAGGACTGACAGGGCCCGGATGCCGGGGGCCCCGCCGTTCTCGGACGGCTGGGTCTCGGCATCCGGGCGTGGGGGCCGTGTCGGACGGTGCGGCCCCATCGCAAGGCCTCGACGCGAATTCGGGCCGTGAACTCGACGCGAATTCGGGCCGTGAAGAGGCTTCCTCCTCGTGACGATCCCCTTCGACGACGCGGTGGCGCAGGCGCTGGTCTTGGCCGCGGACACCGCCGCGGGCGTCGCTCGTGGTCATGGCTACGGTCGCCACGGGGTGGTGTCGCACACGCTCGACGAGTTCGAGGACGCGTATACGCGCGCCTTCGCGGCCGGCTCCGTGGTGGAAGCGGAAGACCGCGGCATGTTGGCGTCCCCGATGGCGTCTACCCGGGCGGCGAGTTCTCGGCTCCCCACCCGAGCGCGATACGGGGGGTTTCATGGGGATCGCACGCACGTGGGTTTTTCCGATTCTGCGTCTGCTTCTGGTCGCGCTCGTCGCGGCCGCTCTGATCAAGCTGGCCTTCTTCCCCGATCGGGAGGTGGATGCCTCACCGGCAGAGCCCACCGGCGCGATCGTCGAGCCGCGTGTGGCGGCCGCCCGGGGCACCATCACCAATGACGTGGTGGTGACGGCGACGGTGTCGTCCGACCCGGCCGTCGCTGTGAAGTCCACGGCGGGCGGCGTCGTGAACAAGATCTTCATCGCTCAGGGCGCCGGGGTGAACCAGGGCGACGTGATCTTCAACGTGAAGGTCCCGATCGAGCGCGATCCCGCCGACAGCGTGGATGCCGAGGGAAAGCCCAAGCCCGCCATCTTCCGCTACGAGGACGTCACCGCCCCCGCAGGCGGAACGCTCAGCGCGCTGGACGTGCTCGAGGGCCAGGACGTCACGGTCGGCATGGCCGCGGGCAACGTCGCGCCGCCGAGCTTCTCGGTGACGGGAACGCTCGAGGCCGCGCAGCAGTACCGTCTCCTGAACCGACCGAGCGAGGCATCCGTCGCCATCACCGGCGGGCCCGCACCCTTCACGTGCACGAACCTGCGCCTGGTGACCCCGCTGGCGGGGAGCAACGGCGACGGCGAGTCGACGGGTGGAGGAGCCGGTGGCGCTCCGTCCTCCGGCGGTTCCGGCACGACCGTCACGTGCGCTGTCCCCGGAGAGGTCACGGTGTTCGCCGGACTCGCTGCCGAGCTGACCATCGCGGGCGGCAAGGCCGAGAACGTGCTCGTCGTCCCGACCACGGCGGTGCGCGGGGCCGCGCAGAGCGGCACCGTCTGGGTGTCGACGGCCGACGGTGCGACCGAGGAGCGCCCCGTCGCCCTCGGGCTGACGGACGGTACCCAGGTCGAGATCACGCAGGGGCTGAACGAGGGCGACGAGGTGCTCGAGTTCGCTCCGGGTGCGATGGCGGGATCGGGCGCGGGCGACAACTGCACCACCTACCCCGACGGCACGATGTTCTGCGAGCCGGTGCCCGCGTCGTGAGCCTTCTTCAACTCGAAGACGTCACGCGCACGGTCATCGCTCCGGATCAGCCCGCCCTCACGATCCTCTCCGGGGTGAACCTCACCATCGAGCCGGGCGATCACGTGTCGATCGTCGGTCGCTCGGGCTCGGGCAAGTCGACGCTGCTGAATCTGCTGGGGCTGCTCGACCTGCCGACCAGCGGCGTCATCAGCTTCGACGACCGTCCCGTCAAGAGCTACTCGGGCGCTCGACGCGATCGCCTGCGGGGCGCCTCGATCGGATTCGTGTTCCAGCAGTTCAACCTGCTCGCCGAACGCACGGCGCTCGAGAACGTCACCATGCCGTTGCTCTATTCGTCGGGGCGCACGTTCTGGCGACGCAAGAAGATCGCGGCGGAGATGCTCGAGCTCGTCGGACTCGGTCACCGGATGACCAGCATGCCCGACCGCCTGTCCGGCGGGGAGCAGCAGCGCGTCGCGATCGCGCGCTCGCTCGTGCGCGGGCCGCGCCTGATCCTCGCCGACGAGCCCACCGGTGCCCTCGACCTCGACACCGGGCAGAGCGTCATGGAGCTCATCGACGACGTCGCCGAGCGCACCGGGGCGGCGCAGGTCGTCATCACGCACGATCCGATGATCGCCCGGCGCGCGCGGCGCCACTTCCGCCTGGATCGCGGCATCCTGACCCCGGTCGACGACCCCGCGTTCGAACCGCTCACGCGGCGCGAGATGCGCGAGATGGCACCGACGGAGCCGAGCACCGACGTCACCGCGGAGGGCGGCGATCGGGACGTGCTGGAGCTGTTCGGCGTCCCGACCGACGACACGGGGAGCGGCGCGACGGCCCGCGCCGACGCCGAGGGGGAAGCCGCTTCCGAGGCCGAGGGCGACGCTCCGGCCGACGAAGCCGCGACCACCGACCGGAAGGACGCCTGATGCGCGGGCTCACCGGTTTCGTCGGTGCGCTCCTCGAGGCGTGGCAAGAGGTGCGCGTGCACCGCACGCGGGTGCTGCTGTCGCTCATCGGCGTCGCGGTCGCGGTGTGTTCGCTCACGACGGTGGTCGCACTCGGCGCGATCGTGCAACAGGCCAACCAGGAGCTCAGCGAGCGGCAGGGCGGCCGCCCGGCGACCCTGTACGTCTCGGCGTTCCGGCTGAACGGCACGATCGACCCGGCCGACATGGATGCCGCATGGAGCAAGACGCTCGAGCGGTACGACATCGCCTACGCGTCGCGCGTGCAGAACACGGTCCAGCTGGTGCCGTTCGCCACCGGCTCCGTGCAGGTCGGTACGCAGGCCGTCGACCAGCCTTTCGGCGAGATGCACCGCGTGCGGCTCGTCGAGGGCTCCTGGTTCTCCCCCACCGACGAGCAGCAGCTCGCCCCGCGGCTCATCGTGAACGAGGTGTTCTGGGACCGCATGGGACGACCGCCGTTGGAGAGTCACCCCGTGGTGGCCCTGGGGGGCGAGGGCGTTCCCGGCGCGGCATCCGGAATCCCCGCCGGTGGCACGCTCGCGGTGATCGTCGGGGTGACCCCCGCCAGCACCTGGGAGACCGAACCGACGATGATGATGCTCGCGCGGCACGCGGAGGCGATGCAGAAGGCCGCCACCGGCGAGCGCGGATCGGCCGCCGCGGCCGCGGACCCTTATGGCGGCGGCGGAGCGCCCCAGAGCCAGTACGAGATGTGGGTGCCGCCCGAGCTGGCGGACGCGCTCACCGCAGCGGTGACGCGTGACCTGCAGGGTGCACTGGGCGAGGGCACCGAGGTCAACGTCTCGCGCCAGGACTGGGCGCAGTACGGCGACGATCCGTTCCTCGTGACGAAGCTGGTCGTGATCGGGATCGCCGTGCTCGTGCTGCTGCTCGGCGCGCTGGGCCTGGTCAACATCGCCCTCGTCACGGTCAAGCAGCGGGTCCGGGAGATCGGCATCCGTCGTAGCTTCGGGGCGACGGCGGGCCGCGTGTTCTTCGCGGTGATGATGGAGAGCGTGGTCGCCACGGTCGTCGCGGGCGCGCTGGGCGTGGTGGCCGCGATCCTCATCGTGCAGTCGCCCGCGATGCGCGATCTCGTCGGTCAGGGCATGGTGAGCGACTTCCCCCCGTTCCCGGTGGATGCCGCGATCACCGGCCTCATCGCGGCCACGGCCGTGGGCGCCCTGGCGGGCCTGCTGCCGGCGCTCGTCGCGGTGCGCGTGAAAGTCATCGACGCGATCCGCTATTGACGCGACCCGCGGCCGGCGGGGAACACGTCCGGCTGTCCCTCACTCGAGCCTCGCAACGGGGCAGACCGACCGATAGGTTCAGAACGTGACCGACTCCCCGAGCGCCGTGCCGCCGCCTTCCGCCCTGCCCGACGGGGTCGCACCCCCGACCCCGACCGACTCGCTTCCCGCGATGGACATCACCGGTCTCGTGAAGCGCTTCGGTGAGAAGACCGCTGTCGCCGGGCTCGACCTGCGCGTCCCCGCCGGATCGTTCTACGGCCTGGTGGGCCCGAACGGCGCCGGAAAGACCACCACCCTCTCGATGGCGACGGGGCTCCTCCGACCCGACGCCGGCACGGTGCGCATCCACGGGGTCGACGTGTGGGCGCAGCCGGTCGAGGCCAAGAAGCTCATCGGCAACCTCGCCGACGGCGTCCGGTTGTTCGACCGCCTGACCGGCGAGCAGCTCGTCACCTACACCGGGATGATGTTCGGTCTCACGCGGGACGAGGTCGCCGCCCGCACGGCCGACCTGCTCAAGATCATGGACCTCACCGAGGCCGCGGGAACGCCGGTCGTCGACTACTCCGCCGGCATGACGAAGAAGGTCGCGCTCGCCTGCGCCCTCGTCCACGCACCGCGCCTGCTGGTGCTCGACGAGCCCTTCGAGTCGGTGGACCCCGTGTCGGCCGCCAACATCGAGGACATCCTCCGCGGCTACACCGCCTCCGGGGGCACGGTCATCGTCTCGAGCCACTCGATGGACCTCGTGCAGCGCATGTGCGACCACGTGGCGGTCATCGCCCAGGGCCGGTTGCTGGCATCCGGGACCGTCGACGAGGTGCGCGGCGGCAAGACCCTTCAGGACACGTTCGTCGACCTCGTCGGCGGACGCCACCACGCGGAGGGGCCGCAGTGGTTGCGACAGTCCTGAGGATCCGTTTCCGCGTCCTCGGCAACACGCTCGCGCGCAGCCCGATGCAGTTGGTCGGGTTCATCTTCGGCATCATCGGCGCGCTGTGGATGCTGCTGTTCGCGGGGCTCGGCCTGTTCTTCGTCGGCACCCTCGACTTCGATGTCGCCCGCGCGGCGATCACCGCCGCCGGCGCCCTGCTGATCCTGGGCTGGGTGCTCGGGCCGATCTTCGCGGCCGGGGTCGACACGACCCTGGACCCTGCCAAGCTCGCGCCCTTCCCGATGACGACCACGCAGATGATGATCGCCATCACCGCGGGCGGACTGACGGGGGTCGGCGGCATCGCGACGGTGGTGGCGAGCCTGCTCACCTTCCTCGTGTGGGTGCACGAACCGGTGGCGGCGATCGCCGCGATCGTGTGCGTGCCGATCGGAGTGCTGATCTGCGTCGTCGCCTCGCGCGCGGTCACCGCGTTGGCATCCGGGATCGGCGGCGGCCGCCGCACGAAGGAGATCATCGGACTCGTCGCGTTCACGCTGGTGATCTTCGCCAGCCCGATCCTCATCGGCATCCTGAACGCGGTCCAGTCGGCGACCGAGCAGGGCCTGCGGCTGCAGGCGCTCGTGAGCGCCATCTCGTGGACGCCGGTCGGTGCCGCGTGGGCGGTGCCCGGCGACCTCGCGACCGGCTCGTGGCTGACCGCGATCCTGAAGTTCGTGATCGCGCTCGCCACCCTCGCGGTGCTGTGGGTGCTGTGGTTCCGCAACCTGTCGGCATCCGTCATCGCCCCTCCCGCCCGTTCGACCGCCCGACGCAAGACGGGGTCGCTCGGCTGGTTCGGCGTCATGCCGTCGAGCCCGGTCGGGGCGACCTGGGCGCGTTCGCTCACCTCGTGGACCCGCGACATGCGGTACCTGCGGCAGTTGCTGCTGATCCCCTTCTCGCCGGTCCTCGTGCTGATCTACTCGCAGTGGGACGTGAGCACGCCCTTCTTCGCCCTGTCCGGCCTGCTGGTCGGCTTCTTCGCCGGGGTGCTGCCCTACTCCGACGTCTCGTACGACGGCACGGCCTTCGCCACCGTCATGCAGACCGGCATCCGGGGCCGCGCGGACCGGCTGGGTCGCACGCTGGGTGTCGCCACCGTCGTCGTCCCCCTCGTCGTGCTCGTCGACATCGTCACGATCGCGATCGCCGGGCGATGGGAGCTCCTGCTCCCGGTGCTCGGCGCCTCGCTCGGGCTGACGCTCATCGGCTTCGGCGTCAGCGCCGTGAGCTCGGCGTTCCTCGTCGTTCCCACCCCCGCACCGGGCGACTCGCCGTTCAAGCGCGTGCCCGGCTCGTCGTTCTCGATGTTCCTCACGTTCCTCGCGTGCTGGGGCGTCGTCGCCGTCATCGCGTTGCCGACGGTGATCCCCGCCGTGATCGCGACGTTCGCCGGATCGAGCGTGGCGGGATGGATCGCGTTCGTCGTCGGGCCCGTGCTGGGCATCGCCGTCCTCGCGGCCGGCGTGCTGCTGGGGGGAAAACGCTTCGACGCGAATGCGCCGGGCTTGCTGGCGCAGTTGCGGTCGTTCCAGGGGGCGTAGGGACGGATGCCGCTGCCCGGGCCGGATCCGGCCCGGGCCGGCACTCCGGGCAGGCTTTCCGGCGGCGAGGACCGCGCGTTGCGGCGCCCCGCCGCTCCCCCGGCGGGACCGATCAGCGGGAGAGTCGCCGTGCCTGCTTCTCGGCGCGCGCGGCCGCCCGCGCCTCCTCCGGGGAGAGTCCCAGATGCGCGGCGGATCGCATCCAGGCGTACGTGCTCGCCGCCGAAGCGTGGTCGCCGAGGGCGGTGAACGCGGCAGCCAGATCGAGGGCCGACTTCTTCACGCGCTCGAGAAGCGGCGGGTCGGTCGAGCCCGCCGCCAGGTCGAGGACACGGCGATGAGCCCCGGCCGCCTCCGCGGTGCGACCGAGTCCCGCGAAGATCAGCGCCTGGTTGCGGAGGGCCTTGGCACACCGCAGGCGTCCCCCCGCCGTCGCCACCGAATGCCCGTGGACCGCAAGCACGTGCTCGTACGCGGCGACCGCCGCGAGACCGTCGCCGAGGTCGTCGATCGTCACCGCGCGATTGTAGACCGCTTGCTGACGACTGGTCGCGATCTCCCCGTCCGGTGAGCCGGTGGCGAGGGTGTCGAGGGCCTCGTAGGCCTGGATCGCTGCCCGCGGATCGCCGAGTCTGCCGAGGGCGATTCCCAGCCGCAGGTGCGCGCGAGCGCGGACCCGTTCGGCGCGCGCATCCGCGCCGGCACGGATGACGGTCGCCTGGCGGGCGAGCGCGGCCAGCTGCTCCCACGAACCCGTTTCCTCCACCCACCCTGCCCAGGTGTCGAGGGCTGCGAGCCGCAGCATCGCGAGATCGAGGTCTTCGGTTCCCGCCGTCTCGTCGATGACGGCCTTCCACCGCTGCTCGGCCTCGGCGATCCTCCCGTGCTCCGCGAGCTCGTCCGCCGCATACAGCCGGTCGCGCAGGGAGCGGTATCGCGCGACGGCCTCGTCGTCCGTCTCCGTCGCTCCCGAGGTCGACAGCGTGAGGATGTGAAGGTTCTCCCGGGCGCGGCGCACCGTGTCGCGGAGGTCGACGTCATCGGCATCCCCGAATCGGTCGACGATCTCGTTCAGCAGGGCGAGGGCGCGGGCCGTGTCGCCCCTCTCGTGCGCGTCGACCGCTTCACCGAGTCTCCCCGTGGCGTCGAGGCGGCGGATACGGATGTCGGGATCGTCATCGAACCGGGCCGCGAAGACCCGGCGGAGGTCAGCCGCCTCGTCGGCACCGACGCGGTCGGAGCGCCAGGCCGACCACAGCGCGTTCGCCGCCCAGACGCGGACGTCCCCGGAGGGATCGTGGGCGAACTCCCGGACGGCCTCGTCGAGAGCCCGACGGGATGCCTCGGCGTCGCCGCTCTCCCGGAGGAACCGGCCCGTCCAGTACGCGGCCTGCGCCCGCTCCAGCCGTGCCGTGTCGCTCCCGGTGGCGCGAACGTTCGCCGCGAGCCGCGCGAGCGTGTCCAGAGCCTCGCCGGTGCGACCGATGTCGGCGAGCCGCAGGGCCCGGTCCAGAACCAGCGCCGCCATGACCGGCACGGTCTCGGGCGCGTCCCACAGCGCGGCGAAGCGTTCCTCGGCGGCCACGGACACGCGTCCCGCCTCCGCCGTATCGCGCACCGACGCCGCGCTCTGCGGGTGGCCGAGGGCCACGGCGATCTTCGCGACGACTCCGAACCGCGCGAGGGCGGACGTCGGGTCGTCATCGGCGCGGAAGGTCAGGTCCGCCTGCTTCAGGAGGGCGAGGCCGGATGCCGTGATGTCCGGCGCGGAGCCGACGTCCCGCAGCAGCTCGGCCAGAGCGACGGAGCGGATCTCGGCATCCGCATCTGCCGCGTACCGCTCCA
>JARBUN010000207.1 GCA_029239635.1 Microbacterium sp. | reverse complement strand
ACAGGATGCCGAGCCCCAGCAGCAGCACGCTGCCGAGCACCCAGTACGTGCGTCCGCGCGGCCACCCGGTCCCTGTCTGCGTCATGGCCCCAGCCTAGGTGCAGCCCCTTCCTTCACCCGGAATTCCCTCAACCTGATCCCTCTCGAAAGACGACATGGCCCGAACGAACGCCGCCCAGACGCGGCAGAAGCCCCTCGACAGCACGCTGCTCACCCTCCGGGTGCACGAACGGCGACGTCTCTCGCCCTCGTTGGCGCGCGTCACGCTCGTCGGCGACGATCTCGAAAGGTTCGCCCCGCTCGGTCGTGACCAGTGGTTCCGCCTGTTCCTCCCCATCGCGGAGGGCACGCTCTCGCGTCTGCCGAACCGGCTCGACACCCTCGCCTACGTCCGGTACCTCGCGATCGCCAAGACGGAGCGTCCGGTGCTGCGCAACTACACGGTCGCCGGGTTCCGCCCGGACGGCGAACACGGGCCCGAGCTCGACGTCGACTTCGTGCTGCACGGCTCCGCGGCCGAGGGCACCGCGGGTCCGGCGGCGACCTGGGCCGAGACCTGCGAGCCGGGCGATGCCGTCGCGATTCTCGACGAGGGAATCCTCTTCACCCCGGCCGCGGGTGTCACGGGCCCCTTCGCCCTCGTGGGCGACGAGACCGCCCTGCCCGCGATCGCCGGCGTCCTGGCATCCCTCCCCGAGGATGCCACCGGTACGGCCCTCATCGAGGTTCCCGATGCGGGCGACGTGCGAGACCTCGTCGCACCCCCGGGCGTGGAGGTGCGGTGGGTCGTCCGCGTCGACCCCCACGCCACCCCGGGTGCTGCCGTCCGCGACGCGGCGGTCGCCGCGGAGAGCGCGATGCCCGCCTACGCGTGGGTGGCGGGGGAGCAGGCGCTCGCCGCCGCGATGCGCCGGCACTGGGTGCGCGCCGGGGTCGACAAGCGCGCCATCTCGTTCACCGGATACTGGCGGGCGCCGCGCGGGCACTGACCACGTCAGCGGTCGCGGTGGTCCTCGGGGTGCAGCCGCGGGCCGCGGCGAGGCTCGAGCGCCGAGCCGACGTAGATGAGGCGGATGACACGCTGCCGGTGCCCCGCGAAGGGCTCGAGCAGCTCGAGCATGCCGTCGTCGTCGGTGCGGTGACCGGTGAGGGCATAGCCCACCTGATGGGCGAGGTGGTAGTCGCCCACGCTCACGGCATCCGGATCTCCGAAAGCGCGGATGCGCGTCTCGGCGCTCGTCCAGATGCCGACTCCGCGCAGGCTGATGAACACGCGGTCGCGGGCTTCGCCGTCGGTGGCGGCGCTCGCCGCGCGCACGACGGACTCGCCTCTCCGCGCCGTCTCGACGATCGTGCGGGACTGCGGGGGCTCGAGCCCGGCGCGGTGCCAGGCCCACGAGGGCACATGGCGCCAGCCCGCGATGTCGGGCGGCCATGATCGCGCTGACCAGCGCGTCGAAGACGAGGTCGGTCCGCCCGATGCGCAGATCCGGATGCCGCCGATGCCACTCCGCGACCGAGGGATGCCGCGATGCGTCGAAGCCGTCGGGGTCGTCGAGCTTCCCGCACAGCGCCGGCAGCTGATCCAGGGCCCACTCCGCGCCCGGACCCCACGCCGCCGCGCGGACGGTGCCCCCGATGCTCTGGCGCAACGCCAGGGTGGCGACCCCGAGCGGCGTGCGGCTGACGCGCCAGACGATGCCGCCGGCGCTCAGGGGGGTGGACGAGAAGTAGGTCGGGTCGTTGCGGCCGTGCCGTTGCGCGGCGACCGCGTGGCCCACGTCGACCGGCTGCGCGGGACGGTACTCGCTCTCGAGCGGGCGATCGATGGGGGCCGACAGCTCGCGCGGCGTCTGCGGCGTGCGCACCCCGGTCGACCTCATGCCGACACCCTACGTCGCCCCGCCGACATCGCGGCATCCGGCGCGGGGCGCGCGTTCGGGGCGCGGCGCCACGGGGCCGCGGGCGTGGTGCGTCCGGGACGGTGCGGGGGCGCGCCGTTCCCGATCAGAAGCGGTCGGGAGAGGGGGTGCCGTGACCGTAGCGGATCGAGACGTCCGCGTGACGGTCGAAGCGGTAGCCCACACCGCGCACGGTGCGCACGATGTCCTCGTAGGCGCCGAGCTTCGCGCGCAGGCGGCGCACGTGCACGTCGATGGTGCGCTCGCCGGGGGCGTCGTCGTCGGTCGACCCCTCCCAGAGGGAAGCCACGAGCTCGGCGCGCTCGATCGTGCGACCCTCGCGCAGCACGAGGTACTGCAGCAGCTCGAACTCCTTGAAGGTGAACGCGGCCGACTCGCCGTCGATGAGCTCGTGCAGAGCGAGGCGCACGACGTCGACGTCGCGGCCGCCGGCGCCGGTCGGGGCGAGGGCGACGGTCGCGTAGGTCTCGGCGGCGGGGGCCAGCTCGCCGAGCGTGCGGCGCAGGGCCTCCACGAGCGTGCCGAGGCTCACTCCGGCAGCGGCGGCCTTGGCCTCGTCGATGCCGACATAGAGCGCGAAGCCGCGGGGGGCGGACCCGGCGGGGAGCGCCGGGCGGGCGGCCGGGGCGGCGGGGGCGGCGGCCACGGGAGCCGGGGTCGTGGTCGGAGCAGGCGCGACGGGACGCGCGGCGGCGGGACGGACGACGGAGGTGGAGGGGCGGTCGAGAACAGCGGAGATCGACATGAGGATGAAGTCCTTGGGTGTGTGAACCCGGGCGTCGTCAGGAGGCGGGGTTCGACG
>JARBUN010000125.1 GCA_029239635.1 Microbacterium sp. | reverse complement strand
GAGCTCCGCGAGCGCGAGATCACCGTCGCGGAGGGCTTCGCGACCCACGCGCATCACGACCATGTGCTGTGGCATCCGGAATTCGGTGACGTCCCGCGCTGGGCCTCGCCCCGCACCGCCGAGCTCGCCCGCACCGAGCGCGATGACCTCGTCGCGGCCCTCGGGCCGGAGTTCACGCCCGACCTCGTCGACCTCATGGGACGAGTGGATGCCGGCACCCCGGCGTTCGACGTCGAGCTCCTCGTGCACGACGGACACGCCCCCGGGCACACGGCGCTGTGGCTTCCGGAGCCGCGCGTGCTGGTCGCGGGCGACATGCTCAGCGACGTCGAGCTTCCGCTGCCGTTCTGGCCCCACGACGTCCCGGCATACGAGCGCGCCCTCGACCTGCTCGAGCCGTACGCCGATGCCGCGCGCGTCGTGATCCCGGGGCACGGGAACGTCGGCACCGACGCGCGTGCCCGGCTCGACGCCGACCGCCGCTACCTCGCCGACGTCCGTCGGACGGGCCGGTCGGACGACCCCCGGCGGGCGAACGCGGGGATGGATGACGAGTATGAGCTGCTGCGGGAGGTCCTCGGGGCGTGAGCCTCGCCTTTGTCCAGGGGCGGCTGCGCGACCACCCCGAATGCGACACTGACGAAAGCGGCGAGAACGAGGGGGCGCGATGGCGAAGAAAGACGCGAGGAAGCCGGCGTTCGACGAGAAGGCATTCGTCGATGCGTCGTCGGAGGCGCGGTCGCGCTACGGGCGGTTCAACCTCGCGATCGTCGGCAGCTCCGGCGTGGGGAAGTCCTCGCTCGTGAACGCCGTCTTCGGACGCGACTGGGCCAAGGTGGGGAAGGGCCTCCCCGTGACGCGGGGCGTGCAGTTCTACCGCGACGAGTCCCTCGGGATCTGGGACGTCGAGGGCTTCGAGATCGGCTCGCCCGTTCCGCCGGATCAGCAACTGCGAAACCACCTCGACGCGATCGCGGCGCACCCGGGCGACCACCAGATCTCCGTCGTCTGGTACTGCGTGAAGGCGAACGACGACCGGCTCACGCCCGCCGACATCGCGATGATCCGTGAGCTCGACGCGCGCGGACTCCCCGTCATCCTCGTGCTCACCAAGGTCGACTGGATCAAGAACCCCATCACCGGACAGCGCGGGATCGCGAAAGACCTGCAGGCCTTCGTCGACTGGTTGCACGAACCCGTGGATGCCGCCGGCCAGCCGCTGCACGTGCCCTATCGCCGCGTGATCCTGACCTCCACCCGAGACCGGCACGGGAAGGGCAAGGGGCATGGTCTCGGTGACCTTGTCACGGAGACCCTGGCCCTCGCCCCCGAAAGCGACAAGGACGCCTTTCGCATCGCGCAGCGGCTCAACCTCCCGTGGAAGCGCGAGATGGCGCGGCCCATCATCGCCGCCGCCACCGCGGCCGCCGCGGGAGCGGCGACGGTTCCGCTTCCTGTCACGGATGCTGTCACGCTGGCGCCGATCCAGCTGACGATGATGGGGCGGATCGCCGCCATCTACGACCTCGAGTTCAAGACGATGCTCTCGGCCGGTGCCCTCGCGCAGTTCGGGGTGCAGGTCGCCGGGCGCGCGCTGGCGACGAGCTTCCTCAAGCTCATCCCCGGCGCCGGCGTCGTCGTGAACGCCGGGGTGGCCGGCGCGCTCACCGCGGCGACGGGGGAGAGCTGGATGAAGCTGTGCGAACTCATCCACACGGGCAAGATCGACGTCGCGAAGCTCGACAAGGAGTGGGCGAAGTACGCGCCGCACTTCGCCGACGTCGTCCGCAAGCTGATCGAACAGCGCGCGCTCCGGCGCTGAGCCGGGACGGCGGCGTCGATCGGGATGCCGTCTCCCTCCGCGCGCCCGACCGTGCCGTGGGCGGAGGCTCGCGGCATCCCTCCCGCCCGGATCGAGCCCGAACTTCGCCCTCGCCCCGAGCGTCGTCACACCGGCCCTCCCGCCTCCGCGGCGTGCGACGCTGGAAGCACCGAAGGGACCACCATGACCGATTCCACGCCGGCCGAGCGGCTGCGCGCAGCGCTCCAGCATCCGGATGCCTCCGCTCGCCTCGAGGCCGCGCTCGCGGCCGGGACGCGCCCCGATGACAGCTACGTCGTCGAGCTCGTGGCGCGGTGCGCGGTCGAGTCCGACTTCTTCGTCCGCGACATGCTGACGTGGGCGCTCACGCGGCACGACCCGTCGCGTGCGGTCGAGGTGCTGCTGCCCGAGGTGCGGTCCGAGATCCCTCAGGCGCGGAGCCAGGCGCTGCACACGCTCTCGAAGATCGGCGACCCGGTCGCGTTCTCGACCATCACCCCGGCGGTGCTGCGCGACCCGCACCCCGAGGTGGCGCGGGCGGCGTGGCGGACGGCATCCGGTCTCGTTCCCGAAGGGGCGCAGGAAGACCTCGCCGACCAGCTCGCGACGCAGTTCGGGCGCGGTGACCAGGTGATCTCGCCGTACGACGTGGTCAGCGCGCACGCGCGCGCGACGGCGATCGTCATGGGCGAACCCGACACCGACTTCGCCGAAGCGGCCGTCGAGGCGCGTCGCGTCGTCGCGAAGCGGGCGCTGCCGAAGGACTGAATCCGGCCCCGGCGCGGGGCGGGCTCACGGCGGGTGCAGCACCGGGCTTCCGGGGCGCGCGGCGATCCCGGGGCGACCGTGGCGCGTCAGGACCGAGCCGGATGCGCGGCGCGCGCGGAGCTGTGCAGGATGAACCAGGTCAGGCCGAGCATCGCGAAGATGCCCAGCAGGTACGTGGCCGCGATCCCCAGGTCGTTCGGGAGGATCGTCACGGCGAGCACCGTCGCCGCGGCGGCGCCCGCCACCACGACCGCGAGCGCGACCCACCGCACGACCGGCGACGCGACGAAGGCGGCGATCACGAGGAGAACGCTCAAGACGATCTCGGTGACACCGGCCGCGAGCATCGGCGGCGACGCCAGGCCGAAGCCGGTGAACGCGAGACCGACGGCGGCGAAGATCACGGCGAAGAACGGGGTGAGGATCCGCGTTCGGCGCGCGAGCTTCTCCGGCGGCACGGGTGCGGTGTTCGCGCTCATCGTTGGTCCTCGGGGTGAAGTTCTTCGGATGCCGAGGGGTCAGGCTACCTCGGCGGGGTGGGTGCCGCTCCTCAGACGCGCGGTACGGCGCCGCCCGCGACCCACGCACGCAGGAGCCCAGGTCCTGGGGTGCCTCGCCTCGCGAGGGGAGGAGATTCCGGGGAGGGGAGGAGGGATGCCGCGACGCTCGTCCTCCCGTCCGGGTTTCTCCTCCGCTCACCACCGCCATCGCCGGGAAGCGTGACCGGGGGAGGGCGCAAGTCTTGGGGTATCTCGCGTCTCGGGGGAGGAGATTCGGGGAGGGGAGGAGGGATGCCGCGGCACTCGTCCTCCCGTCCGGGTTTCTCCTCCGCTCGCCACCGCCATCGCCGGGAAGCGTGACCGGGGGAGGGCGCAAGTCTTGGGGTATCTCGCGTCTCGGGGGAGGAGATTCGGGGAGGGGAGGAGGGATGGGGCGGCACTCGTCCTCCCGTCCGGGCTTCTCCTCCGCTCACCACGCGCTACGCCCGCGCCGCGGGGCACCCGTTTTGTTGCGATCGCCAACTTACGTCTTGCGCTCCCCGCGGACCTGATCTAGCTTTGCCATCGAAGCGCTTCTCGGAAGCGCTTCGACAGCTACGAAGGAGTCGCTATGGTCAAGATCGACGAGGTCGCCCGCGCCGCGGGCGTATCGATCAGCACCGTCTCCTACGCGCTCAGCGGCAAGCGTCCGGTCTCGGCCGAGACCCGCCGCCGTATCCAGGCCGCCGTGCACGAGCTCGGGTACAGCCCCAACGCCGGTGCCCGGATGCTCGCCGGCAGCCAGACGAACATCTTCGCCCTGTCGGAGCCGCTGCGCGCCGACTCGCACGCGCCGAGCCACATGTCGTTCATGCACGCGATGACCGTCGCCGCGCGCCGCCGAGAGTACGACATGCTCCTGCTCACCGACGAAGACGCGTCGGCCGGCATGAAGCGGGTCGCGCAGAGCGGGCTCGTGGATGCCATCCTCGTGCTCGACGTCGCCCCCGACGACGCGCGGGTCGAGATCGCCCGCGCGAGCGCGACCCCGACGATCTTCGTCGGCATCCCGAACGACCACGAGGACCTCGTGTGCGTCGACCTCGACTTCGAGCGCGCCACGGTCGACGCCGTCGACCGCCTCGCCGACGCCGGACACCGCGCGATCGGTCTCATCGGCGGGTCGGAGCGCGCGTACGAGAAGTCGAACTTCCCCTCTCGCGTGCGGGCCGCCCTGTCGGAGCGCGCGACCGAGCGGGGGATGAGCGCGACGTCCGTGGCATCCGGTCCCATCGTCACCGATCGCAGCCACGTGCGCCGCTCGGTGCGGGCGTTCGTCGACGCGGGGATCACCGGCATCGTGCTGCACGCTCCCGAAGAGGTGCTCCAGGTCGTCCTCGTCGAGCTCGCCGCCCTCGGCAAGAGCGTCCCGGGTGACGTGTCGATCGTGTCGGTCGGCAGCAGCTTCGACACCGACGCGCAGCCCACCCCGATCGACTCGATCCCGCTCGTGCCGCAGAGCTCGTGCGAACTCGCCGTCGATCTCGCCATCGAGCTGATCGCCGGTCGGCCGGTGGCATCCGGTCTCCACCTCATCGCCCCGACTTATCTCGAGCGCGGCTCCGTCGCCGCGGCTCCCTCCGCCTGACCTCCAACTCCACATCTCGCTCTGTTCGCCCATCATCGAAGCGCTTCGACAACGTTTCGACGCCGGGCGCAGCGCATCCGCCGCCGCTAGCGGACACCACTGAACCAGCGGATCACAGTGAAAGGAGTGCCAACGATGGCACGCACGAACGCACAACGACGCGCGACCCGAGCCCTCGCGGCCGTCGGCTCGATCGCCGTCGCCGCCCTCACCCTCTCGGCCTGCAGCGGGGGAGGCGGCGACGCCGGATCGACCGACGGCGAGGGCAAGACCCTCACCCTCTGGCACTACGAGGGAGCCGACAGCGCCATGGCGAAGGCCTGGAACGCCGCGATCCCGATCTTCGAGGAGAAGACGGGCGCGACGGTCAAGGTCGAGGAGAAATCCTTCGAGCAGATCCAGAAGACCGCCAGCCAGGTGCTCGACACCGACGCCGCCCCCGACCTCATGGAGTTCAACAAGGGCAATGCCACGGCAGGCTTCCTCGCCAGCACCGGCCTGATCGCCGACATCGGCGACGCCGTCAGCGAGTACGGATGGGATGCCAAGCTCGCCCCGTCGCTGCAGACCACCGCGAAGTACTCGTCCGACGGGGTCATGGGCGGAGACACCTGGTACGGCGTGCCCAACTACGGCGAGTTCGTCGGCGTCTATTACAACCTCGATGCCTTCAAGGCCGCGGGGATCGAGGTGCCGAAGACCTACGACGAGTTCGTGAAAGCGCTCGACGCGTTCGTCGCGAAGGGCATCACCCCGCTCGCCGAGGCCGGCGCCGAGTACCCGCTCGGACAGCTCTGGTACCAGCTCGCGCTGACGAAGGCCGACCGCTCGTGGGTCGACGACTACCAGCTGTACAAGAACCCCGTCGACTGGAACGGCTCCGAGGTGGACTACGCCTCCGAGACCCTCAAGGAGTACGTCGACAAGGGGTACATCGCCAAGGACGTCTCGTCGGTCAAGGCCGAGGACGCCGGCGTCTCGTTCATCAACGGGACCTCGCCGATCTTCGTCTCGGGGTCGTGGTGGTACGGCCGCTTCACCGAGGAGGCGACCTTCGACTGGTCGCTCGCGACCTTCCCCGACGCGAAGCTGTCGCTCGGATCGTCGGGCAACCTCTGGGTCGTCCCCGAGCGCTCGAAGAACAAGGACCTCGCCTACCAGTTCATCGACATCACGATGAGCCCCGAGATCCAGGCGATCATCGGCAACTCGGGTGGCGTCCCGGTCGCGGCGAACACCGCCGACATCACGGATGCCAAGAGCAAGGAGCTGATCGACACGTTCAACGGCATCCTGGCCGACGACGGTCTGTCGTTCTACCCCGACTGGCCCGCCCCCGGCTTCTACGACGTGCTCGTGCAGGAGCTGCAGGGCCTGGTGACCGGCACACAGGATGCCGCGACCACCAACGCCAACCTCGGGAAGAAGTACGACGAGGGCACCGCGGACTTCCGCTGACCCCGGTGGGGGCGGCGCGTCGCGCCGCCCCCACCCCTCTCGAACGAAGGATCGCGAATGGCTCTCCTGACCCGTCCGGCGCGCGTGGCTCTGCCACCCGAGCAGCCGGCCATCCCCCAACGCCGAGGCGGCACCGCCGGCTACTGGCTCTACCTGCTGCCCGGTTTCGTGCTGCTGCTGGTGATCGTCATCGTCCCGCTGGTGTGGAACGTCTTCCTGACCTTCACCAAGTGGCGCGGGGTCGGCGACCCTGAGTTCATCGGCCTCGCCAACTGGGCCAAGCTGCTCGGCGACGAGGACTTCTGGACCTCGTTCGCCAACTCGGTGTGGATGATCCTGGCGATGGTCGTCGTGCCGACGGTCGTCGGTCTCACCGTCGCCGCTCTCCTCTTCGATGTCGTGGGTCGCAAGTTCGGCGGCAAGGTGGGCAGCTTCCTCCGTGCGACCTACTACCTCCCGCAGATCCTCCCCATCGCCGTCGCGGGCATCGTCATCGGCTGGATCGTCCGCCCGGGCGACACCGGCGCGCTCAACCAGATCCTCACGAGCCTGGGCCTCCCCGCCTACGACTGGCTCGGGCAGATGCCCTCGGCGCTCATCGTGCTCATGGTCGTGCTCGTGTGGGTGCAGATCGGCTACCCGGTCGTGGTCTTCATGGCGGCGCTTCAGCGCGTCGACCCCGAGCTCTACGAGGCCGCGGAACTGGACGGGGCGAACTGGTTCCAGCGCTTCACCGCGATCACGATGAGCATCATCCGCCCCGAGATCTTCGTCGTGACCCTGACCTGCACGATCGCGGCGCTGAAGGTCTTCGGCCCCGTCTACGTCATCACCCAGGGCGGGCCGGCGGGCTCCACCATCGTCCCGGCCTACTACGCCTACCTCGAGTTCTTCACGAAGCGCAACGTCGGCTACGGCGCGACGATCGCGACCGTGCTCACGATCGTCGTCGTCATCGTCTCGATCGTCTTCATCCGGGTGCAGGGCTCGCTCGAACGCAAGGAAAGGGCGGGACTGTGATGGCCTCGGCATCCGTTCTCACCACGACCGCCGCCGAGCGCCCGCCGCGGCGACGCGCCGGCGGACCCGGCCGCGGCACACGGGGCGGCCGCGGCGGCATGACCCGCCGCCGCCCGGTCGACTGGCTGCTGCTCGCGCTCGTCGTCGTCGGGGCGCTGCTCGTGCTCGCGCCGTTCTACCTCGTGCTGGTGAACTCGTTCAAGTCGCCCCTCGACTACGCGACCTCGGGACCGCTCGCGCTCCCGCAGCAGCTCGACTTCGGCGGGATCGTCGACTTCTGGAACCGCGTCGACTTCCCCCGCAAGGTCGGCAACTCGATCCTCATCTCCGGCGTCGTCGCGGTGCTCGCGGTGCTGATCTCGGTGCTCAACGCCTTCGCGATCGGCATCGGGCGGGTGCGCGGGCGTACCGGCATCGTGCTGCTGTTCCTCCTGGCGAACCTGCTCCCGCAGGAGGCGCTGCTGTACCCGCTGTACTACATGTTCAAAGAGGTCGGTCTGTACGACAACGTCTGGTCGGTGATCATCGTGTTCACCGTGGTGCAGGCGGCGTTCGGCACCTACCTGCTGTCGTCGGTGTACGGCACGTTCCCGCGCGAGATCCTCGAGGCGGCCGCGATCGACGGCGCGAGCCGCTGGCAGATCCTCTGGCGCGTCATCTTCCCGATCAGCCGCCCGACCCTCGCGGTGCTGCTCATCTTCTTCTTCATCTGGACGTGGAACGAGTTCCTCATCCCGCTGACGTTCCTGGCATCCAACGACAACCAGACCGTGCCGGTCGCGATCAGCGTCCTGCAGGGCGACCGTCTCACTCATCTTCTTCCTCATCTTCCAACGCACGCTGACACGCGGCATCACGGCAGGAGCAGTCAAGTAATGAAGTTCACCGATGGTTTCTGGCTCATGCGTCCCGGCGTGACCGTCGACTACGCGGCCGAGGCCTACGACATCAGCCGGACCGACGACACCCCGGACGGACCGGGACTCGTCGTGCACGCCCCGACCAAGATCATCGCCACGCGCGGAGACGTGCTCAACCGGACGCTGCTGACCGTCACGCTGTCGTCGCCGCTCGACGGGGTCGTGCGTGTGCGGATCGTGCACCACGACGGTGCCGGGCGCGGCCGCGGGTTCGCGCTGCCGGGGGCCGTGGGCGGCGGCGAGGTCGATGCGGAGGCCGGAACCTTGACCGCGGGCCGGCTCGTCGCGCGCATCGCGCCCGGCGCACCGTGGGACCTCTCCTTCGAGCTCGACGGGCAGCGCGTGACGGGCAGCGGTCACCGATCGGTCGGGCGCGTGAGCCTCGCGGCGGATGCCGACGTCGACGCGGGCGTGATCTCGAACCGGGGTGCGGACACCGGCATCCCGGCATCCCGTCACTTCCTCCACGAGCAGCTCGACCTCGGCGTGGGCGAGACGGTCTACGGGCTCGGCGAACGTTTCGGGCCGGTCGTGAAGAACGGTCAGACCGTCGACATCTGGAACGCCGACGGCGGCACCTCGAGCGAGCAGGCGTACAAGAGCGTGCCGTTCTACGTCTCGTCCGGCGGATACGGCGTGCTCGTGAACGACCCGGGGCACGTCTCGTTCGAGGTCGCGTCCGAGAACGTCGAGCGCGTGCAGTTCTCCGTCTCGGGCGAAGCGCTGGAGTACTTCGTCATCGCCGGCCCCACCCCGAAGGACGTGCTCGAGCGCTACACCGCGCTGACCGGGCGTCCGCCCGTCGTGCCGGCGTGGTCGTTCGGCACCTGGCTCAGCACCTCGTTCACGACCGACTACGACGAGAAGACCGTCACCTCGTTCATCGACGGGATGGCCGAGCGCGACCTGCCGCTGTCGGTGTTCCACTTCGACTGCTTCTGGATGCGCGAGTTCACCTGGACCGACTTCACCTGGGACGAGAGGGTCTTCCCGGACCCGGATGCCATGCTCCAGCGCCTGCACGAGCGGGGCCTGCGGGTGTCGGTGTGGATCAACCCCTACATCGCGCAGCGTTCCGCGCTGTTCGCGGAGGGGGTCGCGAACGGGTACTTCGTGCGCCGGCCCGACGGGTCGCCGTGGCAGTGGGACCTGTGGACTCCCGGCATGGCGCTCGTCGACTTCACGAACCCGGATGCCGTGCGCTGGTACCAGTCGTACCTCCGGCGTCTCGTCGCGCAGGGCGTGGACTGCTTCAAAACCGACTTCGGCGAGCGGATTCCCACCGACGTCGTCTACTTCGACGGCACCGACCCCGAGCGCATGCACAACCTGTACACGCAGCTCTACAACGCGGCGGTGCACGAGGTGCTCGTCGACGAGCGCGGGGCCGGGGAGGCGGTGCTCTTCGCGCGCTCGGCGACGGCGGGCGGGCAGACGATGCCCGTGCACTGGGGCGGGGACAACTCCTCGACCTTCGCCTCGATGGCCGAGACGCTGCGCGGCGGCCTGTCGCTCGCGTGGAGCGGGTTCGCGTTCTGGAGCCACGACATCGGCGGGTTCGAGGGCACCCCCGACCCGGCCGTGTTCAAGCGCTGGGTCGCGTACGGGATGCTGTCGTCGCACAGCCGCTTCCACGGCTCGGACTCGTACCGCGTGCCGTGGGCGTTCGACGACGAAGCGGTCGAGGTGACGCGTGCGTTCTCGCGCCTGAAGCTTCGGCTGATGCCCTACCTCTACGCGGGTCCCGGTGATGCGGCCGATGGCGCTCGAGTTCCCCGACGACCCCACGACCCTGCACCTCGA
This sequence comes from Microbacterium sp., assembly GCA_029239635.1. Lineage (GTDB taxonomy): Bacteria > Actinomycetota > Actinomycetes > Actinomycetales > Microbacteriaceae > Microbacterium. The sequence goes on along the minus strand of JARBUN010000125.1, from coordinate 400 downwards.
CCGCCAGTACATGCTCGGCGGGGATCTGCTCGTGGCGCCGGTGTTCTCGGCATCCGGTGAGGCCATGTTCTACCTGCCCACCGGCGAGTGGACGCACCTGCTCACGGGCGAGCGGGTCGAGGGCGGAGGGTGGCGTCGCGAGACGCACGGCTTCGACTCGCTGCCGCTGTACGTGCGGCCGGGGGCGGTGCTGCCGTGGGGCGCGTGCGAGGACCGGCCCGACTACGACTACCTCGACGGACTTCGGTTCCGGGTGTTCCCCGGGGGCTCGGGCGTGGCCGAGGTGACGGTCACGGCCCCGGACGGGCGGAGCGAGACGTTCCGGGTGGATCGGGGGGATGTGACGGAGTAGGGGGCGGCGAGGGCGGGCCGGGGGTCCGGGTCGCGGGAGGAGATTCGG
>JARBUN010000026.1 GCA_029239635.1 Microbacterium sp. | reverse complement strand
GCCGTGAGCCCCGGCATCCGGGAACGCGGTGTCGGACGGGGTCAGTCCTCGCCGGGGTCGTCGCGGTCGACGATGTGCATCGCGCGCGCGGCGTCGGTGATGCTCGACGTCAGCGAGGGGTAGACCGCGAAGACGCGGGCCACCTGATCCACGGTCAGCCGCCGCTCGACCGCGATCGCGAGCGGGTAGATGAGCTCGGATGCCCTCGGTCCGACGATGACGCCACCCATGACGGTGCCGCTGCCCTTGCGGGCGATGAGCTTCACGAAGCCGTCGGTGATGCCCTGCATCTTCGCGCGCGGGTTGGCCGAGAGCGGCAGCTTCTTCACGACGCCCGCGATCTTGCCGTCGACGACGTCCTGCTCGCTGAAGCCCACCGTGGCGATCTCGGGAGCGGTGAAGATGTTGGCCGTGATCCGTCGGGTCTCGAGCGGGATCACGACGTCGCCCAGGGCGTGGAAGATGGCCTGTCGTCCCTGCATGGATGCCACGGAGGCCAGCGGGAAGAAGTTCGTGCAGTCACCGGCGGCGTAGATGTTGGGCACCGACGTGCGGGCGACGCGGTTCACGCGGATGTGCCCGGAGGAGGTCATCTGCACTCCCGCCTCCGCGAGGCCGATGCCCGCGGTGTTGGGGATCGAGCCGACGGCCATGAGGCAGTGGCTGCCGGTGATCGTCCGACCGTCGGCGAGGGTCACGACGACCTCGTCCCCGGTGTTCACCACGGACTCGGCGCGCGCCTTCGACAGCAGCGTCATGCCCCCGCGCTGGAAGACGCGCTCGAGGACGGCCGCGGCATCCTGGTCTTCTCCGGGCAGAACCTGGTCGCGGCTCGAGACGAGCGTGACCTTGGCGCCGAGGTTCATGTACGCGGACGCGAACTCCGCACCGGTGACGCCGGAGCCGACCACGATCAGGTGGGAGGGGACCGACTTCATGTTGTAGAGCTGGGTCCAGGTGAGGATCCGCTCGCCGTCGGGCTTCGCCGAGGGCAGCTCGCGCGGCGAGGCGCCGACCGAGACGACGAGGGTCTCGGCCTCGATGCGGTCGAAGTCCGTGCCGCCCGCCTCGGTCGACACGACCACGGCTCCGGGGCCGTCGAGCCGCCCGTGACCCGAGATGATGCGGACACCCGCCTCGAGCAGCGACGCGCGCATGTCGTCGGACTGCTGCCGGGCGAGCGAGAGAAGGCGCTGGTTCACCGCCGCGAGGTTGATCGCGACCTCGGGGGTGAGGGGCTTGCCGTGGTCGTCGCGGGCGAACAACTGCACGCCCAGTTCGCTCGCGTTGCGGATCGCCACGGCGGCGTCCGCGGTGGCGATGAGGGTCTTGGAGGGGACCACGTCGGTGATGACGGCCGAGCCGCCCACACCCGCGCGCTCCACGAGGGTGACGTCGGCACCGAGCTGAGCGGCCGACAGCGCCGCCTCGTAGCCGCCGGGACCCCCGCCGACGATCGCGACGGACTGCTTGCGCTCGAAGCTCTGCACCATGGCATCCATTCTTCCCTAGGGCGCTTCCTTCGAGCGACGCGCGGTCCGCGTCTGGCCCCCGGGCCCGCCGCTTTCTAGAGTGGGGGAATGTCCAACAGCACTTCTCACCCGCTCGATGACCCGGCGGTCGACCCGTTCGAGGTCGCCCAGGCCGCGGCGAACGACATCGCTCGCCTCTCCGGTGTCGAGCACCACGACATCGCCGTCACCCTCGGGTCCGGCTGGGGCCGCGCCGCCGAGCTCATCGGCGAGGAGACGGCGTCGTTCCCCGCGACCGAGGTCGTCGGCTTCTCGAAGCCCGCTCTCGAGGGGCACGCCGGCACGCTCCGCAGCGTCCGCACGCCGGGCGGCAAGAACGTCCTCGTGATCGGCGCCCGCACCCACTACTACGAGGGTCACGGCGTACGTCGTGTCGTGCACAGCGTGCGCACCGCCGCCGCGACCGGGGCGCGCACGATGATCCTCACCAACGGCGCGGGCGGCATCCGCGAGACCTGGAAGCCCGGCCAGCCCGTCCTCATCAGCGACCACATCAACCTCACGGCCGACTCCCCCCTCGAGGGCGCGACCTTCATCGACCTCACCGACCTGTACTCGAAGCGGCTCCGCGACATCGCGCGCGAGATCGACCCCACGCTCGACGAGGGCGTGTACACGCAGTTCCGCGGACCCCACTACGAGACCCCCGCCGAGGTGCAGATGGCGAAGGCCATCGGCGGGCACATCGTGGGCATGTCGACGTCGCTCGAGGCGATCGCCGCGCGTCAGGCCGGCATGGAGATCCTCGGCTTCTCCCTCATCACGAACCTGGCCGCCGGCATCCAGAAGACGCCCCTCAGCCACGAAGAGGTCCTCGAGGCCGGCCGCGAGGCGGAGCCCGTGATCTCGGCGCTGCTGGCCCGCGTGGTCCACGCATTGTGAGCGAGCACCTCACCGCGGCACGCGCCTGGCTGGCGCAGGACCCGGATGCCGTCACCCGCGAGGAGCTCGCGGAACTGATCGCCCGCGTCGAGGACGGGGATGCCGCCGCCGCCGACGACCTCGCCGATCGCTTCTCGACGCGCCTGGCCTTCGGCACCGCGGGTCTGCGCGGGACGCTCGGAGCCGGGCCCAACCGCATGAACCGCGTGCTCGTCGCCCAGGCGGCGGCGGGGTTCGCGGCGTACCTGCTGGAACGCTCGTCCGGCGGCTCGCCGACGGTCGTGGTCGGGTACGACGGACGCCGCAACTCCGACGTGTTCGCACGGGACTCGGTCGAGATCTTCGCCGGAGCGGGACTGCACGCGATCCTGCTGCCGCGACTGCTCCCCACGCCGGTCCTCGCCTTCGCCGTGCGCCACCTCGGTGCGGACGCCGGAGTCATGGTCACGGCGAGCCACAACCCGCCGGACGACAACGGCTACAAGGTGTACCTCGGCGGCGCCGACGACGGCGCGCAGATCGTCTCGCCCGCCGACGCCGAGATCGCGGCGCACATCCAGCGCATCGCGGACGAGGGCGACGTCACGGTCCTGCCGCGCTCGGTGGGGTACGCCAACGCCCCCGAGTCGGTCGTGGAGGCGTACGTCGCCGCGACCTCCGCCGTCGCCCCGGCCCCGGCCGGAGCGGAGGGACTGCGCTGGGTCTACACCGCGATGCACGGCGTGGGATGGGAGACCGTCTCGCGCGTGCTCACCGAGGCCGGCTACCCCGCACCCGTGGTCGTCGAGGCTCAGATCCACCCGGACGGTCGATTCCCGACGGTCGCGTTCCCCAACCCCGAGGAACCGGGCGCGATGGACCTCGCGTTCGAGACCGCCCGGGCGGCCGACGCCGAGCTGATCATCGCGAACGATCCGGATGCCGATCGCCTCGCCGTCGCGATCCCGGATGCCGAGACCGAGGGCGGGTGGCGACGGTTGAGCGGCAACGAGATCGGTCTGCTGCTGGGCTGGCGTGCGGCGCGCGCCGCGGCCGGGACGGGCGGCACGCTCGCCTGCTCGCTCGTGTCGTCGCCCGGACTGCAGGCGGTGGCCGAGCACTACGGTCTCGACTTCCGTGCGACACTCACCGGGTTCAAGTGGATCTCGCGTGCGCCGGGCATCGTCTTCGGGTTCGAGGAGGCGCTGGGCTACCTCGTGAACCCCGACGTCGTCCGCGACAAGGACGGGATCTCGGCCGCGGTCGCCCTGCTGGGGATGGCCGCCGAGGCGCGCGGCCAGGGCCGGGACATCGCCGACCTCCTCCGCGAGTTCCGCGAGACCTTCGGCGCGTTCTCCAGCGACCAGATCTCGGTGCGGGTCACCGACGTGAGCGAGATCGCCGGGATCATGGCATCCCTCCGCGCCCAGCCGCCCGCGGCGGTCGGCGAGATCGGCGTCAGCCGCATCGACGACCTGCTTCTCGGTGTGGACGGACTGCCCCCCGGCGACGTCCTGCGCCTGTGGCTCGAGGACGGCTCGCGCCTGATCGTGCGTCCGAGCGGGACCGAGCCGAAGCTCAAGCTGTACCTCGACGTGCAGGCGGCCTCGGCGAAGAAGGCGCGCCGGCGTCTGGAGGCGCTGCGTGCCGGGGCCGAGGCGATGCTGGCGTCCGTTCGCTGACCCGCCCGTCGGCGGTCGGTACCCCGGCGGACGGCACCCGTCGGCGGTTTGGGGCGCGGCTTTCCGTTTGGGGCGGGGAATACCACGCCCCAAACGGAGAGACGCGTCCCGAACCGGGCGGCGGCGGCACGGAGCATCGCGGCCTCAGCCGTCGATCACCGCCACGAGCTCGTCCAGGAACGCCGCGAAGTCCGTGCCGCGGCGGACGATGCGCTGCACGCTGTCGCGCTCGCTGAACACCTCGACGAACTGCTCGAAGACCGTCTGGAAGGCCTCGCGGTCGGTCTCGCTGAACGCGACGAGCGCGACCACCTGCACGCGCCCCTCGCCCCAGGCGATCGAGGGGTCGGCGATGCCGATCGCGATCCGCGTCTGCGTCGCGGTCATGCCCATCGCGTGGGGCACGGCGAGCGCGTCGGTGAACGCCGTCGACGAGATGGCCTCGCGCTCGACGGCCCGGGTGACGTAGTCGTCGTCGATGACGCCCTGGTGCGTCAGCAGAGCGCCGAGATCGCGGATGACACCCGCCTCGCCCTCGGCCCCGTCGAGGCCGCGCACGAAGGCGTCGCGAGAGAAGTACCGCTCGAGCTCGGCCCGGAGCCGCGCGAGGCGGCGCCCGCGGCGCACGCGCCCCGCCGCGGCCTGCACGCGCTCGACGTCGGCGTCGGTGAGGAACGGCTGGATGCGGACGAACCGGTCGCCCGTGCGCGGCGGGTCGATCGTCGTGAGCACCAGGTCGGTGTCGATGCCTTCCCACACGGGGTCGATGCGCGTCTCGACGCCGACGACCTCGATGGCCTGTCCGAGCGAGCGGTCGACGCTCGAACGCAACAGCTCGTGGAGCTCGTAGTACCCGGGGCAGATGATCGTCGCCGTGAGGAGCTGATCCGCGCGTCGGCTGCGCTCGAGACGCCCGCCGACATGCATGGCGACGTAGGCGATCTCGTCGTCGAGGATCGGAATGCCCAGCGAATCCTGGAGGCCGGTCGCGATGTACACCGCGACCTCGAAGATCATCGGGTACGTCGACTTCAGCGACCGGGTCAGGGGGTTCCGCGACCACGCCTGCTCGCGCGAGCGATGCAAGAGGTTCTGCACGTGCAGCGCGAGCCGCAGGATGAAGTCCTCGTGCGCGATGTCGACGAGGAACTGGGATGCCGCGGCCTCGACGACCGCACGCACGGCCGCCTCGACCTCGGGCGACAGGCGGGATCGGACATCGTCGGTCGCGGGGGCGCCCGGCGCGACGATCCGCGTGAGCACCAGGGTCGCGAGATGGCGGAGGTCTCCCTGCCCGAGCTGGACGCCGATGTGCTTGAGGGTCAGTCTGTCCAGCAGCTCCGCGACCGCCGCCGTGGCATCCGAGACGTCCGCGCCGGTCGACCCGAGCGCGCGGTCGCGGGTGGTCCGGTCGGCGGCGATCGCGATGTGCATCACCACGTCGCCGATGCCGATCTCGTTCACGAAGTACCCGAGCGCGCCGAGCTCGGCGACCAGCTCGGCCTTGAACGGACCGAACGCCCGCGCACCGACCGACCTCTCGCCGAGCGTCCGCCGTAGCGCGTCGAGGTCGAAGTGCCCGGCATCCATCTCGTCGTGCGCGAGCTTCGAGAGCAGGCGGCGCTGCGCCACCTCGGTCCCGCGAAGACGGGCGAGGGATGCCGAGCGCTCGAGCGTCAGCTCGGTCCCGCCGAGGAGTCCGCGCACGCGCGACAGGTCCGCTTCGAGCGTGGCCGCGCTGACGTGCAGCGCGTCGGCCGTCTCGAAGACGTCGATGCCCTCGGTCGAGTCCAGGAGACGCCGCACCAGCGTGTGGAGGCGGTCGCGCGGGGTCCCGGCATCCGATCCCCCGCTCGCCCGCAAGGCGACGGCGGCGTCGCTGCCGGCCCGGTAGCCGAGCGGTCCGGACTCGATCGCGCTCGCGCCGCCGACACGGGCGTTGATCGCCGTGACGTAGGAGCGCACGCTGCGCGGGGTCACCCCGAGGGCGTCTGCCAGGGACGCCGCCGTCGACCACTCCCCGTCGCGCAGCAACAGGGCCAGCAGGCGGTCTTGGCGAGCTTTCGTCGTCACGATCCGTCCTCCGCGCCGCGCCCGGTGTGGCAGCGCTCCCTCCATCCAACCACGCGCCCCGGGTCACGGCGCGGGAGGCGGAGCAGGCGTACGGCATCCGGGTTCCGGGGGGTGGGAAACGAACCTGGTTGTCCGCTGGGAGCCGCGTCCGGACAATCGAAAGGTAAGGAGGCGGGTTCGATGAGGATCCTGGTGGTCTGTGGTGCGGGTGCGTCCAGCACGTTCGTCGCGCAGCGGGTACGCCGCGCGGCCCATGAGCGCGGTCTCGACTACGCCGCCTCCGCGGGAACCTTGCGTTCTCTCCCGATCGACCTCGACGCGTGCGACATCGTCCTCGTCGGCCCGCACCTCGAGGGCGACCTCGACGCGATCGAACGGGATGCCGCGACGCGCGGCGTTCAGGTGGTCCTGCTGCCCCCCGACGTGTTCACCGACCTCGACGGCAGCCGTGCCCTCGCCCTTGTCCAGGGGGCGCTCGGCGCCCGACCGCTTCTGACCCCCGAGAAGGAGTGATCCATGCCCCGCCTCACCCGCACGGTCCGGATCGGATCGTCCCACGGCCTGCACGCCCGCCCCGCCAAGCTGTTCGCCCAGGCGGCGAAGGAGTCCGGCATCCCCGTGACCATCGCGAAGGACGCCGGTTCGCCGGTGAACGCCGCGAGCATCCTCGGCATCATCGCGTTGGGCCTCGAATACGGCGACTACGTCACCCTCACCGCTGACGGCGACGGCGCCGAAGCGACCATCGATCGTCTCAGCGAACTGCTGACCACCGACCACGACACCGAGTAAAGGAAACAGCACCATGACGGAACTCCGTGGAGTCGGAATCGGACTGGGCGTCGCCCAGGGACCCATCGCGCGCATGGCCGAGCCCCTGCCCGCCCCGAAGGATGCCCAGAGCGAGCTCACGGTCGACGAGGAGACGGCGCGCGTCCGCGAGGCCATCGGCACCGTCGCGCGCGAGCTCGAGGCCCGCGGGGCGCAAGCGGGCGGTGCCGCCCGCGACGTGCTCGAGGCGCAGGCGATGATCGCCGAGGACCCGACCCTCGAAGCCGAGGTCGACAGCCGTCTCGCGGCCGGCAAGACGGGCGAGTTCGCCGTGCACGACGCCTTCGCCTCGTTCCGCGAGCAGCTCGTGGCCCTCGGCGGCTACCTCGGCGAGCGCGCCGCCGACCTCGACGACGTCGCCCAGCGGGTCATCGCGCGTCTTCGCGGCGTCGCGGCTCCCGGCATCCCGGATCCGGGCCACCCGTTCGTGCTCGTCGCGAAGGACCTCGCCCCCGCCGACACGGCGCTTCTCGACCTCGACAAGGTGCTCGCGCTCGTGACCACCGAGGGCGGCCCCACCTCGCACACGGCGATCCTCGCGCGCGAGAAGTCGATCGTCGCGGTCGTCGGTGCGGCCGGTGCGAAGGACCTCCTCGACGGACAGTCGGTCATCGTGGATGCCGCCGCCGGCGTCGTGACCGTCGACCCGAGCGCCGACGACCTCGCTCGCGCGCAGAACCGGGCCGACGCCCGCAAGGCCGCGGCATCCGCCCCGATCACCGACGGCGCCCTCGCCGACGGCACGAAGGTGCCGCTGCTCGCGAACCTCGGCAAGCCCGGCGGCGCCGCCGAAGCCGTCGAGCTCGGCGCCGAGGGCGTGGGCCTGTTCCGCACCGAGTTCCTCTTCCTCAGCTCCAGCTCCGCCCCGACGGTCGAGGAGCAGCGCGCGGCGTACATTGAGCTGCTGAGCGCCTTCCCCGGCAAGAAGGTCGTCGTGCGCGTCCTCGACGCCGGCGCCGACAAGCCGCTCCCCTTCCTCAACGACGCCCACGAGGAGAACCCGGCGCTGGGCCTCCGCGGCCTGCGCGCCCTCCGCGCGAGCGAGGACATCCTCCGTGAGCAGCTGACCGCGCTCGCGGAAGCGGATGCCGCGACCCGGAAGTCCGAGGCGGGGCCGGCCGACCTGTGGGTCATGGCCCCCATGGTCTCGACCGTCGAGGAGACCCGCTACTTCACGGCTCTGGCGAAGGACTACGGCCTGAAGACCACGGGCGTCATGGTCGAGGTGCCGTCGTCGGCCCTCCTGGCCGATCGCATCCTGCAGATCGCCGACTTCGCCTCGATCGGCACGAACGACCTGACGCAGTACACGCTCGCCGCCGACCGGCTGCTCGGTTCGGTCGCGTCGTTCCAGGACCCGTGGCATCCGGCCGTCCTCCGCCTCATCCGCGAGGTCGGCGCCGCCGGCAAGGCCCAGGGCAAGCCCGTCGGCATCTGCGGCGAGGCCGCCGCGGACCCGATGCTGGCCGTCGTGCTCGTCGGCCTCGGCGCCACCACGCTGTCGATGGCCCCCACGGCCCTCGCCGACGTGCGCGCCACCCTCCTCGGCCACACCCTCGACGATGCCCGCCGCATCGCCGAGGCCGCCCTGTCCGCCGACGACGCGGCATCCGCGCGCGATGCGGCTCAGGCCGCTTCCGCTCTCGTTCCCACCCCGTAAACCCCGGGGGCGGTCATCGCCGCTCCCCTCTGCACCGCGGCGCACGCCGCACCCCCCACCGCGCGGCTCCCGCCGTGCACCTACCAAGGAGACACAGCAATGACGACGACGTCTACGACCTCGCAGCCGGGAGGTGTGCGCGTCCGCATTCAGCGGTTCGGCACGTTCCTCTCGGGCATGGTCATGCCCAATATTGCGGCATTCATCGCATGGGGCCTCATCACCGCCCTCTTCATCCCCACCGGGTGGCTCGGATCCGAGTCTCCCGTCGCCGCCTGGCGTTGGGCTGACTCGTACATCCTCGGCGGCGGCACCGGAGCGGACGGGACGGTCTACCCCGGCCTCGTTGGCCCGATCATCACCTACCTGCTGCCCCTTCTGATCGCCTTCACCGGTGGTCGCATTGTTCACGGCCACCGCGGCGGTGTGGTGGGCGCGGTCGCCGCCATGGGCGTCATCACGGGCGCAAACGGCACCATCATGTTCCTCGGTGCGATGATCGCGGGCCCCCTCGCAGCCCTCCTGCTAAAGGTTGTCGAGAAGCCATGGCAGGGCAAGATCAAGCCCGGCTTCGAGATGCTGGTCGACAACTTCTCGGCCGGTTTCGTGGCGTTCTTCTCCGCACTAGCTGCGTTCTTCTTCCTGGCTCCGGTTATGCGCTTCGTCACCGATATCCTCGGTGGCGCGGTGGGTTGGCTCGTCCAGACCGGTCTGCTCCCACTGGCGAGCATCATCGTGGAACCCGCGAAGGTTCTGTTCCTCAACAACGCGATCAACCACGGCGTTTTCACCCCCCTCGGCAGCCAGCAGGTTGTCGACACCGGCCGTAGCCTTCTCTTCCTCGTCGAGGCCAACCCCGGCCCCGGCGCGGGACTGCTCCTCGCCATCGCCGTCTTCGGCGTCGGCGCGGCTCGTGCTACGGCGCCCGGTGCCTTCATCATCCAGTTCCTCGGTGGCATCCACGAGGTGTACTTCCCGTACGTTCTGGCCAAGCCCATGCTCATCCTCGGGCTCATCGCCGGTGGCGCGACGGGTGTGCTGACAAACGTGGTTTTCCAGTCGGGTCTGGTCGCTCCGGCGTCCCCTGGGTCGATTTTCGCAGTGCTCATCAACACAGCTCCCGGCAGCTACCTAGGTGTCATCCTTTCGGTGCTCCTGTCCGCGGGTGTCACGTTCGCGGTCACGGCGCTTCTCCTCCTCGCCTCGCGCAAGCGAGACCTGCAGGCCGAGGCCGAAGGCGGCGACTCCCTTGCCGCAGCCATTGCCCAGACCGAGCTGAATAAGGGCAAGAGCTCTTCCGCCCTGTCGGGCCTGGCGTCCGCCGCAGGTGCAGGGACGGCGACGGCTCCCACGTCCGAGGCTCAGGCGTCGACCGCAGCCGCAGCCGCGCAGGTCGCCGGCGTCTCGACTACGGATCGACAGCTGAACAACATCGTGTTCGCCTGCGACGCCGGCATGGGCTCCTCGGCCATGGGCGCGAGCGTCCTGCGCAACAAGATCAAGAAGGCAGGCATCGAGGGCGTCACCGTCGTGAACAAGGCGATTGCAAACCTCGACGGCACCGCCGACCTGGTCATCACGCAGAACCAGCTCACCGACCGCGCCAAGGCACAGTCGCCCGACGCGGTACATGTGTCGGTGGACAACTTCATGAACTCGCCGAAGTACGACGAGGTCGTGGAGATGGTGCGCGCGCAGCACGAGGCGAAGTAATCCCCTAGCACGCAAGGGGCTGGGGCACGACCCCGGCCCCTTGCGTCTTCCCGTCCGGCCCGCGGTTTGCGAGGCTGGACAGCACGACGAGAAAGGCGAGAACCATGTCGAACGTCCTCCGCATCGAATCCGTCCGCATCCACCCCGGAAGCGCCACCCGCGAGGAGGCGATGAAAGAAGCGGCCGACCTGCTCCAGGCCGCGGGCTCCGTCACCCCCGACTACTTCGCCGCCATGCAGGCTCGCGAAGAGACCGTGTCGACGTACATGGGCAACGAGCTCGCCATCCCCCACGGCACCAACGAGACCAAGCAGGCGATCCTCGAGTCCGGCCTGTCGGTCGTCCGCTACGACGGCGGGGTCGACTGGGGCGGGGAGCCCGTGAGCTTCGTCATCGGCATCGCCGGCAAGGGCGACGAGCACCTCGAGATCCTGTCGCAGATCGCGATCCTCTTCTCCGAGGAGGACGACGTCGCACGCCTGAAGGCCGCCTCCTCCCCCGAGGAGCTGTACGAGGCCCTCGCGGGTTCCGTCAACGCATGAAGGCCGTCCACTTCGGCGCCGGCAACATCGGCCGCGGCTTCGTCGGCCTGCTGCTGCACGAGGGCGGCTACGACCTCGTCTTCTCCGACGTCTCGGCAGCCCTGGTGGCCGCGATCAACGACGCGTCGTCGTACACCGTCCACGAGGTGGGCGAGGGCGGCGTCGACAAGGAGGTCACTGGCTTCCGCGCGATCGACAGTTCGGTGGATGCCGAGGCCCTGGTCGACGAGATCGCCACGGCCGACGTGGTCACCACCGCTGTCGGCCCCACGATCCTGAAGTTCGTCGCCCCGCACATCGTGGCGGGTCTGGCGCTGCGCGATCCCTCGCTCCCGCCGCTGCAGATCATGGCGTGCGAGAACGCCATCGGCGCAACCGATCAACTGCGTGAGCACGTGACCGAGCTCGCCGGGGAGTCCTGGGACGCCCTGGCATCCCGAGCGGTGTTCGCCAACACCGCGGTCGACCGCATCGTGCCGGCGCAGTCCGGCGGCGGCGTCGACGTCACGGTGGAGCCGTTCTACGAGTGGGCGATCGAGCGCGCACCGTTCGGCGACACCCCGCCGCACATCCCCGGCGCGCACTTCGTCGACGACCTCGAGCCCTACATCGAGCGCAAGCTCTTCACGGTCAACACCGGTCACGCCACGACCGCGTACTTCGGCGCACAGGCGGGCATCGAGCGGATCTCGGATGCTCTCGCCGACCCCGCCATCGCCGCGAAGGTCGAGGCGACGTTGGAAGAGACCAGCGCGCTTCTCGTCGAGAAGCACGAGCTCGACGCCGACGTGCAGAGCGAGTACCGCGCCACCATCCTGCGCCGTTTCCGCAACCCGGCTCTTCCCGACACGGTCTGGCGCGTGGGCCGTCAGCCGCTGCGCAAGCTCTCTCGGCACGAGCGTTTCGTGGGCCCGGCGGCCGAAGCGATCGAGCGGGACCTTCCCGTCGACGCACTCGTGGCCGCGATGGCCGCGGCGCTTTCATTCCAGGATGCCGACGACGCCCAGGCCGTCGACCTCCAGCGCCTGCTGCGCGAACTCGACGCCGAAGCGTTCACCGCCGAGGTGACCGGACTCGACGCGGAGCACCCGCTGTTCGGCCGGATCGTCGAGATCGTCGCCGCCCGACAGGCGGCGCTCACCGCCTGACCACCCGACACCGCCGACGCGGCCGCTCCTCGCGGCGCGTCGGCGGTTTCGCGTTTCTGCGGCGGCCCGTCTTTCCGCCGCGCCGCGCGATGCCCGCGCGAGCTCGCTCGCCCTCGTCGCGTCCGCGCGGAGCGGCGGCGTCGCGGCCGTCCCGAGCAGCACACGCGGGCCACCACACCTCGGCACGTCCGCGCGGAACCGCGGCCATCGCGGCCGCCCCGAGCTCAGCGCGGGGCGCCGTCCCCGCGCCGGGGATACGCTCGATGACGTGACCGACAGCACCCCCTCCGCCGCCCCCGCTCCCGCCCCGCGTCGCCGGCGCCGGTGGGTGCGCTGGACCCTCGGCGGCCTGGGCGCCCTCGTCGTGCTGCTGGTCGGCGGCATCCTGATCTACAGCCAGGTCGGCGTGATGGGCGCGGAGCCCGCGCCGCTCGCCGCGGCCGAGGCGAACCCCGGTCTGACCATCACCGATGACGGAGCCGGCATCGTCCTCTCCCCCACCGCCGGCGCGACGGGCCAGGGCCTCGTGTTCATCCCGGGTGCCAAGGTCGAGGCCGAGGGATACATCGCGACCTTCGCCGACACCGTCGTCGACGACGGCGTCACGGTCGTGATCACGAAACCGTGGCTGAACCTCGCGTTCTTCGACCCGCGACCGCTCTCGACCTTCACCGACCTCGCCCCGGGCGTCTCCGCCTGGGCTGTCGGCGGGCACTCCCTGGGCGGTGTCCGCGCGTGCCAGCTCGCGACCGACGCCGACGCGCTCGTGCTCTTCGCCTCGTACTGCGCGAACGACCTCTCGGCATCCGGCATCCCCGTCCTGAGCCTCGCCGGCTCCGAAGACGGCCTCAGCACCCCGCAGAAGATCGCGGATGCCAAGGGCGAACTGCCCGCGGACGCCACCTTCGTCGAGATCCCCGGCGCCTCGCACGCGTCCTTCGGCGCCTACGGCCCCCAACCGGGCGACGGCACGCCGACCGCCGATCCCGCCGAGGTCGACCGCGTGATCGCCGAGCAGCTGGCCGGGTTCCTGCCGCGGCCGTAGCGCGGGTCCGCCCTGCCCCCGGCGGGGCCCTCCCGCGTCCCGCCCTCCGGAGAAACCATCACTTTCCGCCAGACTTCCTCGGCTCGAACGGAAATTGTCTCCGATCCTCCGGAGCCCGGCCCGGTGTCGCGCCCACCCGACTCCTCCTCAACAGGGCGAGCGTTTCCACAGATCGATGTTCCGATCCCCGTCGTCGCCCCGCAGGTCGGACGCTGGACGGATGCCAGCCACTCCCGCCGTCGACCGGACGAGAGCGCTCACGACCCGCGATCTGAGAGAGGCGGGGCTGACGAAGAGGCAGATCGCCGAAGCCGTCGAACGCGGCGCCCTCGTCCGTCTCCGTCTCGGGCGCTACGCGACGGCCGACACGCCGCGAGAGATGATCGACGCCGCGCGGTGGGGAGGTCGACTCGACTGCATCTCGCTGCTGTCGTACCTGGGCGTCTTCGTCCACACGCACACGGAACCGCACATCCAGATCGATCCGCACGCGACCCGCCTCCCTCCGAGGCCCCCGGCCGTCCGCTGCCATGGGCGGCGGACGTCCGCACCGACGACGTCGCTCGTGGTCGATGTGCACGAAGCGCTCGCCCAGGCCGTTATCTGCCAGTCGCCACGGCATGCCATCGCGACGCTCGACAGCGCGCTTTATCTCGGGGTCATCGACGGGCCCGGCCTCGACGCGGTGTTCCGCCGTCTTCCTCCGGCCTTCCATGTGCTCCGGGAGCTGGTCGACCCGCGGAGCGAAGCGGGAACCGAGACGCTCGTCCGACTGATTCTCCGCACGCTCGGTCACCGTCCCGACCTGCAGGTGCGGATCGACGGGGTGGGTCGAGTCGATCTGCTCGTCGACGGCTGGCTCATCATCGAGTGCGACAGCCGCCGATTCCACTCCGATTGGCGCTCCCAGGTGCGCGACCGGCGACGGGATGCCGCCGCCCTCGCGCGCGGCTACGTCACCCTCCGCCTCGTCGCCGCCGACATCCTCTCGCAACCCGAGATCATCCGGACCCAGATCGAGCAGGTGCTCGGCCACGGTCCAGCCGTCCCGCGCTCCGGAGCGAAGCGAGCGCTCCGCCGCAATGACCCGCGCCGCAGTCGAGTTTCGCGGGATTGATCCGGAGCGCGGGACGTGAAGAGGCGCGTCAGCCCCTGAAACCCTCCGAGATGATCTCGATGAGCTCCTCGCGCTCCTCCACGGGGAGGAACGCGCCCGCGGCGGCGTTGAGCTGGAACGCCTCGAGGTCGTCGAGGTCGTACTCGAAGGCCTGCGCCAGCAGACCCAGCTCCCGCGTGAGGGTCGTCGCGCTCATCAGGCGGTTGTCGACGTTCACGGTGACCGAGAAGTCGAGCTGGTACAGCAGGTCGAACGGGTGGGCGTCCATCGTGTCGCCCCACGCCGTGACGGCCCCCGACTGCAGGTTCGACGTCGGCGACAGCTCGAGGGTGATCTCCCGGTCGCGCACCCAGCGGGCCAGGTCGCCGAACGTGACCTGCACCTCCTCGCCCTCGCGCGAGACGACGTCGAGGTCGTTGGCGATGCGCACACCGTGGCCGAGGCGCAGAGCGCGCCCGTCGATGAGGGCGGAGCGGATGGATGCCAGACCCGCCCCCTCGCCCGCGTGCACGGTCGTGGGGAAGAACTGTTCGGCGAGATAGTCGAACGCCTCGCGGTGACGCGACGGCAGGAAGCCGTCCTCGGGACCGGCGATGTCGAAGCCGACCACGCCGCGTCCGCGCCACGACACGGCGAGCTCGGCGATGTCGCGGGCGTTGTCGTTGTGGCGGAGGGCCGTGAGCAGCTGACCGACCCGGATGTCGTGCCCGCGGGCGTCCGCGGCATCCTCGCCCTCCTCGATGCCCTCCTGCACGGCATCCACGACCTCGTCGAGGCTGAGCCCGCGGGTGAGGTGCTGTTCGGGAGCCCAGCGCACCTCGCCGTACACGACGCCGTCGGCGGCGAGGTCCTCGACGAACTCCCGCGCCGTGCGCACGAGACCCTCACGCGTCTGCATGACACCCACGGTCGCCGAGAACTTCTCGAGGTAGTCCTCGAGAGACCCGCCGTCGATGTGGTCGGAGAACCACGCCTCGAGCCCCGTGGCATCGTCGGTGGGCAGGTCGAGCCCGATCTCGTCGGCGAGCTCGAGCACCGTCTGAGGACGGAGCCCGCCGTCGAGGTGATCGTGCAACGACACCTTCGGCAGGTCGGCGATTCTCGTGCGACCGATACGGAAGTCGTCGGATGCCACGGTGTCCTTCTTTCCGGATGCCATCACGCGGTGATCCGCTCACGGACGAGCGGCGCGGCGGCGGGGGCGGTGTCGCCGATCTGCAGCGCGCCCTCGACGGCGCCGAGAGCGCGCTCGAAGCGCGACTCCTCATCGGCCGACAGGGTGAACAGCGGCTGACCGGCCGTGACCGTCTGCCCGACCGTGACGTGCAGGTCGATGCCCGCGGCGTGCACGACGGCGTCCTCGGCGCGGGCGCGACCGGCGCCCAGGCGCCACGCGCCGATGCCGAAGGGGAGCGCCTCGACGCGCGTCACGACCCCCGAACGCTCGGCGACGACGGTGTGCGTCTCGCGCGGCGTGGGGAGCGCGGCATCCGGATCCCCGTCCTGCGCGCGGATCATGCGGTTCCACACGTCCATCGCCCGGCCGTCCTGCAGGGCGGCCTCGACGTCCGCGTCCGGCTGACCCGCGAGGGTGAGCATCTCGCGCGCCAGTGCGACCGTGAGCTCGACGACGTCGGCGGGTCCGCCGCCGGCGAGCACCTCGACCGACTCGCGGACCTCGTTCGCATTGCCGATCGCCAAGCCCAGCGGGGTGTTCATGTCGGTGAGCAGGGCCGTGGTGTTCACACCCGAGTCGGTGCCGAGGGCGACCATGGTCTCCGCGAGCTCGCGGGCGCGGTCGATGTCCTGCATGAAGGCGCCGGAGCCGAACTTCACGTCGAGCACGAGAGAGTCGGTGCCTTCGGCGATCTTCTTCGACATGATGCTCGAGGCGATCAGCGGGATGGCCTCGACGGTGCCGGTGACGTCGCGCAGCGCGTAGAGCTTCTTGTCGGCGGGTGCCAGGCCCGTGCCGGCGGCGCAGATGACCGCGCCCACGTCGCGCAGCTGCGCCATGATCTCGTCGTTCGACAGCGCTGCGCGCCAGCCGGGGATCGACTCGAGCTTGTCGAGCGTTCCGCCCGTGTGTCCGAGGCCGCGGCCCGAGAGCTGCGGGACGGCCACGCCGAACGCGGCGACGAGCGGAGCCAGCGGCAGGGTGATCTTGTCGCCCACGCCGCCGGTGGAGTGCTTGTCGACCGTGACCTTGCCGAGGGAGGAGAAGTCCATGCGCTCGCCCGAGGCGATCATCGCGTCGGTGAGCACGCGGATCTGGTCGCGACCGAGGCCGTTCAGCAGAACCGCCATCGTGAACGCCGACATCTGCGCGTCCATGACGTAGCCGCGCGTGTACGCGTCGACCAGCCAGCGGATCTCCCCCTCGGTGATCGCGCGCCCGTCGCGCTGCGCGCGGATGATGTCGACGGCGTCGTACTGCTCGGCGCTCATCGAGCCGCCTCCTCGAGGTCGCGAGGCCCGAAGGCGTCGGGCAGCACCTCGTCGATGGTCCGGATGCCGCTGACCGTCTCGAGCAGCATGCCCGGGATCGCGTGCTCGAACAGCAGCTGACGACAGCGTCCGCACGGCATGAGCGTGCGCCCCTCACCGTCGACGCAGACGAACGCGACCAACTGGCCTCCGCCCGACATGTGCAGGTCGGACACCAGTCCGCACTCGGCGCACAGCGTCACCCCGTACGAGGCGTTCTCGACGTTGCATCCGGAGACGATGCGGCCGTCGGCGACGAGAGCCGCGGCCCCCACCTTGAAGCGGGAATAGGGCGCGTACGCGCGGTGCATGGCATCCGTCGCAGCGGAACGGAGTTCGTCCCAGTCGATGTCGGTCATCGTGGAGTGGAGGGTCCTCTCGTGAAGGGGGAAGCGGGCTCGGTCAGCCCTTGATGTACGGCTTGCCGGCGGCCGCCGGTCCGCGGATCTGTCCCGCGAAACCGGCCACCGCGATGATGGTCACGACGTACGGCAGCATGAGCATGAACTCGCTGGGGATGGGCGTGCGCAGCACCGTCAGCAGGTTCTGCAGGTTGGTCGCGAAGCCGAAGAGCAGCGCGGCGAGCGTCGCCCGGATCGGGTCCCATCGTCCGAAGATGACGGCGGCGAGGGCGATGAAGCCGAGCCCCGCGGTCATCTCCTTGGTGAACTGGCCCACCGAGACGAGCGTGAAGTACGCGCCGCCGATGCCGGCGATGGCACCGGCCAGCGATACGTTCCAGAAGCGGCTGGAGTTGACCTTGATGCCGACGGTGTCGGCGGCCTGCGGGTGCTCGCCCACGGCGCGCAGGCGCAGACCCCAGCGGGTGCGGTACAGGCCCCAGGCCACGACGGCGACGACCGCGTACATGAGGTAGACGATGAAGGTCTGGTTGAACAGCACCGGTCCGATGATAGGGATGTCCCCCAGCAGCGGGATCTCGATGCGGGGGAAACGCTCCGGGCGGTTCAGCACGTCCTCGTTGGGGACGAGCAGGGCGCCGTAGAGGAATCCGGTGAGGCCGGTGACGAGCACGTTGAGCACGACACCGACGATCACCTGGTCGACGAGGTACTTGATCGAGAACGCGGCGAGCACGAACGCCACGAGCACACCGCCGACCATGGCCGCGACGAGTCCGAGGAACGGGCTCCGGGTGAGGGATGCCACGAGCGCGGCGCTGAACGCACCGAACAGGAACTGCCCCTCGATCGCGACGTTCACGACGCCGACCCGCTCGCCGATGACGCCGCCCAGCGCACCGAAGATGAGCGGAACCGAGAGCGAGAGCGCTCCGAACAGCAGGCCCGTGACGGGGACGAGACCGTCGGCCGCCGCCCACACGAGGAAGGCGAAGACGGCCAGGGCGCCGAAGACGATCGGCAGCCAGACCGCCGTGCGCCGGTAGGCGAGGGCATCCCAGATCGACCACGCGGTCAGGAGCACGAGGACGATGAGCAGCCCCCAGCTCGTCGCGGCGGTGGGGACCGCGACGCTTCCGAGGTCGATCTCCGAAGCGGGGTCGCCCAGGCGGAAGGTGCTCTGCCCGTCGCGTGGGACGAGGGCGAACAGCAGAGCGAGCAGGACGGTGACCACCGTCAGGCTCACCGCCAGCTTGATGTGGCGCACGCGCACCGTGGTCAGCTGGATCGCGTCATCCGCGAGATGCGCCGCGGTCATGCCGCCACCGCCTTCTTGGCAGCCTTCGCGCGGCCCTTGGCGGCGCGCTCGGCCTCGGTCTTGGGGAGGAAGAAGATCGTGCGCACGAGCGGCGGTGCCGCGATGAAGAGCACGATGAGGGCCTGCACGACGAGCACGATGTCGACGGGGATCCCCTGCGACGCCTGCATCGTGAAGGAGCCGGACTTGAGGGCGCCGAACAGGATGCCGGCGGCGAAGACGCCCCAGGGACGGCTCCGTCCGAGCAGCGCCACGGTGATGGCGTCGAACCCGATGCCGGCGTCGATCAGACCGTCGAAGCCGGTCGTGACGGACCCCTGGATCTGGTTCATTCCGGCAAGCCCCGCGAGGCCTCCGGCGAACAGCATCGCGTAGACGTACATGCGGGGCACCGAGATGCCCGCGGCACGAGCGGCATGGGGGTTCTCCCCGACGGCGCGGAGGCGGAAGCCGAGGCTCGAGCGCTCCATGAGCCACCAGACGAACACCGTGGCGGCCACGACGAAGACGAAGCCGAGGTCGAGCAGGGGGAACTGCGGGCCGAACAGCTCGGGGAACTGCGCGTTGGCGGGCGTGGCCGACGAGATGGGCTGGTCGCCCGCCGAGCGCTGCAGCAGGCCCGGGGTGCGGACCATCCACGTCACCAGGTAGTACGCGACGTAGTTGAGCATGATCGTGAGGATCACCTCGTGCGCCCCGGTGCGCGCCTTGAGAAGGCCCACGATGCCACCCCAGATCGCCCCGCCGGCGATACCGGCGATGAGCGTCAGCGGCAGCTGGATGATCATCGGGAGGTCGAGGTTGAAGGTGATCAACCCCGCGAAGGCGCAGGCGATGAGGATCTGACCGCGGCCGCCGATGTTGAACAGTCCGACGCGGAACGCGAGGGCGACACCGAGACCGGCGGCGATGAGCGGGGCCGCGAAGCCCAGCGTGTTCGTCAGCGGACGGATCTGGGCACCGAAGTCGGCGACGCGCGAGTTGAACACGGCGCCGCGGAAGAGCGCCTCGTAGCCGCCGTAGACCGCGTTCCACGCGGCGGCGAGCATGTCGCCGGGCCGCGCGAAAAAGTATGCGGACGTCGTCCGCACGTCCTCGTTCGTCGCAGCCATCAGGATGCCGCCGACGACCATCGCCGCGACGACGGCGAGCACCGTCGTGATCCACGACGAACGCAGCAGCTCGGTGAGGAACTGGTTGGTCCGCGGGGGCGCGGGCACCTCGGCCGGCGTGTGACCGGTCAGCGGCCCCGATGCGGTCGGCAGCTGCTCGGGCGGCAGGCCGGATCCGCCGTCGGCGCCCGTGCTCGGGATGTGGCCGCTCACGCTGTCTCCTCCGCGGGCTGTTCGCCCGCCATCATGAGCCCGAGGACCTCGCGAGGGGTGTTCCCCGGCACGATGCCCACGATGCCGCCGCGGTACATCACCGCGATGCGGTCGCCGAGGGCGGCGATCTCGTCGAGCTCGGTCGACACGACGATCACGGGCACGCCCGCATCGCGCGCGGCGACGATCTGCTTGTGGATGAATTCGATCGAGCCGACGTCGACACCGCGGGTGGGCTGAGCGGCGACGAAGAGCTTGAGCGGGCGGCTCATCTCGCGGGCGATGACGACCTTCTGCTGGTTGCCGCCCGAGAGGGTGCCGACCGGGGTGGATGCCGACTGCGTCCGGATGTCGTACTCGGCGATCCGGTCGCGGGCGAAGGTCGCGAGAGCGGCGCGCTTGATCGTGCCTCCCGCGACGAATGCGGAATCGGAGGAGCGGTCGAGGATGAGGTTCTCGGCGACGGAGAAGCCGCCCACCAGACCGTCTTCCTTGCGGTCCTCGGGGACGAAGCCGACGCCCGCATCGAGGATCGCGCGGACGCTCTTGCCGACCAACTCGTTGCCGTCCAGGTCGACCGAGCCGGTCACGCCGTCGGCGAGGCCGACAACGGCCTCGACGAGCTCGGTCTGCCCGTTGCCCTGCACCCCCGCGATCGCGACGATCTCGCCGGGGCGCACGTCGAGATCGACGTCGTCGACCACGACGGTGCCCTCGGCGGTGACGACGCGGAGCTTCCGGATCGACAGGCCTCCGGATGCCGCCGCCTTCGGCGCCTCCTTGACCACGGTCAGTTCGACCGCGCGACCGACCATGAGGGAGGCCAGCTCGCCGTTGCTGGCGGTCGGCTCCGCCTCGCCGACGATCTTGCCCAGGCGCACGACCGTGATGCGGTCGGCGACCTCGCGCACCTCGCGCAGCTTGTGCGTGATGAACACGATGGACGTGCCCTCATTGCGCAGCTGACGCATGATGCCCATGAGCTCGTCGGTCTCCTGGGGCGTGAGCACCGCCGTGGGCTCGTCGAAGACGAGGACCTTGGCGTCCCGGGACAGGGCCTTGATGATCTCGACGCGCTGCTGCACGCCGACGGGGAGGTCCCCGACGAGGGCGTCGGGGTCGACCTCGAAACCGAAGCGCTGCGCGACGTCGCGCACGTGCTTGCGGGCGGCGTTGAGGTCGAGCGCGCCCAGGGCCTTGGTGTTCTCGTGGCCGAGCATGACGTTCTCGGCGACGGTGAAGACGGGAATGAGCATGAAGTGCTGGTGCACCATGCCGATGCCCGCGGCCATGGCATCGCCGGGGCCGCGGAAGCGCTGGACGGCGTCGTCCAGCAGGATCTCGCCCTCGTCGGCCTGGTACAGGCCGTAGAGGACGTTCATGAGGGTGGATTTACCGGCACCGTTCTCTCCGAGGAGAGCGTGGATCTCACCCGGTTGCACGACCAGATCGATGTGATCGTTCGCAACCAGGGACCCGAACCGCTTGGTGATGCCGCGGAGCTCGAGCTTCATGCTGTGCACCTTATTCGAAGACGTTCTGAAGACGGAACGAAACCGCGGTCGGTCGGACTCCTGGTCCGACCGACCGCGGTTTCATGAGGGTGCCTTACGGCGAGCTGGGCGAGGTGACCTTCAGCGAGCCGGAGATGATCTGCTCGCGCAGCGCCGACAGTTCGTCCTGGAGCCCTGCGGGGAGCGTGAAGGACGGGTTGAAGTCGGCCAGGCCGACGCCGTCGTTCTCGAGGGTTCCGACGTACGGGGTGACGTCGAAGTCGCCCTTCGCGGCCTGCGTGACCGAGTCGTAGACGGCCGTGTCGATGCGCTTCATGATCGAGGTCAGCACGAGGTCGGCGACCTTGTCGTCGGCCTTGGCCAGGTCGGAGTCGACACCGAGCATGACGCTCTTCGAGCCGCTGTCGCGGATCGCGTCGGCGGCGCTGGTGTAGATCGGGCCACCGACGGGCAGCAGCACGTCGATGCCCTGGTCGAGCAGACCCTGGGCGGCCTGCTTGGCCGCGTCGTTGGCCGCGAAGGCGCCGGTGAACGAGCCGTTCTGGGCGTCGACGTCCCAGCCGAAGGTCTGGACGCTCGCGCCCTTGTCGGCGTCGTACTTCTTCACGCCGTCGACGAAGCCGTCCATGAAGATCGTCACGGGCGGGATCGGGATGCCACCGACGGTGCCGACCTTGTTCACGCCGTTCTCGGCGGAGTAGGCGGCGGCGGCGTAGCCACCGAGGTAGGCGGCCTGGACGGTGTCGAACAGCAGCGGCTTGATGTTCGGGGCGTCGGTCTTGCCGTCGTTGTCGGTGTCGGCGCGGTCGTCAATGATCGCGTACTGCAGGTTCGGGTTGGCCTTGGCCGAAGCGACGGTGTCGGCGCTCAGCTTGAAGCCGACCGAGACGATGAACGTGCAGCCTTCGGCGACGAGGTTCTCGAGGTTCGGCGCGTAGTCGTTGGCCGAGCTGGACTCGACGTCGATCGCCTTGACGCCGAGCTCCTTCGCCGCCTTGTCGATGCCCTCCTTGGCCGACTGGTTGAACGAGCGGTCGTTCCAGCCGCCGTCATCCGAGATGATGCAGGGCGTGAAGCCCTCGACGAGGTCTCCCCCGGCAGCAGCGGACGAGCCGTTGCTCTCGGGAGCGGCGCCGCAGCCGGCGAGCAGCACAGCAGTGCCGATCATGGCGAGACCGCTGAAAACGGCCTTCTTCGTGGTCTGCCGGTGAGCTTGAGCGCGTCGACGACGCCCTTGACCCGCTGCGCGTTCTCGGCGGTCGTGACGAGGAGCGCGTCGGGGGTGTCGACGACGACGATGTCACGGACGCCGATGAGGCTGATCACGCGCTTGGTCTGCGTCACGACGATCCCGCTGGAGGCGTCGGCCAGCACGCGGGCGCCCTCGCCGAGGATCGCCAGCTCGTTGCGGCCGTGCGAGTTCAGCTTCGACATAGTCGATGGCGATCTTCTTCAGACTCGGCCACAGGCGGTCGACGGCGGGCCCGCGGCGATCGCGATCGTCCCAGGCCTCGGCCAGCTCGAGCAGGCTCGTGTGCAGCTCAGGCTCGTTGACCGCGAGCTCGGCGAGGAGCACGTCGGCGCGCGTGATGAACATGCCCGCATTCCAGAGGTACGCGCGGTCCTCGAAGTACTGCTTCGCCGTCTCGAGGTCGGGCTTCTCGACGAAGCGCTCCACCATGTACGCCTCGGGCGCACCGTCGACGATGAGCTCACCGGCCTGCTTGATGTACCCGAAGCCCACCGAGGCCTCGCTGGGCTGGATGCCGATCGTGCAGATGTAGCCTTCGCGCGCGACGGCGACGGCCTGCCGCACGGCGAACTCGAACTGTCGCGTCTGACGGATGACGTGGTCCGCGGCGAAGGAGCCGATGATGACGTCGGGCTCGCGACGCACGAGGATCGCGGCCGCCAAGCCGATCGCGGCGGACGAGTCGCGGGGCTCCGACTCGAGGAACACGTTGTGGTCCGGGACCCCGGGGAGCTCGCGCTCGACGGCGGCACGGTGCGCGCGGCCGGTGACCACGGCGATGCGCCCCTCGCCCGACAGGGGCGCGAGACGATCCCAGGTGTCCCGCAGCAGGGTCTGGCCCGACCCGGTGAGGTCGTGGAGGAACTTCGGAGCATCGGCGCGCGAGAGCGGCCACAACCGGCTGCCGATCCCCCCGGCGGGGATCACGGCGTAGAAGTCGTCGATAGCGGGGTCTGCCATGGCACCGACCCTATCGGCATCGTGTTTCGCCCCCTTGTCCGGCGGGCGGCATGCGGGTGACGCGAGGAGCTCGACGGCATCCGGAAAGTATCTCGATGTCGAGAGACTGTTAGGCGCCCCTAATCCCCTGTCTTCATAGCTCGGACGTAGTATTTGCTGGCGCCCGTGTGACGCTTTGGGGGCCTCTGCCGGCTCCGCCACCGTGTTCGATCAGGGAGGACGACCGTGTCAGCACCAGCACGTGCCACGCCGTCGGTGAAAGAGACCACCTCGAAGAGGCCACGCGGCACGTTGTACCGCGGCCGCGAGGGCATGTGGTCGTGGGTCCTGCACCGCATCACGGGTGTGGCGATCTTCTTCTTCCTCCTGGTGCACATCCTCGACACCGCTCTGATCCGCGTGTCGCCCGAGGCGTACGACGCCGTGATCGGCACCTACAAGAACCCGATCATGGGCCTCGGCGAGGTCGCCCTCGTCGGTGCGATCGCGTACCACGCGTTCAACGGTCTGCGCATCATCCTGGTCGACTTCTGGCCCTGGGCCACCCGTCACCAGCGTCAGCTCTGGTGGGGCGTGCTCGGCCTCTGGGTCGTCACGATGCTCGGTTTCACCCCGCGCCACCTCATCAACGTCTTCAGCGCCGTCACCGGGAGCCACTGATGTCCGTCGCCCAGGAAGCCAGCACGATCCCCGCCCCGCGCACGCCGAGCGTGCGCAAAAAGGGCTCCAACCTCGAGAAGTGGGGCTGGATCTACATGCGCGCGTCCGGCGTGCTCCTTCTCGTCCTGATCTTCGGCCACCTGTTCGTCAACCTCATGACGAACGACGGCATCCACCAGATCGACTTCGCGTTCGTCGCCGGCAAGCTCGCCTCGCCGTTCTGGCAGTGGTGGGACGTGCTGATGCTGTGGCTGGCCCTCATCCACGGCGCCAACGGCATGCGCACGATCGTGAACGACTACGTCACGAACGCCACCGTCCGCAAGGTCCTCGTGTGGTCGCTGTGGCTGTCGGCCGGATTCCTCATCCTCCTCGGCACCCTCGTGGTCTTCACCTTCGACCCCTGCCTCGGCGTGACCGAGAGCAGCACCCTCTGGGACGCGTGCCAGGCGGCTTGAGCCGGTGGCATCCCTTCTCCCCCTGACAGCAGAGGTATCGCACACGTGAGCACCCAGACTTCCTCGGACTCCGTCGTCAAGGACGGCGTCCACTACCACCAGTTCGACGTCGTCATCGTCGGCGCGGGCGGCGCCGGCATGCGCGCGGCCATCGAGGCCGGCCCCGGCGCGAAGACCGCCGTCATCTCGAAGCTCTACCCGACCCGCTCGCACACGGGTGCGGCGCAGGGCGGTATGGCCGCGGCCCTCGCCAACGTCGAAGAGGACTCGTGGGAGTGGCACACCTTCGACAC
>JARBUN010000025.1 GCA_029239635.1 Microbacterium sp. | reverse complement strand
CCGCGACGTGCAGAAGCAGGACGTGCTGCTCTTCATCGACAACATCTTCCGCTTCACGCAGGCCGGTTCCGAGGTCTCGACGCTGCTCGGCCGCATGCCCTCGGCCGTCGGATACCAGCCGAACCTCGCCGACGAGATGGGTGTGCTCCAGGAGCGCATCACCTCGACGCGTGGCCACTCGATCACCTCGCTCCAGGCGATCTACGTCCCCGCCGACGACTACACCGACCCGGCTCCGGCGACCACGTTCGCCCACCTCGACGCCACCACCGAGCTCTCGCGTGAGATCGCGTCGAAGGGTCTGTACCCGGCCATCGACCCGCTCACCTCGACGAGCCGTATCCTCGACCCGCGCTACATCGGTGCCGACCACTACCGTGTCGCCACCAACGTGAAGCAGATCCTCCAGAAGAACAAGGAACTGCAGGAGATCATCGCGATCCTCGGTGTCGACGAGCTCTCCGAAGAGGACAAGATCGTCGTGTCGCGTGCACGTCGTATCCAGCAGTTCCTCTCGCAGAACACCTACATGGCGAAGAAGTTCACGGGCGTCGAGGGCTCCACGGTCCCGATCAAGGAGACCATCGAGTCGTTCGACGCGATCGTCAAGGGCGACTTCGACCACGTCGCCGAGCAGGCGTTCTTCAACGTCGGTGGCATCTCCGACGTCGAAGCGAAGTGGGCGCAGATCCAGAAGGAGAACGGCTGACATGTCGTTGCGCGTGAGCCTGGTGTCGGCCGACGCCGAGGTGTGGACGGGGGAGGCTTCGCTCGTCGTGGCCAAGACCGTCGAGGGTGAGATCGGCTTCATGCAGGGGCATGAGCCGGTGCTCGCGATCCTCGCCCAGGGCGAGGTGCGCATCACCCGCACCGACGGCTCGAAGATCCTCGCCAGCGCCCAGGACGGCTTCCTGTCGATGGCGAACGACGAGCTGACGATCGTGGCGGGCAACGCCGCTCTCGTGTCCTGACGTCTCATCCTTCGCGACGCGCGTCGCCCGGTTCCCCGGGCGGCGCGCGTCCGTCGTTTCCCGGAGTCTCCATGCTCGTTCTCCTGCCTCCCTCTGAAACCAAACGGCCCGGCGGTGACGGTGCACCGTTGCGTCTCGATGCCCTCGCGATGCCGTCGTTGCGTCCTCAGCGCGATGCCGTCGTCGACGCTCTCGTCGCCCTGTCTGCCGATGAGGACGAAGCGGCGCGCGTGCTGAAGCTCAGCGCGAAGCGCCGGCACGAGATCGCCGACAACGCTGCGCTTCGACGTTCCCCCACGATGCCCGCGATCGATCGCTACACCGGGGTCCTCTTCGACGCACTGGATGCCGGAAGCCTGGACGCCTCGGCACGCTCGTGGCTCTCGGCGCACGTCGTCATCCACTCGGCGCCGTTCGGACCGATCGGCGCACTCGACGGCATCCCGGCGTATCGCCTGGCCGCGGGGGTCTCCCTCCCCGGGCTTCCCGCTCTCCGACGGGTGTGGGCGGATGCCGTGACGGCGGCGCTCTCGACCCGGGCACCGTCCTTCGTCCTGGATCTGCGGTCCGAGGCCTACGCCGCGCTCGGCCCCGTCTCGGCGGACGTCGACAGCTCCTACGTACGTGTCGTCACCGGCGGGGGAGACGCCCCCGTGCGCGCGCTGAATCACTTCAACAAGCACGCGAAGGGCGAGCTCGTGCGGTCTTTGGCGACGACGCGTGCGGGGATCCGCTCGCGGGGCGACTTCGTCGACTGGGCCGGGGGATCCGGATGGGTCGTGCGCGAGGGCGCACCCGGCGAAATCGCCCTCTTCGTCTAGCACATCTGCGTGGCGGGTGTCAGGCAATACTCAGGTTCGCTACCATGTCACCCGCGGGAACCTCTCGCTGGCGTATACGTACCACGCGCCATCACCCGTTCGAAAGGATCGACGTGGACATCCTTCACCTCGCCTATAGCGACCCGTACGACACCTCGGGTGCCGCGGGGCTCGCCGTCATGGGCGCCTTCTACGCGTTCGCGGCCGTCATCGGAGTCATCGGCTACGTCATCGGCTCCTTCCTGCTCATGAAGGTCTTCGAGCGGGCCGGCGTCGAGGGCAAGTGGCGTGCCTGGGTACCGGTCTACAACTACATGGTGTTCGTCAAGCTGGGTGACATCTCGCCCTGGGTGATCCTCGGTGTGGCGATCGCCTGGGCGATTCCGATCCTCAACTTCCTCGCGATTCCCGTCGGCCTCGTGGTCCTGATCATGGCCGCCGTGCGCGTCAACGCGAAGTTCGGTCGCGAATGGCCGATCCTGCTGCTGTTCCTCCTCAGCGGCCTCGGCGTCTGGATCTGGCTCGGCATCCTCGGCTTCAGCGGCAACCGCTGGAACCCTGCCGCGGCGTCGCCGTCGCCCTGGGGCAACTCGTTCCTCGCCGACAAGACCGTCTGGAACGGTATTCCCGTCCAGCCGGCGCAGCAGGGCGCGGGTGTGAACGGCGGCGGCTACGGTGCCGCGCCGCAGGGCTACGCCGCCCCGGCGGCCCCGAGCTACCCGCCGGCCCCGCCCGCTGCGGGTGCGACCCCGCCGCCGGCACCCCCGGCGACCGGCACGACCCCGCCGCCGCCCGCTCCGCCGGCCGGTCCGCAGGTCTGATCGTCTGATGGGCTCCCCACCGCGGTGGGGAGCCCATCGTCGTTCAACGGGGATAGCGTGGAGGGATGACGAGCTCGACACTTCCCCAACGACCTGTCGGACGCTCCGGGCTGAGGGTCTCGGCCATCGGACTCGGATGCAACAACTTCGGCCGAGCGGGCACCGCCACGGAGACCCTGGAGGGGACGCGCGTCGTTCTCGACGCCGCTCTGGAGGCCGGAGTGACGTTCCTCGACACGGCCGACGTCTACGGGCGAGAGTTCGGGCTGTCGGAAACGCTCATGGGCGAGGCTCTCGAGGGACGGCGAGACGAAGTGGTCCTCGCGACGAAGTTCGGTCATGCCGATCTCGCTCCCGGGGTCCTCGGTGGCGCCAAGGCGTCGCGGACGGCGATCCGTCGGTCGGTGGAGGGATCGCTCCGGCGGCTGAGGACCGACTGGATCGACCTGTACCAGCTCCACACGCCCGACCCGTCAACGCCGATCGACGAGACGCTCGATGCACTGGCGGATCTCGTCCGTGAGGGCAAGGTCCGGTACGTGGGCCATTCCAACTTCTCGGGCTGGCAGATCGCCGAAGCGGACTACGCGGCGGCGGACGTGCGCTTCATCTCGTCGCAGAACCAATACAGCCTCCTGGCGCGCGCGGCAGAGCGGGAGGTGCTCCCCGCCGTCGACCGGTTCGGGCTGGGTCTCCTGCCGTTCTTCCCGCTGCACAACGGCCTGCTCACGGGCAAGTTCTCTCGCGAGGGGGGTCCGGAGGGGAGCCGCATCATGCGCCAGCGCCCCCACCTCTGGCGGGACGCGCCGTGGGATGCGCTCGAGCGCTACCGCGCTTTCTGCGACGAGCGTGGCGTCACCATGCTGGAGGCGACGTTCGCCTGGTTCCTGGCCAACCCGCTCGTCTCGAGCGTCATCGCGGGAGCGACCAGCCCCGAGCAGGTGCGGGCGAACGCCGCGGCCGCGACGGCCTGGGCGCCGAGTGCCGAGGACATCGCCGAGATCGACGGCATCCTGAGTCTCCCCGCAGATCCGGCAGCGGGATGATCCGGCGGTGTCTCGCCCGTGGGCGCGGCGCTGCCGGAGGCGGCGCGGGCGCGTCCATTAGGATGGCAGGGCCGCGCGCTCTCGCCGGCGAAGCTGTCGGCCAACCGGAGGATCTGTCGTGCCCGAGGTGACCACGCATACGCGTACCGTTCCGCTGTCGGGAACGACGCTCGATCTGGCCTGGGCCGCCGGCACCGATACGGGCAAGCGCCGCGAGGTCAACCAGGACGCCGTCCTCGCCGAGTATCCGCTCTTCGTCGTCGCCGACGGGATGGGCGGGCACCTGGGCGGAGAGATCGCCAGTGCGAGCACGGTGGATCGCCTGCAGGCGGTCGTCAGCGGGGGTACCGTGTCCCCGCGCCACATCGAGAAGGCCCTCTCGCGCGCCGTGAAGGACATCGTCTCGCACCCCGAGACGACCGACGAAGGCACCGGCACGACCCTCACCGGCCTGTATCTCGAGACGACGGCGGACGAGCCGCACTGGGTGACGCTGAACATCGGCGACTCTCGCGTGTACCTTCTGCGCGACGGGGAGATCGTCCAGGTCACGACGGACCACTCGGTGGTCCAAGAGTTGATCGCCGCCGGTCGTCTGAGCCCGGAAGAGGCAGAGAACCACCCCTACGGCAACGTCATCACGCGGGCCGTCGGCCCGAGCGACAGCGTCAAGCCGGATTATCTCCGTCTCGAAGTCGTGGACGGGGACCGCTTCGTCGTGTGTTCGGACGGACTCACCAAAGAGCTCACCGACTTCGGGATCAAGCACTTCCTCGAGGCCAACGCCGACCCGGCCGCAGCGGTCGATGCGATGATGGCGGCGGCTCTCGAGAACGGCGGTCGGGACAACATCACGATCATCGTGCTCGACGTGAAGCGCCACTCTTCCTGAGAATTCGCTCTTGACCGCGGTTACCCGCGGATTCTACGTTCGGCATATGACTTCCGCTCCCGAACGGACGTCGGGCAAGGGACTGGCCACCGGGACGCTCGGACTCTGGGGTTCGACCGTCATCGGATTGGCGTCCACCGCCCCCGTCTACTCCCTCGTCGCGACGCTCGGCTTCGTCGTCGTCGCGGTCGGTGCTCAGGCGCCGATCGCGTTCGTCCTGGCCTTCATCCCGATGCTGTTCATCGCCTTCGCCTACCGGGAGCTGAACAACGAGGTGCCTGACTGCGGCACGACTTTCACCTGGGGGACGAAAGCGTTCGGGCCGTGGGTCGGATGGATGGGCGGGTGGGGAGTGGCCGTGGCGGGCATGGTCGTGCTCGCCAACCTGTCGCAGATCGCCGGCATCTACCTCTGGTCGCTGATCGGCGACGGGTCGCTGGCCGAGAACGTGCCGCTGGTCACCGCCACGGGCGTCGCTTTCATCGCGGCGATGACGTACGTCAGCTATCGGGGCGTCGAGATCGGCGAGCGGATCCAGAACATCCTGCTCGCCGTCCAGTACGTCGTGCTCGCGCTGTTCGTCGTCGTCGCGCTGTGGAAGTTCTTCGACGGGACCGCGCCGAACCCGACGCCGTTCGATTTCGCGTGGTTCAACCCGTTCGGCTTCACCGAGTGGAGCGGCTTCACGGAGGCAGTGCTCCTGGCGCTGTTCATCTACTGGGGCTGGGACACCTGTCTCGCCCTGAACGAGGAGACGAAGGACCCGAAGCGCATTCCCGGTCGGGCGGCGCTCCTGACCACCGTGATCCTGCTCGGCACGTATGTCACGGTGACGGTCGCCGCGATGATGTACGCCGGCGTCGGCGAGGACGGCGCGGGGCTGGCGAACGCCTCGAACGCGGACGATGTCTTCCTGGCGATGAAGGACGGGCTGTTCGGTCCCTTCGCGTGGGTGCTCGTCATCGCCGTGCTCATCTCGGCGGTGTCGTCGACGCAGACCACGATCCTGCCCACAGCCCGCGGCACCCTGGCGATGGCGGCCTACAAGGCTCTGCCGGCGCGCTTCCAGTCGGTGCACCCGCGATTCCGCACGCCGTCGTTCTCCACGCTCGTCATGGGGATCGTCGCGAGCGTGTACTACGTGGGGATGACGATCATCAGCGACAACATCCTGCAGGATTCCATCCTGTCGCTCGGTCTCGCGATCGCCTTCTACTACGCCCTGACCGGTTACGCCTGCGTCTGGTACTTCCGGCGCGAGCTGTTCACGTCCGGCAAGAACCTGCTGTACCGCGGCATCCTGCCCCTGCTCGGAGCGCTCATGCTCACGTACGCGTTCGTGCAGTCCGCGATCGACATGTACGACGTGGACTACGGCAACTCGGAGCTGCTCGGGATCGGGGGCACGTTCGTCGTCGGAATCGGCGCCCTCGCGTTCGGCGTCGTCCTGATGCTCGTCTGGTACCTCGTCCCGGCATCGAAGCCCTTCTTCCGCGGCGAGAGCCTGAACCGCGACACCGAGGTCCTCGTCCCCGATGAGCCGATCGCCTACCCGCGGTCGGTCGACGGGGGAATCTGAAGCGCGCGGCATCCGCGTCCGCGCGCGGGAGACGTCACGCCCGCGGCGACGGCTCGCACGATCCCCTGGCACGGTGAGCCGGCGTTCCTGCGCGGGGGCGTCCTCGAGACGCCCTGCCGCCCTGCTCAGACGGTGGGGCGGATGCCGCCGACCTCACGGCCGCCGCCCGACACGGTGAGCGGCAAGAGGGCCAGGGTGTCGGCGACGGCCTCGGGGGTCAGGGAGCCGACCCGCTCCAGCAGACGCAGAGCGACGGCGTGACCGGCGCGATTGGAGCCGTCGAGCATCTTCAGCGCCACCGTGGTGCCGTCGGGTGCGGTCATGACCTGGACGCCCTCGGCGCCCAGTTTCGAGAACACTCCGAGACGCTCGATGACGACGGTGTCGGGGCGGCCGGGGCCGTCGATCGTCCACGGGTGCTCCTTGACCGCGCGCACGAGCGTGCCCGCGCTCCGGTGCAAGGCGAAGGGGGAACGCTCCGACGAGGTCGCGATGCGCTGGATCGCGCGCGCGAGGCCCACCAGGCTCATCGCGTAGACGGGCGCGCCGCAGCCGTCGATCGCGGTGGTCGT
This sequence comes from Microbacterium sp., assembly GCA_029239635.1. Classification (GTDB taxonomy): domain Bacteria; phylum Actinomycetota; class Actinomycetes; order Actinomycetales; family Microbacteriaceae; genus Microbacterium. The sequence continues at coordinate 15,804 of JARBUN010000025.1, read as the reverse complement.
CATGCGCTCGCCCACGAGGCGTTCCAGGACCTCGCGGATGTGCACCTGCAGCGGGTGCTGCGGATCGAGGTAGTCGGTCGTGGACCAGCCGTTCGCGACGCAGGTGAGCAGCATCGCCGCGTGCTTGCCCGAGCAGTTCATGCGCAGCGGCGAGGGAGCGCCGTGATCGCGCACGAGCTCGTCGCGCGCGGCGGTGTCGCTGGGCCACGCCGCGGGGCAGCCGAGGTCGTCTTCGGTCAGGCCGGCCGACTGCAGGATGCCACGCGCCGTCTCGACGTGACGCTCGGTGCCGCAGTGGCTCGCCATCGCGATCGCCAGCCGCTCGTCGGCGAGGTCGGCGCCGGCCGAGAGGCACGCCAGAGCCTGCAGCGGCTTCATGCTCGAGCGGGGAAGGAACGACGCGGTCGCCTCGCCGAGGGTGAGCTTCTCGGACCCGTCGGGAGCGAGGACGACGGCGACACCGTGGTGGCGGGATTCGATGAACCCGTTCCGTTCGACGACGGCGAGCTCGACGGAGGCGGGGGGCGTGGCAGGCATCCCTCCATGTTATCTCCGCGGTCCTTCCCGACCCGGCGCGTCAGAGGCCCCGTTCGGTCACCCCGAAACGCGGTCAGCCGACCGGGAATGGCCCCTCGCGCACGTCGGCAGGGCCAGACTGGGGACATGAACGGAGAGCACCACTACCGCCTGCGCTCGACCTGGACCGGAGACCGGGGGAGCGGCACGAGCGGCTACCGCGACTACGACCGGGCGGTGACGCTCGAGGTCGACGGAAAGCCCGCCATCGCGGCATCCGCCGACAAGCCCTTTCGCGGCGACCCCGCCAAGTGGAATCCGGAGGAGCTGCTGCTCGCGGCCCTCAGCGAGTGCCACCTGCTGTCGTACCTGCACGCGTGCGTCACGACGGGCGTCGTGGTCACCGCCTACGAGGACGACGCCTCGGGCACGATGCAGGAAGACGGCAACAGCGGCGGAGCGTTCACCGAGGTCGTCCTGCGGCCCCGCGTGCGCGTCGCCGAGGAGTCGATGGTCGAGGCCGCTCGGGCTGCCCACAGGCAGGCGCGCGAGTGGTGCTTCATCGCCAACTCGGTGAACTTCCCCGTGCGGCACGAGCCGGAGATCAGCGTCGGCTGACCCGCCCGAACAGCGGCGCCGGTCGTGGCGTCGTACAGTGAGCGCATGCAGCTCGAACCGGCCCTCCGCCGTCTCGATCGGATCGCGGGCGGCCGCCACGCCGATCACCGCGTCGAGGTTCCCGATGACCCGAAGGTGCGCCGGGCGTTCCGCGCCGTCACGCTTCTTCTCGCTCTCGGTTTCGTACTCGGTGTCGCCACCGTCGTCATCGCGCTGGTCATGACCGTCGACGGAGCAGACGTCGGCTTCGCGGTGTGGATGCGGTGTCTCGTCGTGCTGGCGATCACGACGACGCTGTTCTACTTCCTCTGGCGCGCGCGGGCGGGCTGGTACTGGGCGTTCCGGCGGCTGCAGCTGTTCAGCCGTATCTTCCCCGTCGTGGCGCTGGTCCTCGCGGCGATCCCGGGGCTCTACCCGTTCTGGGTCGTCACCGAGCAGATCCTCTTCGCGATCCTGCTCATCGGGGTGTCGGACTACCTGCAGTCCGACGTGGTGCGCGCGGCGTATCCCAAGCCGCAGCGCTGAGTCAGCGGCATCCGGATGCCGTGACGCCCGGCGCGTGGGGCGGATCGATCCCGAAGCCACGTCCGGTGGCTTCGACGCGTTCAGCCACCTGTGCACACGGCCCCGAACCCGGTGCGGTGAGGCCGGGGACGGGCCCGGGACGACGGAACCCCGCCGGCGAGACGCCGACGGGGTTCCGAGGGAAGGGTGCTCAGCGCACGTCTTGGTCGACCCAGTCCATGGACTTGGTGACGGCCTTCTTCCACAGACGCAGCTCGCGGTCGCGCTCGTCGGAGTCCATGTCGGGCTCCCAGCGCTTGCCCTCCTGCCAGTTGGCGCGGAGGTCGTCGAGGTTGTCCCAGAATCCGACGGCGAGGCCCGCGGCGTATGCGGCACCGAGAGCGGTCGTCTCGGCGACGACCGGCCGCACCACCGGCACACCGAGGATGTCGGCCTGGAACTGCATGAGGGCGTCGTTGGCGGTCATGCCGCCGTCGACCTTGAGCTCGGTGAGGTCGACGCCCGAGTCGGCGTTGACCGCATCGAGCACCTCGCGCGTCTGGAAGGCGGTGGCCTCCAGCGCGGCGCGGGCGATGTGACCCTTGTTGACGTAGCGCGTCATACCGACGATCGCTCCGCGGGCATCTGGACGCCAGTACGGCGCGAACAGGCCCGAGAACGCCGGGACGAAGTACACGCCGCCGTTGTCGTCGACGCTCGAGGCCAGCGCCTCGACCTCCGGGGCCGAGGAGATGATGCCGAGCTGGTCGCGCAGCCACTGGATCAGCGAGCCGGTGACGGCGATCGAGCCTTCGAGCGCGTAGCGGGCGGGCTGGTCGCCGAGCTTGTAGCCCAGGGTCGTCAGCAGGCCGTTCTTCGAGTGGACGATCTCCTCGCCCGTCTGGAAGATGAGGAAGTTGCCCGTGCCGTAGGTGTTCTTGCTCTCGCCCGGGTCGAAGGCGGCCTGACCGAACGTCGCGGCCTGCTGGTCGCCCAGGATGCCGGCGACGGGGGTCTCGCGCAGGAGCGACGACGACTCGACGGTGCCGTAGACCTCGGAGGACGATCGGATCTCGGGCATCATCGAGCGCGGGACGCCGAAGTCGGCCAGGATGTCGTCGCGCCACTGGAGCGTCTCGAGGTCCATGAAGAGGGTGCGGCTGGCGTTGGTGACGTCGGTCGCGTGCACGCCGCCGTCGATGCCGCCGGTGAGGTTCCACAGCACCCACGTGTCGGTGGTGCCGAAGATCAGGTCGCCGGCTTCCGCCTTCTCGCGGGCGCCGTCGACGTTCTCGAGGATCCAGACGATCTTCGTGCCCGAGAAGTACGTCGCCAGCGGCAGGCCGACGATGCTCTTGTAGCGCTCGGTGTCGCCGTCGGCGAGACGGTCGACGATCGACTGCGTGCGCGTGTCCTGCCACACGATGGCGTTGTAGACGGGCTTGCCGGTGTTCTTGTCCCAGACGACAGCCGTCTCGCGCTGGTTCGTGATGCCGACGGCGGCGATGTCGTGACGGGTGATGTCGGCACGGCTCAGGGCGAGGCCGATCACCTCCTGGGTGTTGCGCCAGATCTCGAGCGGGTCGTGCTCGACCCACCCCGCGCGGGGGAAGATCTGCTCGTGCTCCTTCTGCCCGACGGCGACGACGCCGCCGGACTTGTCGAAGATCATCGCGCGCGTCGAGGTCGTGCCCTGGTCGATGGCGAGGACGTAGTCGGCCATGGATGGACTCCTTTGTCTTGTTCAGTGAACGGGTGAAGAGGGGAAGGGGGGGCGGGGGCGCCGGGCGGCGCCCCCGCGGAGGGTTACTTGCCGAGGCCCAGGAGCACGGGGGCCAGCACACCCGCGAGCAGACCACCGACGAGCGGGCCGGCGACCGGGACCCAGGCGTAGCTCCAGTCGCTCGAGCCCTTGCCCTTGATCGGGAGGATCGCGTGGGCGATGCGCGGGCCGAGGTCACGGGCCGGGTTGATCGCGTAACCGGTCGGGCCGCCGAGGGAGGCGCCGATACCGACCACGAGCAGCGCCACGGGAACGGCGGAGAGGCCACCGATACCGGCCGGGACGCCGATGTCGGCGACGCCGTAGTCCGCGAAGCCGAAGATCACGAACACGAGGACGAAGGTGGCGATGACCTCCGTGAGGAAGTTGAAGCCGTACGAACGGATCGCGGGTCCCGTCGAGAAGACACCGAGCTTGGCGGCCGGGTCGGGCTCGTCGTCGAAGTGCTGCTTGTAGGACGCCCAGGTGAGGACGGCACCGATGATCGCACCGACCATCTGCGCCGCGACGGCGACGAGGAACTGGACGAAGCCGATCTTGCCCGCGACCAGCAGGCCGATGGACACGGCGGGGTTCAGCTGAGCGCCCGAGTAGGCGGACACGATGACACCGGCGAAGACCGCGAGGCCCCATCCCCAGTTCACCATCAGCGTGCCGCCGGCATTGCCCTTGGTCTTCGCCAGGGCCACGTTGGCGACCACGCCACAGCCCAGCAGGATGAGCATCGCGGTGCCGACCACCTCCGAGAGGAAGTACAGCCCCAGATTGACTTCTTGCATGTCGTCATCGACCTTTCTGTTGTCGCCCGTCCATCTTCGGCACGGGCGTCGTTGCGGCTCGGTGATCCGAACCTATGACCGCCGTGCGGGCGCGCAACAGGTGACGCGCCCGCACGTTCTCTCAGATTGCGGCGACTCCGGCCTCGGCCAGATCCACGCGGTGAGCGGTGAGAAGGATCTCGCGGGTGCGCTCGACCTCCTCCTGGACACGGTCGGCGTCCCACCCGAGCGGGCCGGCGACGGCCTCGGCGACCTCGACCAGCGTGCGCTCGGTCATGCCGCCCACGAACGCGAGGTGCGTCCGGCGCAGGAGCACGTCGATCAGGTGCACGACCTGCTCGTTGCGTGCGATCCACTCGAGCTCCTCGACGAAGTAGCCGGGGGCGTGCTCGATCGGCGTCGGCTCGGCCGGCAGCGCCTCCAGCAGCAGGTCGGCACGGGTGCCGTAGCGTGCGAGCAGGGCTTCCACGAGCTCGCGAGAATGAGCATTCGTGCGTGCGGCCACCCAGCGACGCCGTGCCTCGGGCGTCGTGGGGAAGCCCGCGCCTCCGCCGATGGACAGTCCCTGGGTGCTCACGCGGTGCGGGCGACGCAGCTTCTGCAGCGTCTTCATGCTGAGGTGCTCGGCCAGCGCGCGGAAGGTGGTCCACTTCCCGCCGACCAGGCTCATCGCGGGCACGCCCGCGATCTCGTCCTCGACGATGCGGTAGTCGCGCGAGACGAAGCCGGGAGCGGTGTCATCGTGCCGGGGGAGGGGACGGATGCCGGAGAAGGTGTAGACGATCTGCGAGCGGTCCACCGAGATGCTCGGGAACACGTGCCCGACGAGGTCGAAGAAGTAGTCGATCTCGTCGTCGGTGCACACGACCGGCTTGGCGGGGTCGGCGTCGATGTCGGTGGTGCCGACGAGCACGCGGTCCTTGAGCGGATAGATCAGCACGATGCGGCCGTCGGAGTGCTCGAAGAAGATCTCGCGGCCCCCGGTCGCCGCGAGCAGCTCGGGGTTGTCGAGAACGACGTGCGAGCCCTTGGTGCCGCCCATGAACTGGGTCTTCAGGCCCATCGCGGCGTTGGCGAGGTCGGTCCAGGGGCCTGCCGTGTTGAGGATGACCTTGGCCTTGACCGAGAACTCCTCGCCCGAGACCTCGTCGCGGACGCGGACGCCGTTCGCATCCGCGCCGACGGCCGAGACGTAGTTGACCGCCTGCGTGCGACCGGCACCCGCGACGATCCCGTCGTGGAGCACGTCGAGGGCGATGCGCTCGGGGTCGTGCATCGACGCGTCGAAGTAGGTCGCGGTGTAGGCGAGGTCAGGGTTGAGCTTCGGGAGCTCGGCCAGCGACTTCTTCTTGCCCAGGAACTTGTGGCGGGGAACCGAACCACCGTCGCGCGAGAAGGTGTCGTACATGATCAGGCCGACCTTGATCAGCAGGGCACCGCGCTCGTTGGGCTTGCCGCGACCGTGGGTCACGAGCAGGCGGAACGGAGCGGAGAGGATGCCGGAGAACGTCTTGTAGATCGGGATCGTGGTCTCGAGCGGCTTCACGTAGTGCGGAGCGGTCTTGAGCAGGTCGTTGCGCTCGGTCACCGCTTCCTTCACGAGGCGGAACTCGCCGTTCTCGAGGTAGCGGATGCCGCCGTGCACCATGTGGCTGGATGCCGACGAGGCGCCGGAGACGAAGTCACCGCGCTCGACGAGGGCGACGCTGACGCCCTGCAGCGACAGGTCGCGGAGGGTGGCGAGGCCGTTGATGCCCCCGCCGATGATGAGGACGTCGATGTCTTCGGCGTCACGGAGCGCCTGGACATCGGCGCGGAGCGAAGTTGCGGGGGACGACATGTCGACTGCGACCTTTCGTAGTTGGTACGCCGACAGAATGCGCCCGTCTGCACGTTGTTGCAAGCCCCTTGAAAAAACGTGCACAATGGGCTCGGACGGGAGGGCCCATGGTGACCCAGGCAGAAGCCCGCGGGCGGGATGCACTCCGCGCCGCGCAGCTGTATTACATGCAGGACCTGACGATGGACGCCATCGCCCACGAGATGCGTGTGTCGCGTTCCTCGGTGTCGCGACTGCTCCAGCACGCGCGCGATGTGGGGCTGGTGACCATCTCGATCAGCCCGCCCGACGACGCCCGCGGGCAGATGGCGCAGCGCATCGCCGACCGTTTCGGCATCGCCGCGCACGTCGTCCCGACACCCGCGCGCACCACCGAGGCCGACCGGCTCGAGCGCACGGCGCTGACCGCGGCGCGCATCCTCACCGAGCGCGTCGAATCGTCCATGACCGTGGGCATCGCGTGGGGTTCGACACTCTCCGCGATCGCCCGTCACGTCCCGGCGAAGGACGTGCACGACACCCACATCGTGCAGATGAACGGCGCCGCCAACGTCCGCACCAGCGGCATCCCGTACGCGGGGGAGATCCTGTCGCGGTTCGGGACGGCGTGGTCGTCGTCCGTGCACCAATTCCCGGTTCCCGCGCTGTTCGACGATCCGCAGACGAAGCGCGCGATGTGGCGGGAGCGCTCGGTGCGTTCCGTGCTCGAGATCCAGGACCGCGTCGGGCTCTTCGTCTTCGGCCTCGGTTCGCCGCAGGCCGACGTCCCCTCGCACGTGTACAGCAGCGACTACTTCGACGGGCGCGACCGTGCTGTCATCGAGCGCGAGGGGGTGGTCGGCGACTGTGCGACCGTGTTCTACCGCGTCGACGGGTCGAGCGACATCCCCGAGCTGAACGCCCGCTCGAGCGGTCCCGATCTCGACACCGTCCGGCGCATCCCGCGCCGCTTCTGCGTCGTCTCGAGCCTGTCCAAGCTCGACGCTCTGCGCGGCGCGCTCGCCGCCGGCCTCGTCACCGAACTCGTGGTCGAAGAAGCGCTCGCCCGCCGCCTGTTGAGCGTCACGCGCTGAGCCGTACCCCTTGCGCCCGTTCTGCGCGGGGGAAGACGAGCGGAAGAACGGTCAGCGTTCGCCGAAGCCGTCCTCGACCAGCGCTCGCAGCTCCGTGAGCGCGGCCCGCGCCTCGGGCCCGGTCGCGCGGACCCGGATCCGGGAGCCGGGGCGGATGCCGAGCGCCATGAGCGCCAGGAGGCTTCGTCCCGAGATCTCCTCGGACCCGGCGTCGAGGTCGGCGATGCGCACGTCCGCGTCGTAGCGCGATGCGGTCTTGACGAAGGTGGCGGCCGGACGAGCGTGCAAGCCCGACGGGTTCGTGACGACCGCTTCGAATGATGCTTCGGCTACCGTTCGGGCGTCTGCATCCGCGCCGCCGCCGGCGACGGACGCCGGGATCCCGCTGTCGCTGTCCGCGCCGAGCTGTCGCCGCTTCGCGTCTCCGGCCGTGGCGCACTCCGCCGCGACCGTGGCGAGGTCGGCCCCGCCGGCCGCCGTGACCACCGCGGCGACGAGTCCCTCGACGAACGGTGCGGGACTCAGTCGGACGCGGCCGGGCTCGGCGACGAACTCCACCGCTGTCTCCGCACTGAGGATCGCGGAGCCGAGGTCCATCAGCACGAGCACGCCGTCTCCGCTGTCGGCTTCGTCGATGGCGGCGGCGATGGCCACAGCATCCGTTCCGAGGTCGCCGTCGGGTCCGCCCGCGGCGACGCGCACGGTGGGAGGATTCTCGCCCCCCATCTGCAAGGCCAGCTCGACCGCCGCGTCGGCGAGGGCGCGCGAGTGCGAGACGGCGACGAGACCGATCACGCGGGATCCGCCAGCGTGTCGCGCAGCGCCTCGAGAAGGAGCGTCGCCGAGGTGGCCCCCGGGTCGAGGTGCCCGGCGCTGCGCTCCCCGAGATAGCTCGCGCGGCCCTTGCGTGCGACGAGCGGCTCGGTGGCGTCGCGGCCGCGGGCGGCGGCGTCGGCGGCGGCCCGAGCGGCTCCGGCGGCGTCCGCCCCATCGGCGGCGGCCGCGTCCCAGGCGTCGAGTGCGGGCAACAGGGCGTCCACCATCGTCTTGTCGCCGAGTTCCGCCTTGCCGCGGGCGACGACCCCCTCCACGCCCGCGCGGAGCGCCGCGCCCAAGGCCGTGGCATCCGCGTCTTCCGCCGACAGCGCGGGCCCCATCCGGAGGAACAACGTTCCGTAGAGAGGGCCGCTCGCTCCGCCCACGGACGAAACGAGAGTCATGCCGACGGTCTTGAACAGGTCAGGGGCGCTCGCCGGGGCGGGATCGAGCTTGGCGACCACGGCATCCAGGCCTCTCGCCATGTTCGACCCGTGGTCGGCGTCGCCGATCTCGGAGTCGAGACGCGTCAGCTCGTCCTTGTGCTGGTGAACGGCGTCGCGGAACGCCCGGATCCAGGCGACGAGGGCGTCGGTCGAGACGGCGCCGCTCATGCGCCCCACCGCAGGCCCGGGGTCACGACGGGGGCATCCCACAGGCGGAGCATCTCGTCGTCGGCCTGGACGACCGTGAGCGATGCCCCCGCCATGTCGAGGCTGGTGATGTAATCGCCGATGAGCACGCGCTGCACGTCGACGCCCGCGGCGGCCAGCAGGGGAGCGATCTCGCCGTAGAGAAGGTACTGCTCGATGAGCGGCGTGCCTCCCAGGCCGGACAGCAGCACGATCGCGGGGCCCACCGGCGCTGCGAAGTCGTGGACGATCGGATCGACCATGAGCTTCGCGATCTCGTGAGCGGATGCCAGCGTCACGCGGGAGCGGCCGGGTTCCCCGTGGATGCCGACACCGACCTCCATCTCGTCGTCGGGCAGCTCGAAGGTGGGGCGCCCCGCGGCGGGGACGGTGCAGCTGGTGAGGGCGACCCCCATCGAACGCCCGGCCGCGGACACGCGCCGCGCGAGGGCGGCGACGGTGGCGAGGTCGGCGCCTTCCTCGGCCAGCGCGCCCACGATCTTCTCGAGCACGACGGTGGTGCCCGTGCCGCGGCGGCCCGCGGTCCACGTGGAGTCCTGCACGGCGACGTCGTCGGCGACGACCACCGCTTCGACCTGCACGCCCTCCGCGGCGGCGAGCTCGGCTGCCATCTCGAAGTTCAAGACGTCACCCGTGTAGTTCTTCACGATGTGGAGGACGCCCGCGCCCGAGTCGACCGCCTGGGTCGCCGCGAGCACCTGGTCGGGGGTCGGGGAGGTGAACACCTCGCCCGCGGCGGCTGCGTCGAGCATGCCGCGTCCGACGAACCCGCCGTGCAGCGGCTCGTGGCCGGAGCCGCCACCCGACACCAGCGCGACCTTGCCCCCGGGAGTCGGCTCGGCTCGCAGGATCACGCGGTTCTCCGCGTCGACCCGGAGCTGCGGATACGCGGCCTCGATGCCTCGAAGAGCCTCGGCCAGCACATCGGCCGGGTCGTTCACGAACTTCTTCACGGTGCCTCCTCGTCGTGGCGGTGACGGTTCGGGCCGTCCCTTCCGACCCTGCTCGCCACGCGTCCCCGCGTCAAGGAGGAAAAGAGTGCGGGTCAGAGCCGCTCGTGCGGGAGGACCTGCTTGATGCGCTCGAGGGGATTCTGCGCCGGCGCCTCGTTGTAGGCGTTCGCGAGCTCCTGCTCGCTGAGCGCGTGGATCGCGGCCATGATCTCGTCGGTCGCGCCGCGGCGGGCGCGCCCCGAGGTCGCCGGACCGTGGGGCGAGAGGTCGAGGGGCTCTCCGAAGCGCACCGTGATGCGCTCTTTCGTCGTGGGGATCTTGGCCCCGACCGGCATGACCTTGTCGGTGCCGATGAGGCCGACCGGGACGACGGGGGCGCCCGTCTGGAGGGCGAGGAAGGCGACGCCCGTCCGACCCTTGTAGAGGCGGCCGTCCAGGGAGCGGGTTCCCTCCGGGTAGAGGGCGACCGCGCGGCCGTCCTCGAGCAGGGCGCGTTGCTGGTCGAGGGCGTCGAGAGCCTTCTGACCGGCTCCGCGCTCGACGGGGATCGCGCCGATCGCCGTGAAGAACTGTCGCGAGGCCCACTTCTCGAAGTACGCCGACTTCGCCATGAAGTGCACCGGCCGCGGAGCCGCGACGGGGATCGCGATGGAGTCGACGAACGACAGGTGATTGCTCGCGAAGATCACCGGACCGGTTCGCGGGACGTTGTCGCGTCCCTCGACGCGAGGGCGATACACCGCGCGGGCGAGAGGGGCGATGAGGGAACGCCCGAGAACGTACGTCGCACCCATCTGCTGCGGCACGGCTGCGGGGGCCTCAGCGGGCTCGTCGGAACTCACCCGTCGAGATTACTCGCCGCCGCATGCCGGGGCGTGCATGGGGACTCCCAGCCGCGACTTAGGCGGATGCGCGAGGATGGGGCTTCCCCGTCTTCCTTCGAGAGGTTCTCCGTGCGCTTCCGCCCGATCGCTTCCCTGTCCGTCGCCGCCGTCGCGGTGCTGCTGCTGGCCGGGTGCGCCGGTTCCTCCGACGACAGCCAGACGCCGGACGCCAGCGCGAGCCCGGACGCCGGGCAGTGCCAGACGCCCTTCACCGGTGATGTGCCCGACGGCATCCAGGTGACGGGCGACTTCCAGAGCCCCGTGACGGTGACCCGCCCGGACGGCTTCGCGCCCACCGCGATCCAGCGCAGCACCCTGATCCAGGGCGCCGGCGACGAGGTGAAGGCCGGCGATCTCGTCAAGGCGAACTACACGGTGATCGACGCATCGACCGGCGCTGTCGCGCTCGACTCGCTCAAGAGCGACCCCTCGGGCATGGACATGATCGTCAACGCGCAGCAGATCTTCGGTGCCGCGGTCTCGTGCGTGCCGATCGGCTCGCGCACCGTCTCGACCTTCCCGGCGGGAACGCTGGGCGAGGGTTCGCCCGCCTACATCCTCGTGGCCGACTCCATCTCCGAGCTGCCGACGCGTGCCGAGGGCACCGAGGTCGCGCCCGTCGAGGGGATGCCGACCGTCACCTTCGCCGACAACGGCGCACCGACCATCACCGTCCCCAGCACGCCGGCACCGACCGAGACGCGCATCGAGAACCTCCGTCAGGGGGCGGGCGACGTGGTGAACCCCGGCGACACCGTGATCGTGCAGTACACCGGCGTCCTCTACGACGGTGGCACCGTGTTCGACTCGAGCTGGGACAAGGGCGCGCCGACGCAGTTCGCGACGACCGACGTCGTCCCGGGCTTCAAGCAGGCGCTCGAGGGTCAGACGGTCGGCTCGCAGGTCGTCGCCGTGATCCCTCCCGCCGACGGCTACGGCGATCAGGCGAAGGGCTCGATCCCGGCCGGGTCCACGCTGGTCTTCGTCGTCGACATCCTCGGCGTCCAGCACGCGACTCCCGCCGCTCAGTAGGCTGACGGGATGCGCCGCGTCCTCCTCCTCGGTTCCACCGGTTCGATCGGCACACAGGCGCTCGACGTCATCCGGGCGAACGCCGACCGCTTCGAGGTCGTCGGTCTCGCCGCCGGTTCCGACCGCGCCGGGGTCGAGGAGCAGGCGCGGGAGTTCGGCGTCGACCACGTCGCCCTCGGTGCCGTCGAGGCGGAGCAACTTGTCCGCGACGTCGAGGCCGACGTGGTCGTCAACGGCATCACGGGCTCGGTGGGGCTCGGCCCCACGATCGCGGCCCTGGAGTCGGGGCGGACCCTCGCGCTGGCGAACAAGGAGTCGCTGATCGTCGGGGGCGACCTCGTGACCGCGCTCGCCGCCCCCGGCCAGATCGTGCCGGTCGATTCCGAGCACTCCGCGATCGCGCAGGCGCTGCGCTCCGGAGAGGCGCACGAGGTGCGCCGCCTGGTGCTCACGGCATCCGGAGGCCCGTTCCGTGGACGCTCGCGCGAGCAGTTGCGCGGCGTCACCCCCGCGGAGGCGCTCGCGCACCCGACGTGGGACATGGGGCGGGTCGTGACGACGAACTCCGCGACGCTGGTCAACAAGGGGCTCGAGGTCATCGAGGCGCACCTCCTCTTCGACGTGCCGTACGACCGCATCGACGTCACCGTCCACCCGCAGTCGATCGTGCACTCGATGGTCGAGTTCATCGACGGGTCGACGATCGCGCAGGCCTCACCGCCCGACATGCGTCTGCCGATCTCCCTCGGTCTCGACTGGCCGCGTCGCGTCGCCGGTGTCGGCGCGCCGCTGGACTGGACGACCGCGAGTCGGTGGACCTTCGAGCCCCTCGACGAGGAGGCCTTCGGCTCCGTGGCGCTCGCCAAGAAGGTCGGGCGGGCGGGAGCCACGTACCCCGCGGTCTTCAACGCCGCGAACGAACAGGCCGTCGACGCGTTCCACGAGGGGCGGCTGAGCTTCCTCGGCATCCTCGAGATCATCGAAGCGGTCGTCGATCGACACGAGGCGCCCGCGACGCTGACCCGCGAGTCGCTCGCCGAGGCCGAGGCCTGGGCCCGTCGGACCGCGGATGCCGTGATCGAGCAGCACTGACCGTGTGCTCCTCCCCTCGGGGGAGCGCCGAAGGTGGACGCATGTTGCACATCGGAGAGTTCTCAGCCCTGACCGGCCTCACGGTCGAAGCCCTGCGTCACGACGACGAGCAGGGCCTTCTCGCCCCCGCCCGGGTGGACGAGGCGAGCGGGCGCCGTTTCTATGCGCCGCGGCAGATCCGCGACGCCCTGATGATCCTCGCGTTGCGCGAGGCGGACGTGCCGCGGCCCGTGATCGCGCGCGTCCTCGGGTCACCGGAGGACGTCCGCGCTCTCGAGGAGCAGCGCGAGCGCGTGCTGCGGGAGCGGCGACGCCACGACGCCGCTCTCGACGCCGTCCTGCAGGCGTTCGACACGCCACCCGGCGAGATCGCCGTCGCTCGACGGGATGCGACGGAACAGGCCTTCCTCGGCTACCCGCTCACGGCGGACCCGCCGCCCGAAGAAACCGATCCGTTCGCGCAAGCGGGCGTCGACGTCGCGGACCTGCACTGGGTGAGCACGAGGGTCCGCGATCAGGAGACGCACGACGTCATGCTGTGCTGGCCCGTGTCGGACGCCGCCGATCGAGACCGGGTTCCGGGCTTCGTCGCGGATGTTCTGCCCGCACGAGCGGAACTCTTCGTGAGCCGCCGAACGGATGCCGCCGGGATCCAGGATCTCGGGTGGTACGCCGAAGCCCTGACACGCCTGGTCGAGGCGCTCGCCGCCGAGCACCGTCCGCACCGCGACGGCTTCCTGATGCGCTACCAGGTGCTCCCGGCCGGGGACTCCTGGGACATCGACCTGTCCGTCGTCCTCTGAGCTCGAGCGGTTCGCGCCGGCCCGGTCAGGCCGGGAAGTCGACCGGGCGCTCGGGGTCGGAGGACCGCGTCTCGTCGAGGTCGTACGGCACGGGCCATTGCGGGTCGGGCACGGACCACCCGGCGGCGCGGAGGGCGCGCCGCGAGAGCTCGCGCGCCGAGTACGGCGTGCGGACACCGCGGATGTCGCGGTAGTCCTGGTGTCCGGGACCCGCCCACAGGATCGCGTCGCCCTCGCCGACGAGCTTCACGGCCTCGAGGATCGCGCGCTCGGGCGGGGTGAACTCGAGGATCTCGGCGTCGGGCCGCGCGCGGCGCGCGCCCTCGATGAGCACCGTGCGGATGGCATCCGGGTCCTCGTGCCGGGGGTGATGGTCGGTGACGACGAGGATGTCGCTGCCGAGGACGGCGGTGCGCCCCATGTCGTGACGCTTGGTCGCGTCGCGGTCGCCGTCGGCACCGAAGAGCATGACGACCTTGCCGGGGGTCACGCGGCGGACCGCCGCCAGGGTCTTCTCGAACGCGTCGGGGGAGTGACCGAAGTCGACGTAGACCGCCGGGCCCTCGGGGCCGGAGACGAGCTGCGTGCGCCCCGGGAGGGAGGCTTCGATGCGGCCGCCGTCGAGGGCGTCGACGAGGCGTTCCCAGGCGTAGCCGGTCTCGAGCAGCATCACGATCGCGAGACCGGCGTTGGCGGCCATGTGCCGACCGATCACCGGAACGACGGTGGTGAGCGTTCGGCCGTCGCGCGCGCGCAGCGTGAACTCGGTGCCCTCCTGGCGCTCGTCGACGATGTCGACGGTCCAGTCGGCGTCGACGGAGGGATCCTCGGCGATCGCGGGGGTGACGATCGTGACGACGGGGATCTCGGCCCGGGCCGCGATCTCCGCGCCCGCGGGGGAGTCGAGGCACACGACCCCGCGACGCGCGCGGTCGGCGCGGAAGAGGGGGAGTTTCGCCTCGAAGTACTCGCGCATGTCGGCGTAGTCGTCGAGGTGGTCGTGGGTGAGGTTGGTGAAGCCCGCGACGTCGAAGACGAGACCGTCGACGCGGTGCCGGGTGAGAGCCTGGGCGCTCACCTCGACCGCCACGGCTTCGACGCCGCGTTCGCGCATGAGCGCGAGAAGAGCGTGGAACTCGGATGCCTCGGGGGTGGTGAGCCGCGACACGATCACCTCGCCCGCGATGTGGCGCTCCGCCGTGGACGACAGGCCGGTGACGACGCCCAGCTGGCCGAGGATCCCCTCGAGGAGGTGCGACACGCTCGTCTTGCCGTTGGTACCGGTCGTGGCCAGCAGTCGGGGGATGTCGTCGTCGGGGCCGGTGCCGTACACCCACGCGGAGAGATCCCCGAGAAGCGCGCGCGGATCCTCGACGACCACGATCGGAAGACCCGTGCGGCCGGCGATCTCGGCGCCGTCGGCGTCGGTGATCACGGCGACGGCCCCGCGCTCGGCGGCGGTCGCCGCGAACTCCGCTCCGTGGCGGTTCACGCCGCGGATCGCGACGAACGCCTCTCCCGCGCGGAGGTCCGCGGTGGCGAGCGTGATGCCCGTGAGTGTCGTCCCCTCGACCTCCCCGACGCTGCGGACGCCGAATCGACGGGCGAGCTCGGCGAGATCGCGCTGGGGCGGACGCTCGGGCCGGAGCACGGGCGGAAGGTTCGGAGTGGCGTCGGTCGGCATCTCGTCCATTGTCTCATCCGGTCCCGCACAGACAGGGCATCGCCGCCGCACGGGCGCTTCAAAGGACGGCGGCGGTATCGTCGGCGGGTGACTGCCATCGCCTTCCTCATCGGTGTCGTCGTTCTCGTGGTGGGCCTCGCCATCTCGATCGCGCTGCACGAGATGGGCCACCTGCTCCCCGCGAAGATCTTCGGCGTGCGAGTGGGTCAGTACATGATCGGCTTCGGGCCGACGCTGTGGTCGAAGCGCATCGGTGAGACCGAGTACGGGTTCAAAGCCCTGCCGCTGGGCGGGTTCATCTCGATGGCGGGCATGTACCCGCCCGCCCCCGAGGGCGAGGAGCAGCCGAAACGACGTTCCCGGTTCTTCGCCACGATGGTGCAGGACGCCCGGGATGCCAACGCCGAGACGCTCATCGGCGGCGACGACCGCACGTTCTACCGGCTCCCTGTGTGGAAGCGCATCATCATCATGCTCGGCGGACCGGCGATGAACCTCGTCCTCGCGGTCGTGCTGTTCACGATCGCGTTGAGTGCGATCGGCATCCAGCAGGGCACGACGACCGTCGCCTCCGTCTCGGAGTGCGTGATCCCGGCGAGTCAGCAGCGGCAGGACTGCGAGCCGTCCGATCCGGTCGCGCCGGCCAAGGCGGCGGGCATGCAGCCGGGCGACACGATGATCTCGATCGACGGGACGCCGGTCTCGACCTTCAACGACGCGGCGGCGATCATCCAGGCGTCGCCGGGCAAGGCCCTGTCGATGGTCATCGAGCGG
>JARBUN010000124.1 GCA_029239635.1 Microbacterium sp. | reverse complement strand
TCCGAGTCCGACCCGCACAACCCCGAGCACGTCGAGCTCAACACGGTGCGCATGCTCGCGAAGCTGCCCGTCATCGCGGCGTACGCCCACAAGAAGAGCATCGGGCAGGCCTTCCTGTACCCCGACAACTCGCTGGGCTTCGTCGACAACTTCCTCAAGCTCAACTTCGGCGTGCTGAGCGAGATCTACGAGGTCAACCCGGTGATGACGAAGGCGCTCGACCTTCTGCTCATGCTCCACGCCGACCACGAGCAGAACGCCTCGACCTCGACCGTGCGTCTCGTCGGCTCGACCGGAGCGAACCAGTTCGCCTCGATCTCGGCCGGCATCCAGGCGCTTTCCGGCCCGCTGCACGGTGGTGCGAACGAGGCCGTGCTGCAGATGCTCGGCCGCATCCGCGACTCCGGAGAGAGCGTCGAACGCTTCGTCGAGCGCGTCAAGAACAAGGAAGACGGGGTGAAGCTCATGGGCTTCGGGCACCGCGTCTACAAGAACTACGACCCGCGCGCCAAGCTCGTCAAAGAGGCGGCCGACGAGGTGCTCGAGGCGCTCGGTGTGAGCGACCCGCTGCTCGACCTGGCCAAGGAGCTCGAGCAGATCGCCCTCGAGGACGACTACTTCAAGGAGCGTCGCCTCTACCCGAACGTCGACTTCTACACCGGCGTGATCTACAAGGCGATGGGCTTTCCCACGCGCATGTTCACGGTGCTGTTCGCGATCGGTCGCCTGCCGGGCTGGCTCGCGCAGTGGCGCGAGGCGATCACCGACCCGCAGACGAAGATCGGCCGCCCGCAGCAGCTGTACACGGGTGCCGCTGAGCGGAACTATCCCGGGGTCTGACCCCGCACAGTCGGATGCCCCGTCCCTCTCGCGAGGGGCGGGGCATTCGACTGTGCGGGGCGGATGTCGGACCATGTCCCACTTCCTGTCGTCAGGGACACCGCCGAGCGGCAGAGATGGGGACATGGTCTGCACAGATCGGGACATGGTGAGCGGGTTCGGGCGGAGGATCCTCGCCGCCGAGGTACGTGCGCCGACCGCGATGAAGCGACCCAGTAGGGTCGGGGCATGTCGCGTCTTCTCGTCCGCCGCCCCTCGCCGCTGCTCGCCGAAGGAGAACTGACCCATCTCGATCGCGTCCCCGTGGACGCGGACCTCGCCCTCGCGCAGTGGCGCGAGTACGTGGACGCCTTCCGCTCTCGCGGGTGGGAGATCGTCGAGATCGACCCGGCCGACGCCCATCCCGACGGCGTCTTCGTCGAGGACGCGGTCGTGATGTTCGGCGACCTCGCGGTGCTGTGCCGCGCGGGAGCCGCTTCGCGCCGCGGCGAGGCGGAGAGCGTGCGCGCCGGGGTGTCGGCATCCGGAATCGACCTCGCCGAGATCGTCGAGCCCGGCACGCTCGACGGCGGCGACGTGCTGAAGGTCGGGCGCATCGTGTACGTGGGCGCCTCGTCGCGCACGAACGCCGCCGGGATCGCGCAGCTGCGCGAGCTCGTCGAGCCCCGCGGGTGGGAGGTGCGCGAGATCCCGGTGACGAAGGTGCTGCACCTGAAGTCGGGCGTGACGGCGCTTCCCGACGGCACGGTGATCGGCTTCGAGCCGCTGGTGGACGACCCCGCCCTGTTCCCCGTGTTCGCGGGTGTCCCGGAAGAGCACGGTACCGCCGTGGTCGTGCTCGATGAGCGCACCGTCCTCATGTCGGCCGACGCTCCCGAGACGGCCGCCGCGCACCGCGCCCGCGGCCTCGAGGTCGTGACCGTCGACGTCAGCGAGTTCGAGAAGCTCGAGGGCTGCGTGACCTGCCTGTCGGTGCGCGTCCGCGACTGAGACTGCTGCCGAGGCGAGACGCCGCGGCGGTCGGGACGCGGGGCCGTCGCTCAGGCGTGCAGAGCCTCGTTCAGCGTGACGCCGACCCCGGCCCGCGCCGAGGCCTCGACGGCACCGGTGAGCGAGTTCCGACGGAACAGGATGCCGTTGCGGCCCGACAGCTCGCCGGCCTTGACGGTCTCGTCGCCGACCTTGACCTTGGTGCCGGCCGTGACGTACAGCCCCGCCTCGACGACGCAGTCGTCGCCGAGCGAGATGCCGATGCCGGCGTTCGCGCCGAGGAGGGTGCGCGCGCCGATCGAGACGCGGTGCGTCCCACCACCCGACAGCGTCCCCATGATCGAGGCACCGCCGCCGATGTCGGTTCCGTCGCCGATGACGACGCCCTGCGAGACCCGGCCCTCGATCATCGAGGAACCGAGGGTACCGGCATTGAAGTTGACGAAGCCCTCGTGCATGACGGTCGTGCCGGGGGAGAGGTGCGCGCCCAGGCGCACACGGGACGCGTCGGCGATGCGCACGCCCGCGGGCAGGACGTAGTCGGTGAGTCGCGGGAACTTGTCGAGACCCTGGAGCTGGATGCCGCCCCGCTTGAGCTGCGGAAGCAGGCGGGCCGCGTCGTCGGGGTGCATCGGACCGGCGTTCGTCCAGGCGACGTTGGGGAGGTGCCCGAAGATACCGTCGAGGTTGATCTCGTTGGGCCGCACGAGCAGGTGCGACAGCGCGTGCAGGCGCAGGTAGGCGTCGACGGTGGAGGCGGGAGCCGCGTCGATGTCGATCGTCACCGACACCGCTTCGACTCGCACGTTGCGCCGCTCGTCAGGACCGGCCTGAGCCTCGAGGTCGGGGGAGATCTCGGCGTCGTGACCGGAAACGGGACGGGGGAACCACGCGTCGAGCACCGTGCCCCCCTCGGCGATCGTCGAGAGTCCGGCACCGCTGATTCGTCGTTCGTTACTCACCGCTCCAGGCTACCGGCGGCAGCGCGCTCGATAGGATCGTGGGCATGTCGCCGCTCGATCTGTCGTCCTCCTCGCTCGATCTCACGCGCGCTATCTGCGACATCCCGAGCGTCTCCGGTGACGAGACGACACTCGCGGATGCCCTCGCCGACGCCCTCGCCGACTTCGACCATCTCGAGCTCATCCGCGACGGCGACACGATCGTGGCGCGGACGAACCTCGGCCGGGCGCGGCGGGTCGTGATCGCGGGGCACATCGATACGGTCCCCATCAATCGCAACCTGCCGGTCGAGGACCGCGAGCTCGAGGGGGAGGCGTTCCTGTGGGGACGAGGAACGGTCGACATGAAAGCCGGTGTCGCCGTGCAGCTCAAGCTCGCCGCCGAGCTCGTCGCCCCCTCGGTCGACATCACCTGGATGTGGTACGACCACGAGGAGGTCGACTCCTCGCTCAACGGTCTCGGGCGGCTGTCACGGAACAGGCCCGACCTCTTCGCCGGGGACTTCGCCATCCTGGGCGAGCCGAGCAACGGCGAGGTCGAAGGCGGGTGCAACGGCACCCTCCGTGCGATCGTGCGCACCGACGGGGTCCGCGCGCACAGCGCCCGATCCTGGATCGGTGAGAACGCGATCCACAAGGCGGCTCCGATCCTGGCGCGTCTCGCGGAGTACCGCGCGCGCGAGATCGAGGTCGAGGGGCTGCTCTACCGTGAGGGGCTGAACGCGGTGAAGATCGTCGGCGGTGTGGCGGGCAACGTGATCCCGGATGCCTGCGAGGTCGAGGTCAACTATCGCTTCGCCCCGAGCCGAGACGCTGCGGGGGCCGAACGCGTCGTGCGCGATGTCTTCACCGGCTTCGACGTCGAGATCGTCGACATCGCTGAGGGCGCGCGACCGGGTCTCGATGCGCCGCTGGCTCAGGAGTTCGTGGCGGCGGTCGGTGCGACCCCGAAACCGAAGTACGGGTGGACCGATGTCGCGCGGTTCTCGGCTCTCGGCATCCCAGCCGTCAACTACGGACCCGGCGACCCGCACCTCGCCCACCACGACGAAGAGCGCGTGCCCGTGGCGCAGATCGACGCCGTGGAGCGTGGACTGCGTGCGTGGCTGAGCGGTTCGTGACCCCCGAGGCGGCGGCATCCGGAACCCTTCGGGGGTGGGCGCGCCTGCCCGTGGCGGCGCGCATCGCGCTCATCTACGTGGTGGCGCGCATCGTCACGACGATTTTCTTCCTCCTGGCGGCGGGGCTGTCCGGGCCGACGTCGCGGTTCGGTGTGGCGCCTGCGCTCGGCCAGCTGGCCCTCGGCTGGGACGCGCAGTGGTACTGGCTCGCGGCGGTGTCGGGGTACCCGTCCGTCCTCCCCGTGAACGCGGCGGGCGCCGTGGCAGAGAACGCGTGGGCGTTCCTCCCGGTCTACCCCTCCCTGTCCGCGGGGTTGGGGGCGTTCCTGGGATCCTGGGGCGCCGGCGGCGTCGCGATCGCCCTCCTGTCCGGTTACGGAGCGAGCCTCGCTCTCCACACGCTGCTGCGCGATCGCCTGGGCGATTCAGCTTCCACATGGGCGGTCGTCTTCTTCGCCGCGGGTCCTCTGGCGGCGATGTTCCAGGTGGGGTACGCGGAGTCCCTGTTCCTGCTGCTCCTCTTCGTCGCGCTGCGGTGCGTTCAGCGGCGACGGTGGGCGTGGCTCTATGCCCTGATCCCCGTCATGGGGTTCACCCGCCCGGGCATTCTCGCTTTCGCCCTGTTCCTCGGCCTCTACGGCATCCATCGATTTCTCCGTCGCCGCAGTGAGCCCCTCCCGCGCCGTGAGGTGATGCACATCATCGCCCTCGGCGCGGTCAGCGTCGTCGTCGGGTTCGCGTGGCAGGTGATCGCGGGACTCGTGACGGGCGACGCGGGCGCCTACCTCGCGACCGAGCTCGCGTGGCGCCGCAACTGGATCGCGGACGCGAGCGGTCACTTCGTTCCCCTCGAGGGCTTCGTGCAGGCGTCCGCGTTCTGGTTCACGCAGTGGGGGCTCGGCGCCTGGGCGGGGTACATCGCGCTCGTGGCCCTGGTCGTCGGGATCACCCTCGCGCTCGTTTTCTTTCGCCCGGTTCGACGGCTCGGCATCGAGATCCGTCTGTGGTCCGCGAGCTACCTCGTCTACCTGCTCCTCGTGTTCTTCCCGCAGTCGAGCATCTTCCGGCTGCTTCTGCCCGTATCGCCCCTGTGGGGCGCGTTCGCGGTTCCCCGCTCGACGGCGTGGCGCCTCAGCGTTCTCGCGCTCGTGCTGCTGGGTCAGTGGTGGTGGATCTACAACATGTACGCCCTCGGGAACACGTACTGGCAGATTCCCTGAACGGATGCCGTGCGGCCTCGTGTGGCGCGGTACGACGCGCCACGCGCGCTACCGGTAAACTGTCAGGAGACCAACGACGAAAAGGGGGCCGCGATGGCAGCCATGAAGCCGCGAACCGGTGACGGACCGATGGAGGCCGTGAAGGAGGGCCGGCTGATCATCGTGCGCGTGCCACTCGAGGGGGGCGGGCGACTCGTCGTCTCGGTGAACGACGCCGAGGCGAAGGAACTGCACGACGTGCTCGGCGGTGTCGTCAACCCGTCTTGATGCACCCTCACGAAAGAAGGCCGGTCCCCTCGGGGGCCGGCCTTCTTTCGTGCTGGTGAGTGTGGGATCGCGGAGGGTGAACCGCAGGGCTGAGCCCGTCAGGGCGTCGGGGCCACCGTGGTCAGCTGCAAGAGCCCTTCGCCCGTTGTCGAAAGAGCGCCGAAGACCGCCGGAGAAGCCTGGACCTCCTGGATCAGCGAGCGGTAGGCCGTCGTGACGGCATCGCGCCGCACCGGGTCGGCGACCGCTCCGCCCGCGAGCACACGCGGGATGAGAACGGTTCCGCCCGCGCGGACCAGGCGCAGCCCGTGCTCGACGTATTCGATGACGCCGTCCGGATCGGCGTCGATGAAGACGATGTCGTATGACGCCTCGTTCATACGGGGGAGGACCTCGGAGGCACGACCCGTGATGAACCGGGCGCGAGCCGCAGGAATCCGGGCGTCGGCGAACGCGGCGCGCGCCGCACCGAGGTGCTCCGGCTCGCTGTCGATCGTGGTGAGCGTGGCGCGCGGAGAACCGTGCAGCAGCCACAGCCCGGACACGCCGCCGCCGGTGCCGACCTCGACGACGTTCAGCGCACGCGTCGCAGCGGCCAGAAGCGCGGTCTGCGCGCCGACCGCGGGGCTGATCGGGGCCGCACCCAGCTCGAGCGCGTGCGCGCGAGCCCGGGCGATGTGCTCCGGCTCCACCGTCGACTCCTGCACGAACCGTTCGTTCGCTTCATAACCGCTCACCTGGACCTCCGTGCCCAGGCTAGAGGGCGCCGTCGTGCCGGAGGCCGAGGCGCGGCGGGTAATCTGAACTCATGTTCTTCGGGCTCACGATCGAGAAGCTCATGCTGATCGGTGTGGTCGCCGCACTCGTCATCGGCCCGGAGCGTCTGCCCAAGTACGCCGAAGCCCTCGCGAAGTTCACGCGCCGCGCCAAAGAGACGCTGCAGGGCGCGAAATCCCGCATGCGGGAAGAGATGGGTCCGGAGTTCGACGACGTCGACTGGCGCAAGCTCGACCCGCGCCAGTACGACCCCCGCCGCATCGTGCGGGAAGCGCTCCTTGACGACACGCCGACCGCGACCATGCGCGCCGCCGGTGCCGCCGCGGTGGCCGCCCGCGTCACGCCGGAGAAGCCGCCGTTCGTTCCCGGCTCCGTGCCGCCGTTCGACGACGAATCGACCTGA
>JARBUN010000024.1 GCA_029239635.1 Microbacterium sp. | reverse complement strand
GCCATGTACGGCTCGCGGTCCACGGCATCCGAATCGAAGAAGTAGGTCGCGGGGTTCTTCACGTACACGAGGATCGTCTCGTGCTTCGTGGGCCAGCGGCGCTTGGTCTTCGCGCCGTAGTCGTAGGCCCAGATGAGCTCGTTGAGGAACTTGTCGCGCCCGAACAGCGCGTCGCACATGACCTTCGCGTAGTGCACTTCGCGGTAGTCGAGGTGCAGGTAGAGCGTGCCGTCCTCGGCGAGCAGGCGCCACGCCTCGATGAGCCGCGGCTCGAGGAAGCCCCAGTAGTCGTCGAAGCGGTCGTCGTAGGTGCGCAGGTCGCCGCGCAGGCGCGCGTACTCGCGTCCATGGAAGCCGCGCTGCACGACGGGCGGCGGGGGCGGCTCCTCCTCGGGGAACGTCAGCATGTTCGGATCGTCGACGGATGCCGGGTCCTCGATCACGGCGTCGGGCGAGGCGGCATCCGCGGTCTCATCGGTCGGCGACGTCCAGGTCGCCGACTCGACGGCCTTGGAGCGCGTGCGTCCGGTGTTGAACGGAGGATCGAGGTAGACGAGCGCGAACGAGCCGTCGGCGTACGCGGGGGTGACTGTCAGATTGTCGGCGTGGTGGATCTGGACGCGGCCGGGTGCGGGGGCGTCGGGCAGGGCGTCGGTGCTCACGGGACGCGCTGCAGCCACGCGTCGGTGGCGAACTTCGTCTCGACGAGCGCCTCGGCCTCGGCGTACTCCTCGTCGGTGATGTGCCCCTCGGTGGCGCCGTACAAGGTGGTGAAGGTCTGGATGAAGCGGTCGATCACCTGGTCGCGGGGAAGGCCGGTCTGGCTGCGCAGCGGGTCGACGCGCTTGGCGGCCGAGACGGTGCCCTTGTCACTGAGCTTCTCGCGACCGATGCGCAGCACCTCGGTGAGCACCTGGCCGTCCATGTCGTAGCTGAGGGTCGCGTGGTGCAGCACGCCGCCGTTGGCGAGGCGCTTCTGGGCGGCCCCGCCGATCTTTCCGTGCGGGCCCGCGATGTCGTTGAGCGGCTGATACACCGCGTCGATGCCGAGCGAACGCAGGGCCTGCAGCACCCAGTCGTCGAGGAAGGCGTACGAGTCGGCGAAGGTCATGCCCGCGACGAGGGATGCCGGGACGTAGAGCGAGTACGTGACGATCGAGTTCGCGGCCATGAGCATCGCTCCCCCGCCCGAGATGCGGCGCACGACGTCGAAGCCGTGCTTCCGGGCACCCTCGGGGTCGACCTCGTTGCGGAACGACTGGAACGAGCCGATCACGACGGCGTTCTCGTTCCACTCCCACAGACGCAGGGTGGGCTTGCGCAGGCCCGCGCCGACGCGGGTGGTGAGCACCTCGTCGAGGGCGAGGTTCATGCGGGGAGAGACGGGCCGGTCGTGGACGACCTCCCACTCGAAGTCGGCCCAGCCGGGAGCCGTGACGAGCGCGCGACGGATCGCGGTCGCGACGGACTCGGGCGTGAAGCCGAGCATCTGCGTGCCCTCGGGGAGGGCCGCGCGGATGGCCGCCGCGATCGTGGGGACGTCGGACTCGACCGGCAGACCGTTCACGGCGGCGTCGATGTCGTCGAGGGCGTCGTCCGGCTCGAGGAAGAAGTCGCCCGCGAGGTGGAAGCCGTGGATCCGCCCCTCGCGTTCTTCGAGGTCGACGACGACCAGCTTTCCCCCGGGGACCTTGTACTCGCCGTGCATGCGTCCAGCCTACGGCGGGGGCGCGACCGCGCGGACGCTCCCCCGGCTCTCGGGGGACGAGGGCGCGGCGAGCGCGCGGCGGTGACGTCGCTCGATCGCCTGACCCGCGTACGACGCCGCAATGATGAGGGCGCCCCCGACGAGACCCGGGAGGCCGAGCGCCTCGCCGCCGATCACCACGCCCACGGCGAGCGCCCACACGGGCTCGGTGCCCATGAGGATGCTCGCGCGCGTCGCCGAGGTCCTCCGCACCGCCCACAGCTGCACGACGAAGGCGAACACCGAACACATCAGCCCCAGGAACAGCACGTCGAGCCATCCGGATGCCGTGAGCCGCCCGACCGCGCGGGGAAGGTCGGCGCCGGCCACCGCCGAGGACGTCAGCGCGCACACGACGAGCTGCACGCACACGACCGCGAGGGTGCTGTCACGGCGTCCGCGCGTGAGGTGTCCGCTCGCGGTCACGTGCACCGCCCGCACGACGGCGGCGGCGATGACCAGGGCGTCGCCCGCCGTCGGCAGGCGCAATCCGCTCCCCGACACCAGCAGCGCCACCCCGACGACGGCCGCGACCGCGGCGACGAAGTACGACCGCGGCAGCCACGCGCGCGAGGCGATGCTCTCCAGGACCGGAGTGAACACGAGCGCGAGGCTGATCAGCAGCCCCGCGTTCGTCGCCGAGGTGAGGTGCACGCCCCAGGTCTCGAGACCGATCACCGCCGCCTGCGAGCAGCCGAGGAGCGCCGCGATCGCGAGACCTCGGCCGCGCGGCATCCGTTCCCTCCGGATCAGGCAGATCACCCCGAGGGCGGACGCGGCGACGAGGAAGCGCAGGGCCACGGCGGGGGCGACCCCCACCTCCCCGGTCAGGTCTTTGGCGGACAGGAAGCTCGCGCCCCACACCGCCGCGACGGCGATGAGGAGCACGTCGACGATGATCTCGGGCGGACGGCGGGTCATACATCCACCGTCGACGACTGAACTCGGAAGAGCAATGACCGATTGCTTCAACATCCCGTAAGTTCGGACTTATGGATGCCGCCCACCTCCGTCTCCTGCGCGAGCTCGGCGACCGCGGAAGCGTCGCCGCCGTCGCCGCTGCCCTGCACATCTCCGCCTCCGCGGTGTCACAGCAGCTCGCGCACCTGCAGGCCCGGGTCCCGGTGCCGCTCACCGTCCGGCGCGGCCGGGTGCTGACCCTGACCGCGGCGGGAGAGGCGCTCGCCGCGGCGGGAACGCGGGTCGACGAAGCGCTGACCGCGGCACGCGAAGCGGTCGGGGCGTTCCTCGACAGCGACGACCGCCCGGTGCGGGTGTCGGCCTTCCACAGCGCGGGGCTCGCGCTGTTCGGTCCGCTGTTGCGCGAGCTCGACGGCATCCCTCCCCTCCACCTCGCGGATGCCGATGTGGCGCACAGCGACTTCCCGGGGCTCACCGCCGATCACGACCTCGTGATCGCGCACCGGCTCTCGCACGACGCGCCGTGGCCCGCGGACCGCGTCGTCGCGACACCGCTGCTCACCGAGCCGCTCGACATCGCTCTCCCCTCGGCGCATCCGCTCGCCGCGCGGGAACGGCTCACCGCCGAAGACCTCGCCCAGGAGCGCTGGGTGTCGGTGCACGCCGGGTTCCCGCTGGCCGGCGTGCTCGATCACCTCGCGGCGCACCTCGGGCGGCCGCTCGACATCGCGCACCGCATCAACGAGTTCTCGGTGACCGCCGAGGTGGTGCGGGCGGGGGCGGCGATCGCCGTGCTGCCGCGCACGACCGGGCGTCCGCTCGCCGGGGACGGGCTCGTGCTGAGGCCGCTCGCCGACCTCGCGCTCGTCCGGCACGTCGATGCGCTGGCCCGGCCGGACGCCCTCGCGTACGCGTCGGTGCGGCGGGTGCTGCGCGCGCTGCGCACGGTGGCGGGGCGGGCCACGGAGGCCGCCGGCTGAGTCGGCGCGGGCGCAGGTGAGAGACGGCTGCGCCCGCAGACGCCGCGGACTCAGGCGGGGAGGAAGCCCGTCGTCAGCGACTCGGGGGACAGCACGTGCTCGACGGCGAGCATGCTCGCCCCGATCACTCCCGCCTTCTCGGCGGCGACGGACGGGACGATCGACAGGTGCTCCGTCGCGAGCGGCGTGGAGCGGGTGTACACGACCTCGCGGACGCCCGCGATGAGGTGCTCGCCGACCCGCGCCATCGACCCGCCGATCGCGATCACGGAGGGGTTGATGAAGCTCACGCACGTCGTCAGCACGTCGCCGATGTCGCGGCCCGCCTGACGCACGGCCTGGATCGCGTCGACGTTCCCGCGCTTGACGAGGTCGACGACGTCGTCACCGCTCTGGGCGTCGATCCCCTCCTCCCGGAGCACGCGGGCGATGGCGGGACCGGATGCCAGGGCTTCGAGGCATCCCCGGTTTCCGCAGCGGCACGCCACCGCCGAGGCGCGGGCCAGTTGCACGTGACCGATGTCGCCGGCGGTGCCCTGCGCCCCGCGTTGGAGCTGGCCGCCCGCGATGAGGCCGGCGCCGATACCGGTCGCGACCTTGACGAAGAGGAAGTGGTCGACGCCCGGCCACGCGACGCTGCGCTCGCCGAGCGCCATGACATTGACGTCGTTGTCGACCAGGACGGGCACGGGGAGGTGGCCGGCGATCCAGCCGGGGATGTCGAACCGATCCCAGCCCGGCATGATCGGCGGGTTCACCGGAAGACCGGTGGAGTGCTCGACCGGTCCCGGCACGCCGATGCCCATCGCGGCGACGTCCCGCGGCGAGCGCCCCGCGCTCGCGAGCAGCTCGTGCGCTCCGTCGATGACCCAGCTCAGCACCGGTTCGGGGCCGAGCGCGATGTCGAGCGGCCCGCTCTTCTCGAGCAGGATCGTGCCCGAGAGATCGGCGATCGCGACGGTCGCGTGCGAGGCTCCGATGTCGACCGCGACCACCACCTTCGCGGCGGGGTTGATCGCGAACTGCGACGGCGGGCGGCCCCCGGTCGACACCGCGTCGGCGACCGGGGTGATGAGGCCCATCCGCATGAGCTCGTCGACACGGACGGCCACGGTCGAGCGCGCGAGTCCCGTGGACTTCGCCAGCTCCGCGCGCGTGCGCGGAACGCCGTCGCGCAGCAGCTGGAACAGCTGGCTGACGCCGCTGGCGACCTGCGGGGACTCGGTGGTCATCCTCTTCACGCCCTCAGTACATCACCGGTGGATGGGGAGCGGAGCCACGCCGGGAAACGAAACGTCTCGCACCCCGCGCGCACACGACCCGGAACGGGTCGACCGGCGCACCGCGCACCGCGCGCCCTCGCGTCATCGTCGCCCGGGTTGGCGGGAGAAGCGCTGCTGCAACAGCACCGCGACGACGATGATCACCCCCTTGGCCACGGCCTGGACCGACGACGACAGGTTGTTCTGGACGAAGACGTTGGTCAGCGTCGCGAAGATCAGCACGCCGAACACCGTGCCGGTGATCGTTCCCCGCCCTCCCACGAGGAGCGTCCCACCGACGACCACCGCCGCGATCACGTCGAGCTCGAGCAGCTGACCGTTCGTGGAGCTGCCGGCCGTCGTGCGTCCGAGGAACATCACACCGGCGATCCCGGATGCCAGCCCCACCAGCACGTACAGCCACATGACGTGCCGCCGGACGTCGATCCCGGCGAGACGCGCGGCCTCGCGGTTGCCGCCGATCGCGACGGTCCGACGACCAAACGTCGTGCGGTTCAGCAGCACCCAGCCGAGCACGGCGACGATCAGGAAGATCCAGATGAGCATGTTCACGCCGAGGATGTTGGCGTTCATGAAGGTGATGAACCCTCGGTCCTGGACGACGAGGGTGCGCCGCTCGGCGAGGATCTCGGCCAGGCCGCGCGCACCGACGAGCATCGCGAGCGTGGCCATGAACGCCACCACGTTGCCGTAGGCGATCACGACGCCGTTGATGAGACCCGCGACCGCGCCGACGGCGAGCGCGAGCAGCACGAAGACGATCCAGTGCATCGAGTCCGCGAGGTCCTGCACCACCGCGAGCGTCCCGACGACCGACGCGAGACCGGTGACCGAGCCGACCGAGAGGTCGATGCCGCCCGCGATGATCACGAGGGTCATCGCGACCGCGATGACGCCCACGATCGAGGCTTGGCGGAGGATGACGAAGACGTTGTCGAGGGTGAGGAACGTCCCGGGCGCGGTGATCGCCCCCACGATGAACATCACCAGCAGCGCGATGACGAGACCGATGTTGCGCCCGGCGGAGCCGGCGAGGAACGCCCGCAGCGGGGACGCCGCGGACGGGGAGACCGGCGCCATGCCGGCCTCGGCGGGAACCGTGCGCGCACGGGTCGGGGTGGTCGGCTCGCTCACGCGGCTGTTCCTTTCATGACGAGGTCGAGCACTCCGTGCTCGTCGATCTGGTGTGCGGGGAGGGTGCGCAGGATGCGGCCGTCGGCGACGACGAGGACGGTGTCGGCGAGGCCGAGGACTTCTTCGATCTCGCTCGAGACGATGACCACCGCGTTGCCCGCGGCGGCGAGGTCGCGGATCAAGGCGTAGATCTCGGCGCGGGCGCCGACGTCGACACCGCGCGTGGGCTCGTCGAGCAGCAGCACGGTCGTGCCGTGCACGAGCCAGCGCGCGAGGAGGATCTTCTGCTGGTTGCCGCCCGACAGGGTGCGCGCGGGGCGATCCGGGTCGGCGGGCCGCAGCTCGAAGGCGTCGATCTGCTCGCGGGCCACGCGGCGCGCGGCCCGATCGTCGAGGAAGCCGCCCCGGGCGAAGCGCGTCATCGAGGCGAGCGCGATGTTGACGAAGATCGGTTCGTCGAGCACGAGGCCCTGGCTCTTGCGCTCCTCGGGCGACAGTCCGACGCCGGCGCGGACGGCCGCGTGCACCGATCCGCGCGGGAGAGTCCGGTCGCGCACGCGCACGGTCCCCTCGCTCGCCTTGCGTGCGCCGTAGACCGTCTCGAGGATCTCCGACCGCCCCGAGCCGACGAGACCCGCGAGCCCGACGACCTCTCCCGCGCGGACGGTGAACGACACGTCCGCGAACACGCCGGCCAGCCCGAGTCCCTGCACGTCGAGGACGACGGGGGCGCCGGGCTCGATCGGCATCCGTTCCGGGAACACGTTCGCGATGTCGCGTCCGGTCATGAGGCGGATGAGCTCGGCGGTCGGCGTGTCGGCGACCGGAAGGCCGACCGCTGTCGTGCGACCGTCTTTGAGGACCGTGATGCGGTCGCCGATCTCGCGGATCTCCTCGAGGCGGTGCGTGATGTAGACCACCGCGATGCCGGCGGCCGTGAGCTCGCGGACCACCGCGAACAGGTTCTTGACCTCTTCGGTGTCGAGCACCGCCGAGGGCTCGTCCATGATGATGAGCTTGATGTCGTGCGACAGGGCGCGCGCCATGCTGACGATCTGCTTGTTCGCCGCGCTCAGGGTGCCGACTTCGGTGTGCGGCGGGAGGTTGGCGTGGCCGAGACGGCGGAGCAGCTCGGTCGTCCGCCGGGCGGCCTCGCCTCGCTGCGTGAAGCCCGCGCGGGACAGCTCGTGCCCGAGGAAGATGTTCTCGGCGATCGTCAGCCCGTCGACGACGTCGAGCTCCTGGTACATCGTCGCGATCCCGAGCTCGATGGCGGCGTCGGGGTCGGCGATCTCGACCGTCTCGCCCCGCCAGAGGATCTCGCCGGCGTCCGGGCGGTGCACGCCGGCCAACGTCTTGATCAACGTCGACTTCCCCGCGCCGTTCTGCCCGAGGACGCAGTGCACCTCGCCCGCGCGGACCCGGAGGTCGACACCGCGGAGGGCGTGAACGCCGGAGAAGGCCTTCGCCACTCCTCGGACGTCGAGTAATGACGGAACATGGTCATCTTTGATCACGCGGCGAACCTAACACGCGGGTATTTCGACCGCGACCCCCGTCGACCGCCCTCCCCGCGCGACCCTCATGGAACCCACGGGAGGGCAGGCATCCGCAGAAAAACCCAGTACAGAAGCCAGTAGTCCACTTCTGTCGATAAACCTGCAAAAGCTGATGGCGCTTTTGACGCTTCTGTTAGCGTGAGCCGCGTCAACGCTGACCCTCCCCGCAGGAATGCCCCGGGCCGCGCCGACACCCGCTGCATCACATTCAAGGAGGAAGAACATGCACGCACGCACAGCCTCTCGCTCGCGCCTCATCCTGACCGGCGTGGCCGCCCTCGCCGCCCTCGGCCTGCTCACCGGATGCACCGGGTCGAGCAGCGAGACCGAGAACATCGTCGACCAGGGCACCACGACCGAGGAGAACGCCGCCTCGGGTGAGACGGTCACGATCGGCTTCTCGGGCCCGGCGGCCGACCACGGCTGGCTCGGCGCGATCAACTCCGGTGCGCTCGCCGCCGCGGAGAGCTTCCCCGACGTCGACCTCCAGGTCGCGGAGGGGACGAACGACGTCAACGCGCAGATCGCGGCGGTCGAGACCTTCATCAACAACAAGGTGGATGCCATCGTGCTCCTGCCGAGCGACGGAGCCGCCCTCACCGAGGTCGCCACCCGCGCGATGGAGGCCGGCATCCCGGTCATCAACGTCGACCGCGAGTTCTCGAGCCCCTTCGCCGCCCGCACCACGGTGCTCGGCGACAACTACGGCATGGGCGTCAGCGCCGGCACGTACATCTGCGAGCAGCTGAGCGGTCAGAGCGACGCCGTCGTCGCCGAGATCGCCGGCATCGACTCGCTGCCGCTGACGCAGGACCGGTCGGCCGGATTCAAGGACGCCCTGTCGGATTGCGGCCTCGAGGTCGGCCCGCGCGTCGCCGCCGACTTCACGGTGCAGGGCGGCGAGGCATCCACCTCGCAGTTGCTGTCGGCCAACCCGAAGATCGACGCGATCTGGAACCACGACGACGACCAGGGCATCGGCGTGCTCGCCGCCATCACCGCCGCGGGACGAGACGAGTTCTTCATGGTCGGCGGCGCGGGAAGCAGGAACGCGATGGAGGCCATCCAGGCCGGCGACACCCCGCTGCAGGCGACCGTGATCTACCCGTCGACCCAGGCCGCGGACGGCATCGCCCTGGCCCGCCTGATCGCCCAGAAGAAGACCGCGGGCGACCTCATCACCCCGAGCGTCCCGAACCGTATCGTTCTGGATGCACCGGTCGTGACCAAGGAGAACGTCGACTCGTACATCGACCTGGCGTTCGAGTCCTGAGCACCTCGGGGGCGTCCACCGCGGTGGGCGCCCCCTCCCCCTCCCCGACAGAAAGGCGACCCCGTGACCGCCCCTCTCCGCATCGCCATGATCGGCGCCGGCTTCATGGGCGCCGCCCACTCCCAGGGCTGGCGCGTCGCGCCCCGCTTCTTCGACCTCCCCCTCGCCCCCGAGATGAGCGTGCTCGTCGGTCGTGACGCCGACCGCACGCGCGCCGCCGCAACGACCTGGGGCTGGGCCGAGACCTCCACCGACTGGCGCGAGACCATCGCGCGCGACGACATCGACGTCATCGACATCGTCACCCCGGGCGACTCGCACGCCGAGATCGCCCTCGCCGCCCTGGCGGCCGGCAAACACGTCCTCTGCGAGAAGCCCCTCGCCAACACCGTCGACGAAGCGGAGCGCATGACCGCGGCGGCGGAGGGGGCCCGAGCCCATGGCATCCGGTCGATGGTCGGGTTCACCTACCGCCGCGTCCCGGCCGTCACGTTCGCCCGCGATCTCATCGCGTCCGGCCGCCTCGGCCGGATCCGCCAGGTGCGCGCCGAGTACCTGCAGGACTGGCTGAGCGACGCCGAAGCACCGCTCACCTGGCGTCTGGACAAGGATCGTGCCGGATCCGGCTCGCTCGGCGACATCGGCGCCCACGCGGTCGACCTCACCGAGTTCCTCACCGGGCAACGCGTCTCGCGGGTGTCGGGCGTGCTCGAGACGATCGTCGCCGAGCGCCCCGTGCTCGCCTCCTCGTCCGGCCTCTCTGGCTCGGCCGGCACCGAGCGCGGGCCGGTCACGGTCGACGACGTCGCCCTGTTCACCGGGCGGCTGGATTCGGGTGCCCTCGCCTCGTTCGAGGCCAGCCGCTTCCGCACGGGCCGCAAGAACGCTTTGCGCATCGAGATCTCGGGCTCGCTCGGAGCCCTCTCGTTCGACCTCGAGCGTTTGAACGAGCTCGAGCTCTACGACGCGACCGCGCCCGAGACGGAGCAGGGGTTCCGTCGCATCCTCGTCACCGAGCCCGCGCACCCCTACGCGGGGGCCTGGTGGCCCACCGGACACATGCTCGGCTACGAGCACGGTTTCTCGCACCAGGCGAAGGACTTCGTCGACGCGATCGCCGCGGGCGAGGACCCGCGGCCGTCGTTCGCGGACGGCCTGCACGTGCAGCGCGTGCTCGACGCCGTCACCCGCAGCTCCGACGCCGACAGCGTGTGGGTCGACGTCGACACCCAGACCGACACAGAGACATCCCGTGACGAAAGGACCTCGCGATGACGCGACCGATCACGCTGTTCACCGGCCAGTGGGCCGACCTCCCGTTCGAGGAGGTCGCCCGTCTCGCCGGGGAGTGGGGCTACGACGGGCTCGAGATCGCCTGCTGGGGCGATCACCTCGACCCGTGGCGCTGGGACGACGACGCCTACGTGCAGGGCAAGCTCGACATCCTCGAGCGCAACGGCCTCACGGTGCGGGCGATCGCCAACCATCTGAAGGGCCAGGCCGTCTGCGACGACCCCATCGACCAGCGCCACCGTGACATCGTGTCGGACCGGGTCTGGGGAGACGGCGACCCCGAGGGCGTCCGGCAGCGGGCCGCCGAGGAGATGAAGAACACCGCGCGCCTGGCGGCGAAGCTCGGCGTGAAGATCGTCACCGGCTTCACGGGGTCGAGCATCTGGAAGTACGTCGCGATGTTCCCGCCCGCGACCGAGGAGATGGTGGATGCCGGCTACCGCGACTTCGCGGACCGGTGGAACCCCATCCTCGACGTCTTCGACGAGGTCGGCGTGCGCTTCGCGCACGAGGTGCACCCCTCGGAGATCGCCTACGACTACTGGACGGCGACGCGGGCGCTGGAGGCCATCGGACACCGTGAGGCGTTCGGGCTGAACTGGGACCCCTCGCACATGGTGTGGCAGGACATCGATCCGGTCGCGTTCCTGTGGGACTTCCGCGACCGGATCATCCACGTGCACTGCAAGGACACGAAGAAGCGCCTCACCAACGGCCGCAACGGCCGGCTGGCCTCGCACCTGCCCTGGGCCGATCCGCGTCGCGGCTGGGATTTCATCTCGACCGGCCACGGGGACGTGCCCTGGGAGGACGCGTTCCGCATGCTGAACGCGATCGGCTACGACGGCCCGCTGTCGGTGGAGTGGGAGGACGCCGGCATGGACCGCCTCGTCGGCGCGCCCGAGGCGCTCGCCTTCGTGCGGAAGCTGTCGACCTACGAGCCGTCGGGGGCGGCGTTCGACGCGGCGTTCAGCCGACACTGACCCGGGGGCACACGGAAGCGGGGGCGAGGGGCCGGATGCGGGGGCGTCCGGCCCCTCTTCGTGGGGTCCGTCGAGAGGCTCGGGGACCCGCGCCCGGGAGGCCTACGCGAGGCGGCGCGCGAGCTCCTTCAGCACGACGAGCTGGTGGTGCGGTCCCCCGCCCTCGTGGCCGTTGTACGGGTAGACGCGGATGCTCTTCTCCCCCGCGTAGTGGTTGTAGGCGGCGAACACCGTGGACGGCGGGCACACGGCATCCCGGAGTCCGACCGAGAAGATCGCGGGAACGCGCGAGCGGGCGGCGAAGTTCACCCCGTCGATGTACGACAGCACGCGGAAGACCGCATCTTCATCGCCGCGCCGCGTCTGCAGGTAGGTGACGAGCTCGCTGTACGGCGCCGCGTCGGTGAGGGCCACCGCGCGACGGATCGCGCTGAGGAAGGGGAAGTCGACGGCGGCTGCGACGAGCCCCTCGGCGAGCGCGGCCGCGGCGAGGGCGATGCCGCCGCCCTGGCTGCCGCCCCACACCGCGATGCGGTCCGGGTCGATCGCCGGGTGCGCACGGACGGCGTCGACGGCGCGGACCGCGTCGCAGAACACGCGGCGGTAGTAGGAGTGCGCGGGATCGTCGAGGCCGTCGGTCAGCCGACCGGAGGGGTGCGGGGCGCTCCCCACCGGGTCGGGGGTCGCCCCGGGGAGGGCGCCGCTGGTCTGTCCGCGCGTGTCCATCACGAGAACGGCCAGACCCGCGCTCGGCAGCAGGGTGTGCTGGTGCGCGAGGCCGCGGCCGGAGTTGTACCCGATGTACTGCACGACGCAGGGAAGCGGACCGCTCGCCCCGCGCGGCCGGAGCAGCCAGCCCCGCACGGGGTGGCCGCCGAAGCCGGCGAACTCCACGTCATCGACCTCGACGCCGCCGACCCCGCTCTCCGACGCCGGGACGGGACGGAACCGGGGGTCCCACCCGGCCCCGCGCGCGTCGGCGAGCGTGTCGGCCCAGAAGCCGTCGAAGTCGCCGGGCTCGTCGCGCGGAGGGCGGTACGTCTCGAGCTGGTCGAGGGGAAGGTCGAACTGCGGCATGGAAGCTCCTCAGTGGGCGAGAGAACGCAGGATGTGATCGTGGGTCGCAGCGAACGCGGCGGCGCGCACCTCGGCGAGGCCGTCGTACTCGCGGTGCCCGTACGGGAGGACCGCGAGCTCGAGCTCGGCCCCGGGGGCCGCGGCGATCGCGTTCGCGACGGCGAACTGTCCGGGCGGTGGCACGTGCCGGTCGCGCAACGCGGCCTCCACCCGCACCGGCACGCGCGCGAAGCCGGCCGCGGTGGAGGCGTCGAAGAAGCGCAGCACCTCGCGCGCGGACGGGTGCGTCGCGACGTACCGCCGCACCCGCTCCCCGCTCCCCTCGCACGGCATGCGCAGCCGCAGGTCGTACTGCCCGAAGCTCGGGACGATGAGCGTCGCCCCGACGAGCCGCGCATCCCAGGGCAGCGCCAGCGCGCCGATCCCTCCCCCGAAGCTCTCGCCGATGAGGTACAGGGGCACGTCCCCGGCGAGGGCGCGCAGCGCCGAGCCGGCGTGCCACAGGTCGACCGCGCAGCGACCGAGGACGTAGTCGTCGATCGACCGGATGCCGTGCAGCACATGCCCCTCGGCGGGAGTGGGAGCGCCGACCCCGGTGTTCAGGCGGCCCTGGCCCCGGGCGAGGGAGAAGAAGACCGCCGCGTCGTCGGGGACGCGGTCGAACTCGGGCTCCTCGCGTCCGCCGTAACCGTGGCTGTGCACGATCCCGACACGGGTCGGATGCCCGTCCACGGCCGTGGCGAACCAGCCGCCCAGACGCAGCCCGCCCGACACCGTGTGCTCCACGGCGAACAGGTCGCGTCCCTCGCGACGGCCGAGAGGACGCACGCGCGCATCGGGGTCGACCGCGAGCGCTTCGTCGTACCAGGACCGCCACCGATCGGCGAACCCGGGCGGGGACGGCACCGGCGGCACGGCGCGGAGGGCGGACAGGTCGAACCCGTAATCACCGTCGCCCGGCTCGATCGTCGCGCCCGTCACGAGCGGGCCGCCGTGGAAGACTGGAGGCCCGACCGAGAGGAGCGATCGTGCTCGCCGCCGAACGCCGATCCCGCCTGCTGGCGGAGGTGCGCCGTCACGGAGCCGCGGCCGTGCCGGACCTCGCCGCCGCTCTCGGCGTGAGCGAGATGACGATCCGCCGCGACCTCGACGTGCTCGCCGCCGACGGTCATGTCGACAAGGTGCGCGGTGGCGCGCGCCACCCCCGTCCGAGCGACGCCCCCGCTCGCGACCTGACCGCGCAGTCGCGCCGCAACGGCGCCGAGAAGACCGCGATCGCGCGCCGCGCCGCGACACTCGTCGAACCCGGCATGTCGGTGGGGCTCAGCGGCGGCTCGTCGACGTGGGCGCTCGCGCGCGAACTGCGCGGCGTCGCCGATCTCACGATCGTCACCAACTCGCTGCCCGCCGCCGACGTCTTCGCGCGACCGGACCGGGCCGACGAGCCCTACACCCAGACCGTCGTCCTGACCGGCGGTGTCCGCACGCCCACCGACGCTCTCGTGGGGCCGGTGGCCGTGGCATCCCTGGAGCACCTGCACTGCGATGTCGTGTTCCTCGGCGTCCGCGGCATGGAGATCACGGCGGGCCTGACCACCTCGAACCTGCTCGAGGCCGAGACGAACCGCGCGCTCGTGGCCGCGGGCGCGCGCGCCGTCGTGCTCGCCGATCACTCGAAGTGGGGCGCGGTGGGACTCACGACCATCGTCGACCTGAACGAGGTCGACCTCGTGGTCACCGACGCCGGCATCGCGGACGACGACGAAGAGGTGCTCCGCGCCCATGTCGCCGAACTGTGGGTGGCGTCCCCGGCCCCCACGGACGACTGAGGAGCGCCGCCCCGCCCGAGGCGGTGCGGCGAGAGGCCCGGGCGTCACCGGGCCGTGCTCGCGCGTGCGATCACGGTGGCATCGACCACGATGTGCCGCACGGGGACGTCGGCTCCCGGTGGCGCGGCCATCTGCCGCTCGAGCTCGGTGAACGCCGCCTCGACGATGCCCTGGTCGTCGGGGGCGACCGAGGTGAGCGCCGGCACCGAATAGGTCGCGGCGTGCACGTTGTCGATGCCGATCACCGCGACGTCCCCCGGGACCGCGAGCCCCACCTCGTGGAGCGCGGCGAGCACGCCGAACGCGACGGAGTCGTTCGAGCACACGACCCCGTCGAACGGTGTTCCGGACGCGTGCAGCCGGCGGAGGGCCGCGGTCCCCTCCTCGGGGGTGAAGGCGTCGACCGCGACGATCAGCCCGGCGTCGTCGGCGATGCCGAGGCGGGCGACCGCGTCGCGGTATCCGGTGAAGCGCTGGTCCGCGGCATCCGAGGGTCGGGAGAGGCGCGGACCGATGAACGCGACCCGACGGCACCCGACGGAGGCCAGGTGCGAGGTCGCGAGGTCGGCCGTGCGCCGGTTGTCGATGGAGACGTGCGTGAACGGGCTCACGGCGATGTGCTCGCCGAGGAGCACGAGCGGTCCCGGGGAGGTGCGGCGGGTGAGGTCGCCGACGGTGAGCGAGCGCGGGATGTGGATGAGACCGTCGGTCGCGGGAAGACCCACGCCGTTGGCGATGTCGATCTCGCGCTGGTGGTCGCCCTCGGTCTGCTGGATGAGGATCGACAGCCCCCGCGCCTCCGCCCCCCGCGCGAGCAGCGTCGTCAGCTCGGCGAAGTAGGGCTCTTCGAGGTTGGGGACGGCGAGGGCGACGATCCCGGTGCGCTCGCGCCGGGTCAGGGGGGAGACCCGCCGCGCCGTCGAGGGGGAATCGGTCATCGGTGAACTCCTCGCACGCCTGGTCGGCCGATCGACTCTGGGGGATACGGTATCGCGGGCCATCTCACTCCTGGACGCGGAAGGCGACGACGCGCGCCTCGGGGGATCCATTGGTCGCCGTGATCGTGACGCGCGCCGCCCTGACCGCGCCGATCTCGGGCGCGACCGGGTGCACGCGGCGGCGCCGGCGGTTGTCGGCGACCTCGGCCACCGTGCGCCAGTCGCCGTCGGCCGTCTGCACCTCGACCCGGTAGTCGCGCACCAGCGACGGCATGACAAGATGCGGGTCGCGGTGGTGGTGCAGCGTGTTGAGCTCGACATCGGGATCGTCGTCGAGGACGAGGACGATCTCGCGCGGGCGCACGGGCTCGTCCCAGTCGAGCCGGATCCACGCGGGCTCCTCCGCGAGGGGCCGCGACGCCCACGCGTTCGGGCCGCCGAAGGGCCGCTGGTACCCGCCCACGGCGCGCTCGGGGGCGAGGGCTTCGGACGGCGCCGTCGAGCGGAACACGATCGAGCGACCGCGCAGCGGCTTCGTCGGCCACTGCACCAGCAGCTCGTCGAGGCTGACGTGCACGTTCTGGTCTTCGGCATCCGAGGTGTGGACCAGGGTCAGGATGCCGGGAGGCAGGTCGTCCGTGGTGAACAGCGTCACGCCGGGCCGCGCCCGGACCACGATCACGGCGTTCGCCGGGGCCTCGGGCTGCCACCGCACGGGGGCGGTGACCCAGCGGGCATCGCCCGCGGAGACGGGGACGGTGACACGATGTTCGAGGTGCTCGGGCACGACGTTCTGCGCGAGACCGGTCGAGAACACCTCGACCTCGAGCTCGGCGTCGGTCTCGCTCGCCACGAGGAGCTCGATCCCGTCGAGGTGCGGGTGCACCGGGACGACGATGCCGACGTCGTGGGCGAGCACGTACGGCTCGCGCGCGGCCGACGCGCGCGGCCCGAGGCCGTCGCGCACACCCGAGGCCGAGACGCGCGCGGAGAGCGCGAGGTCGGCGGGGTCGGCGTCGGCCACGCCGATGAGGGGAGCGTCCTGTCGCAGCAGCAGCTGCCGCAGCTCGGCGCGGTGGTTCTCGTACACCCCGCGGGGCGAGGTGCCGTGGGTCAGCGCGAGGGCCGCCGCGGTGCCCGCCGCCTCGCCCATCGCGGCGCACGTGGCCATCACGCGGGCGGCGCCGAAGGCGATGTGGGTCGCCGAGATGTCTCGGCCGGCCATGAGCAGGTTGTCGACGTCGGCCGAGTAGAGGGAGCGGTACGGGATCTCGAAGACACCGTTCGAGAAGCGCTGGACCGCGCCCGCGCCGGTGGAGTACATCCCCTCGGCCGGGTGGAGGTCGATCGACCAGCCGCCGAAGGCGACGCCGTCGTCGAAGCGCGTCTGCTCGAGCACGTCGCGCTGGTGCAGCGTGTAGTCGCCGATCAGACGGCGGTACTCGCGCTTGCCGGGCACGTTGCCGATCCACTCGAGGTCGAGGTTCTCGGCGTCGAACTCGCCGGAGTTCTTGATGTGGTCCCAGATGCCGAGGATCACCGAGCGCAGCTCGTCGCGGATGCGCTCGTTGTCGTGGACGATGTCGAGCTCTCCGCCCCACTCGATCCACCAGTAGTGCGCTCCGCTGTCACCGCTGCGGATGATGCGCGACGAGGGGATCGGGGTGTCGTGGATGGCCTTGGCGGAGTCGGGCGCGACGAAGCGGACCGGGTGTCCGACGTCCTTCGTATAGAAGAGGAGCGTCGAGCCGAGGAAGGTGCGCTCGGCTTCTTCGGGGGCCCAGTCCTCGTCGAACTCGTCGCGCGCCTCCTTGCCGAGGCGCGCGCGGGCTCCGGCGAGGTGTCCGATCAGCCCGTCGCCCGTGCCGTCGAGGAACAGCGGTGCCCGGAAGACCGTCTCGGTCTCCGCCCCCATCGTCCAGCCGGTCACCGACTCGATGCGGCGAGCACCCTCGGGCCCGGTGGCGACGACGTCGCGCACGTCGGTGTTGAGCAGCAGCGTGATGTTCGGCTCGGCGCGGACGGCGTCGAGCACGACGTCGTCCCAGTGCACGGGGTTGCCGTCGGGGTTGCGGTACTGGTTCTCGAGGTAGAGCTCGCCGATGATCCCGTTCTCGCGGGCCCAGCGC
Organism: Microbacterium sp.; assembly: GCA_029239635.1. GTDB lineage: Bacteria > Actinomycetota > Actinomycetes > Actinomycetales > Microbacteriaceae > Microbacterium. The sequence continues at coordinate 6,346 of JARBUN010000024.1, read as the reverse complement.
TGATTTCCGTGCGCGGTCGCCCCGCACACCCAGACGCGGACCTCCGACGAGGAGTTGCCGCCGAGGACCGGGCGGTTGTTGATGAGGGCGACGCGGCGACCGAGGCGCGCGGCGGCGATGGCGGCGGAGACTCCGGCGAGTCCCCCGCCGACGACGACGAGGTCGACGTCGGCTGTGTGTGTACGCATGTCGCGTGAGTCCTTCCTGCGGACGCGGGGGCGTCCGGTGCGGTGCGGGGCGGGGAGAGGTCGGGGGATCACTCCACGGCGATCGCCTCGATCTCGAAGACCCGGGCCACGTCGGTGGCGGATGCCGAGGGGTCGCTGATGAGCAGACGCACACCGTCGGCGACGACACCCGCGGCCGGGATGCTGACGAGGCGTTTCGTGTTCGCGGTGACCGAGCCGATGCTCGTCCACCCCGCGGAGGTGCGCACCTGCACGTCGAAGGAGCGGAGGACGGCTGCCGAGCCCGAGTCCGCGCTGTACCCGCTGCGCACGCGCACCGCCTCGAGTGCCGTCGAAGCGGCGAGATCGACGGAGATCCAGGGGGCGGTGTCTCCGACCGCCGAGATCCACCGGCTCGCGTCGCTGCAGACGCCGTCGACGGCGCGTTCGGGGCCGGTGTCGGCGCGCAGGCTCGACGAGGAGGTCGCCGTGGCCCCCAGGGCGACGTTCACCCCGCCCGGGTCGTCACGGAGGTCGGCCACGAGATCCGCGAGGGAGGCGGCGGGACCGACCGGCGCGTCGCGCGGAACGACCGCTCGCGTGAGCCGGGCCGGGGACGCCACCGGCGCCGAGAGGTAGACCACGTCGGCGTCATCGGTCGACCGTTCCTGTGCGCGCAGGCGTTGCTGGCCCAGGCGCGTCTCGCCGATCCCGGCGTACGACCAGGCGGAGGTCGCGTCGTCGCGCTCGGCGACGACCGCGCGACTGCGCACCTCACCGCAGACCTGCGCGGTCACCACGGTGTACAGGCGGGTCGTGGAACCGGCGTGCGTGACGTCGATGGCGGCCGAGGTGGCCACGCCCTCGCCCAGGGAGGCAGAATCGACGACCTTCTCGTCGACCCAGGCCGACCCGTTCCACCGGGCGAAGCGCGCGTCGTAGGCGGTGCGGTCCTTCTCCACGAAGCGGTAGCCGATCCCCGCGAGCGATGAGCCGTCGAGCGCGAGCTTCGCCGACTGCACCGCGGGGGTGTAGGTGCCGATGCTCTCGTCGGGCAGGAAGGGTCGCCACACGACCGCTCCCGCCGACGTGGGCGTGATCGGTCCCGACACCGTCGCGCCCGTGACGTCCGCGAGTGTCCCGGTCGCGGGGTCGTACACGGCGTACGAGCCGAGGTGACGTGCGGGGTCGGCGGGGAACGGTCCCCACTCCCACAGCACGTGCACGCGGCCGTCGGGCGACACCTCGAGATCGTCGGGGTAGAAGGAGTATCCCGTCGCGGCGGCGATCGTCGTCTCCCGCGCCCAGGATCCGGCATCCCGATCGAAGCGGTACAGCACGCCCTCGCGCGCTCCATCGGCATCCGTCCCGGTGCGCACGAGCACCCAGGCGTCGCCGTCGGGTCCGCGCGCGGTCACCGGGTAGGTGATGTCGACATCGAGGTCGGGCATGGTCGACGTGCGGTCCACCATCGTGCGCACGTCGCCCGCGGTGGCGGAACGGAAGAAGTTCCACTGCTCGTTGTGCATCGACACGAAGGCGTGGATCGTCCCGTCTCCGTCGACGACGATCGAGGGCTGGTTGTGGCCGTTGTCGTCGGCGAACGTCACGCACGCGGCGCCGGCGGTGGCGCGGAGGCACCCTTCGGTCCACGTGCCGTCGGCGGCCCGGGAGGCGAGGTGCACCTCGTGCCGCGCGGCCTCGGTCGCGGGCGCGTTGAAGGCGAAGTAGGTCACGTCGCCCACCACGTCGAGGGGATTCCACCAGGCCGCCTGATTCGACGAGTCCACGGCGTACGGGAGCTCTTCGACCGTCGTCGTCGACGCCGTTGCTCCGCCGGTCGCGTGCGCGGGCGGGACGACGATCAGCCCGAGGGCGAGCGCGGCGACGGCCGCCGCGCTCCCCCCGCGGAGAGTCCGCATCTCAACCGACCAGCTTCTGTGCGGCCTCGCCGGCCTTCTTCATGGCATCCTTCGGCGAGGCCGACCCGACCAGGACGGCCTGCACCTGATCGGCGATCGCCGACTCGATCTGCGAGTAGGCGGTGAACTTCCAGAGCGGGTTCGAGCTGGCGGTCGCGGTGATGCGCTCGCTGAACGCGGCACCGAAGGTGTCGGACGACACCTCGCTCGAGGCCAGCGCCTCGGTGGTTGCCGGCGGCAGCCCGCGCAGCGCGTAGTCGGCGAGGATCGCGTCGAGGTCGCTCGTGGCGTACTGCGCGAAGTCGCCGGCCGTCGGTGCTCCCGCACCGTTGACCACCGCGATCGCGCCGCCCCACACCAGCGCGCGCGGGGTGTCGCCCGCTTTCAGCACGGGCCGAGAGACGGGGGCGAGCTTCGCCGCGAGGTTCGCGTCGGGCGATTCCTTGGTCACGGCACCGCGGCCCACGGGAGCGTCGTCGTACATCGCCGCGCGGCCCTGCGCGAAGAGGCTGCGCGCGTCGAAACGGTCGACGTCCGCCGCGATCAGCCCCTGGTCGTACAGGCCCTTGTACCAGGTGACGGCCGCAACACTCGCGTCGTCGCCGATCGTGATCGTGTCGCCGTCGACGAGCGGGCTGCCGAAGGTCTGCATCCAGGTCAGGATGTCCTTCAGCTGCGCGGCCTTCGTCGAGGCCGCGTAGGGGATGAGGCCACCCCCGAGACCCTTGAGCTTGACCAGCGTCTTCTCGAACTCGTCGACCGTGGTCGGGAACGCGTCGGGGGCGACGCCGACCTTGCCGAGCGTCTCGGAGTTGGTGATGAGGCCGATCGCACCGATCGTCCACGGCAGCGCGTACTGCGCGCCGTCGAAGGTCGCCGCCTGCAGGGCCGAGGAGGTGTATCCCCGACCGGATGCCAACGACGACAGGTCCTGGAGCTTGCCGGTGGCCGCGAGGCTCCCGAGCCACGCGACGTCGACGTGCGCGGCGCCCGTGAACTGCCCGCCGGTCACCTGCAGCATGAGCTGGTTGATGTACTCGTTGTACGGGAAGGCGGTGCGCTTGATGGCGACGCCCTTGGCCTTCTCGTAGCTCGTCAGCGTCCCCTCGAGCGCGGGCTTGGCGGACTCCTCGGTGAGCGACCACGACGCGAACGAGAAGTCGGTCGGGTCGCCGCCGTTCAGACCCGCGGCACCGGCCGCGGGGCCGGCTGTCCCGCTGGGCACGCAGCCGGCGAGGGCGGCGGCGCCGACGCCGATGCCGAAGAGCTGCAGGGCGCGACGGCGGCTGATGAGGGGGTTGGGCAGGGACGAAGCTGACATGGGTGTCCTCCTTGACGATGCGAGCAGAGAGTGAGTGGGGAGCCGGTCAGCCCTTGACCGCGCCGGCGGTCATGCCGCTGACGAGGTAGCGCTGGAGCAGCATGAAGGCGATCGCGACCGGCAGCGAGACGACGAGCGAGGCCGCCATGAGCTCGGGCCACGCGGTCGCCGCTTCACCGACGTAGGTGTTGACGAGTCCCGGCGGGAGCGTCTGCTTGTCGGGACCGGCGAGCGTGAGGGCGAAGATGAAGTCGTTCCAGCCGCGGACGAAGGCGAACAGCCCCGCGGCGACGAGACCGGGTGCGGCCAGGGGCAGGACGATCGAGTGGATCGTCCGCAGGCGCGAGGCGCCGTCGACGCGCGCCGCCTCGATGAGCTCGTCCGGGATCGTGTCGAAGAAGCCCTTCAGCATCCAGACGCAGAGCGGGAGCGTGAAGGTCGTGAACGACAGCACGAGGGCGGTGTAGGTGTTCAGCAGACCGTAGGCGCTGAAGACGCTGTACAGCGTGACGAGCAGGAGGGCCTGCGGGAACATCTGCGAGGCGAGCACGAAGTACATCAGCTGGCGCCGTCCGCGGTAGCGGAACTTCGAGAACGAGTACCCCATGTAGGCCGAGACGATCACCGAGAGCACGGCCGTGATGACCGAGACGATGATGCTGTTCTGCAGGTAGGTGAACAGCTGCGGGTTCGAGACGAGGCCCGCGTAGGCGTCGAACGTGACCTCGGTCGGGAAGATCTTCGGCGGGTAGGAGAAGACCTGATCGCGCGGGGTGAGCGACGTCGCGAGGAGCCAGTACACCGGCAGCAGGGCGAACCCGCCGCAGACGATGACCGCGGCCCACGCGGCCAGGCGGACGCCGGGACGATCGGAGCGGAGACCGGATGCCAGCTGGCGCCGGCGACGGCGCGGAGCCGGGGGCACCACGGGGGGCGCGTCGGGGGTCGGGGTGACGGTGGGCAGTGCGGTGGTGGTCATCGCTTCTCGCCCCTCTCGGAGAATCGGACGTAGACGACGACGAGCGCCATGAGCAGGACCATCCAGAGCAGGCCGAGGGCGCCGGCGTGGCCGAGGTCGAAGCCGTGGAAGGCGGTCTCGTAGACCGCGGTGGCGAAGGTCTCGGTGGAGCCCGCGGGGCCGCCGCCGGTCAGGACGTAGATGATGTCGAAGTGCTGGAAGTTCCAGATGAACTCCAGGAGCAGGACGAGCCCGATGATCCCGCCGATCTGCGGAACGGTGATGGAGAAGAACCGGCGGACGGTGCCCGCGCCGTCCATCTCGGCGGCCTCGTGCAGTTCGCGCGGAACCGTCTGAAGACCGGCGAGGAGCATGACCATCATCCAGGGGAAGGACTGCCACGTCTTGGCGACGATGACGGCGAACATCGCGGTACCCGGCTGAGCGAGCCACGCCTGCGGAGAGACGCCGAGCGGCTCGAGGATCGCGTTCATCACGCCGTAGTTGGCGTTGAAGATCCACATCCACAGGAACGAGACGACGACGCCCGGGACGAGCCACGGGATGAGCATGAGTCCGCGCATGATCTTCGACCCGCGAATCTGCGTGTTGAGGGCCAGGGCGAGGGCGAAGCCGATCACGAAGGGCGCGATCGTGGTGCCGAGCGTGAAGACGAGCGTCTGCATCAGCAGGCGGAGGAAGTCGCCCTCGAGCACGTCGACGATGTTCTGGATGCCGACGAACTCGCGGCCGGGGAGCACGAGGCTCTGGCGGAAGAACGCCGTCACGAGAGCCGAGATGAGCGGGTACGCCACGACGACGGCCATGAGCGCCATGCCGGGCACGACGAGAAGCAGAGCGAACATGCCGGTGGTCACGTCCGTGTGCACTTTCCTCGGCATTGAGGGACCGAAAGGCCCGGGGGATGCGGATTTCTCCGAATCGGACCGCCTCAGCTTCGCGGTTTCCCCCGCGCTGGTCAATTCGAACAGGTAACGCTTAGGTCACGACGTGTTTGTAATAGTTTTTTCCTGTTTACTTTTGTTCACGAGCACGGGCAAACGCCAGCACCCGTCCACCTGATCCGGGACCTGCGCCGCGCGTCAGGCGCGGGCGGGGAGGCGGGCGTCGAGCCAGGCCAGGAGGTCGGCGCGCACCTCGGCCTGCTGCACCTCGGCGAAGATCTCGTGCCGGGCACCGGGGTACACGAGCGTCGTGACGTCGGTCAGGCCGGATCGCGAGCGGTAGGCGTCGGCGAGCAGGTGCACGCTCCGTGGTCCCCCCACGGTGTCGTCGCGCCCCACCATCAGCAGCATCGGGACATCGTGCTCGAGGTCGCGGCGAGGGCGACCGAACAGCTTCGCCGCCTCGATCGGCCCGAAGAGCTTCGCCAGCGGCACCGAGGTCGTCAGCGGGTCGGCCACGAAGTCGCGCCCGACCTGCTCGTCGCTCGAGAGCCACTGCATGCCCGAGCCGCCGAGCTTCTTCCACGGGGCGTTCAGGTCGCCGGGGTTGAGAGCCCCGGGCCAGCGCAGCGCGGAACCGCTCAAGACGACCGCGTCGAAGGCATCCGGATGCCGATCCAGCAGCATCTGCGCGAGGAACGAGCCCCACGAGTGCCCGATCAGCACGAGGGGGAGGTCGGGGTGGCGCTCACGGATGATCTGCGTGAGCGTCCAGACCGCCTCGCGCGCCGCGCCGAGGCCACCGGGACCGAGGCGTCCGAGCTTCGCGTGATCGCCGCCCCACTGCCGGAGGCCGGTGCGGCCGTGTCCGCGGTGATCGTCGGCGTAGACCGTGTAGCCGTCGGCGACGAGCGCCTCGATGAGCGCCGCATAGCGTCCCGCGTGCTCCCCCACGCCGTGCAGAAGCTGCACGACCCCGCGGGGGTCGGCCGCCTCGTAGACGTCGTAGACGATCGTGATGCCGTACGCGTCATCGAATTCGGGCATGCGCCTGATCCTAGGGCGAGCCGGGT
>JARBUN010000123.1 GCA_029239635.1 Microbacterium sp. | reverse complement strand
GCACGCGCCGCGAGGCACGACCGAAGGAGGACCCTCATGATCCGCACCACTGCCGTACCCCGTCCCGTCCGCATCGGCACCGCCCTTCTGGGCGTCGCCGGCATCGTCACCCTGGCCGGCTGCTCGGGTGGCACGACCACCGACGCCGCTGCTCCGGCCGACACCGCGCCCGCGGCCACCTCGGCGCCCACCTCGAGCGCGACCACCGACGGCTCGACGAGCTCGAGCGCGTCGGGCACCTACAAGGACGGCACGTACGAGGCCACGGGCCAGTACGCCACCCCCGAGAGCGTCGAGACCGTCGACGTCACCCTCACCCTCGCCGGTGACACCATCACCGATGTGACCGTCACGGGCGACCCCCAGGCGGCCGAGTCCAAGGAGTACCAGAGCAAGTTCATCGGCGGCATCAAGAGCGAGGTCGTCGGCAAGAAGCTCGACGAGATCTCGGTGAGCAAGGTCGCCGGCTCCTCGCTCACCAGCGGGGGCTTCAACAAGGCCGTCGACACCATCAAGACCGAGGCCAAGGCCTGAGATCATGACCACTCCGACCGCGACGGGTTCGACGTGGACCTTCGACGCGATCGGCACGTCGTGGACGATCGAGACGGCATCCCCCCTGCCCTCGATCGCCCACGACGCGGTGTCGGCCGTCATCGAGCGCTTCGACCGGGAGTGGTCGCGGTTCCGCGACGACTCGCTCGTCTCGGCGCTCGCGGAAGGACGCACGGCATCCGTCCCCGCCCCCGGAGACACGGATGCCATGCTCTCGCTGTACGACCAGCTCGACACCGCGACGGCCGGTGCCGTCAACCCGCTCGTCGGCGACGCCCTGGCCCGCCTGGGCTACGACGCGCGGCTGACGCTCGCGCCGTGGGGGGACCCCGAGCCGGCGCCGGCCTGGCGCGACACCCTCGCGTGGCGTGACGGGCGTCTCTCGGTCGCGCGTCCGGCGACGATCGACGTCGGGGCGCTCGGCAAGGGCCGCCTCGTCGATCTCGTCCTCGACACCCTGCGCGAGCACGTCGACGGCGACCTCGTCGTCGACGCCTCGGGCGACTTGGCCGCGCGCGGCGCGTCGCTCCGGGTCGCGTTGGAGCACCCGTACGACGCCACCCGCGCGATCGGCGTCGTCACGGTCACCGACGCGGCGCTGTGCGCCTCGGCCATCAACCGTCGCGCGTGGGGCGACAACCTGCACCACGTCCTCGATGCGCGCACCGGCGCCCCGGTCCGCGCCTTCGCGGCGACCTGGGCGCTGGCGGACACCGCGATGCGGGCCGATGCCCTCGCGACGGCCCTGTTCTTCGACGGGGGGCCCGAGCTCGCGGCATCCTGGAACGCGCACTGGGTGCGCATGCACACCGACGGCCGCGTGGAGTGGTCGCCCGGCTTCGACGGGGAGATCTTCACGTGACCCCCGCGCCTCAGCTTTCGAAGGGAATCTCATGAGCGCCACGCTCACCGCGGGATCCACCCGCGTGCTCGGCCTGATCGGCCGGGTCTCGATGTACCGCCTGGTGATGTCCTCCCTGGGGCTCCTCGCCCTGTACGCCCTCGTCCTGTCGTTCACGGGCCAGATCGGCCCGCAGCCCCTCGAGATCGTCGCGAGCGCCGTCGTCCTCGCCGTCGCCGGCGGCGCGACCGATCTCGTCGCGCAGAGCCTGCTCCGGATGCCACGACGCCTGGAGTCGTCGCTGATCACCGCGGCGATCCTGCTGTTCGTCCTGCGCCCGACGGTGGAACCTCTGGGCCTCGCGGGACTCGCCCTCGCCGGGGTGGCGGCATCCGCCTCGAAGTACGTCCTCGCCTGGCGCGGTCGCCACATCTTCAACCCGGCCGCGACGGGTGCGGCGGTGCTGACGATCGTCAGCATCTGGGCCCCGGATCTCGGCGGGTCGGCCTGGTGGGTGGGCTCTCCGTGGCTCGCGGCACCGGTGCTCGTCCTCGGCGTGCTGCTGCTTCTGCGCACGGACAAGCTGCCGATCGTCGTGACGTTCTGGATCGTGGGCATGGCCGTGGCGTTCCTGCGGACGACGATCCAGTTCCAGTCCGCGGGGTTCCCGGTCGACGTCCCCCCGGTGCTCCTCCAGGTCGCCTTCACCTCGCCATTCCTCTTCCTCGGCGCGTTCATGCTGTCCGAGCCGCTCACCCTCCCGCCGCGTCGGGTGCAGCAGTACGCCGTCGCCATCGTGGTGGGCGTCCTGGCGGGGTGGCCGATCGCGGTGGGCGCGATCACGCTGGGTCAGGAGCGCGCGCTGCTGATCGGCAACCTCGTCGCGTTCCTCTTCTGTCTGCGCGCGGCCGTGCGCTTGCGCGTCGAGGGCAGTCGCGACCTCACGCCGACCGTCCGCGAGCTGAGGTTCCACGCCGCCCGTCCGTTCGCGTTCTCGCCCGGTCAGTATCTCGAGCTCGACGTCCCGCATCGCCGCCCCGACGCGCGCGGCACCCGGAGGGAGTTCTCGATCGTCTCGGCGCCGGAGGACCTGCCCGAGGTGCGGATCGCCTTCAAGGACGGCTCGCAGTCCTCCTACAAGAAGGCGCTCGCCGCGGTCGAGCCGGGATCGGCGCTCGCGGTGACGGGTGTGTGGGGCGACTTCCTCCTGCCCTCGCGTCCGACCGCGCCCGTGCTGCTGGTCGCCGCGGGCATCGGCGTGACGCCGTTCGTCTCGCAGCTGCGCCATCTCCTGGCCACCGGGCAGCACCGCGACGCGGTGCTCGTCTACGTGGTGTCGGAGCCGGGCGAGCTCGCCTTCCGCGACGAGATCGCCGCCAGCGGCATCCCGGTCATCGTCTTCTCTCGGGACGAGCCCACCGGTCTGCCCGAGGGGTGGACATGGGCCGGACCCGGTCGTGTGGATGCCGAGGGGTTGCTCCGCGCGGTCCCCGACATCGCGCAGCGCGCGGCGTACGTCTCGGGTCCGCCGCGGCTGATCTCGGCGCTGGCCCCCGCGCTGGCCAAGGCGAAGTCCCTCACCACCGACGCGTTCGCCGGGTACTGACGCGCTGACGCACGCACACCCGGGGCGCAGCGGCAAGCGACCGGGAGGGGCATGCTCGGCCCGATAGCGTCGCCGACATGCTCCTTCTGGCTTTCGCCGCGCTGCTGCTCGTCGTCTTCGCGGTGGCGCGGGCGCGTCAGCGGGCCCAACTGCGCGAGGGCACCCTGCTCGTCGCGGCGGTCGTGTTCGCCGCGCTGGGAGTCCTTCAGCTCCTGGTGCAGTCGGATCCGGATGCCGCCGCGGCGACCATCCGCGTCGTCGCGGTCGCTGTTCCCGTGCTCGTGCTGGTGCTGGCGGTGTTCCTCATCACCAACGGCATCACGATGCTCCGGCTCGAGGGGCGGAGCCTGGCGAACCTGCTGTCGCTGATCGCCGGGGTCGGTCTGCTCGTCTTCCCCTTCGTCCTGCTCGCCCTGCTCGCGTGGGGAGGTCTCGGCGGCTTCCTCGTGGCCGCCGTCGTCGTGCTGGTGGCGGGCTACGCGGCGGCGGCGTTCGTGGCGTTCCTCGTCTCGTCGCTGCTGTACGCCGCGCTCCCGGTGCCGCGGCGCCCGCGCGCGATCGTCGTCCTCGGCTCGGGACTCGTCCGCGGCGAGGTTCCCCCGTTGCTCCGGGGGCGTCTGGACCGGGCCATCGCCGCGTGGCGACGCGCCGGGCGCGCCGGGGGAGAGGCCCCCGTGCTCGTCCCCTCCGGAGGGCAGGGGCCCGACGAACCGCGACCCGAGGGAGAGGCCATGGCCGCGTACCTGCGGGATCGGGGCGTCCCCGACCGCCTCATCCGCCCCGAGACGCGCTCACTGAACACGCGGGAGAACCTCGAGTTCTCGCGCACGATCGTCGAGGGCGTCGGCGGTTCGGGACCCACGCTGGTCGTCACGAGCGACTACCACGTGCTGCGCGCGGGTCTTCTCGCGCGTCGCCGACTCCCCGGCGCCCGGGTGGTCGGTGCCCGCACCGCGGCCTACTTCATCCCGAGCGCGTTCCTGCGCGAGTACGTGGCCCTGCTCGCTCGCCAGCGGTGGATGCACGTCGTGTTCGCGCTCGTCTTCGGGGCGACCCTGGTGAGCGTGTACGCGGCGATCTTCCTGGTCTGATCCCGGATCCCGTCGCCGTCAGGGCGTGACGGTCTCGCCCGGGTCGAGCGGCTTCGCGGGAAGGCGCACCTCGAAGGTGGTGTCGCCGGGGGTGCTGTGGACGCTGATCGAGCCCCGGTGCGCTTCGACGATCGCGCGGGCGATCGACAGGCCGAGGCCCGTGCCTCCGGTCTTGCGGTCGCGCGAGCGGTCGGCCCGGGCGAAGCGCTCGAAGAGCTGCGCGGCCACCGCCGGGTCGACGCCGGGGCCGTCGTCGTGGACGCGAAGGACCGCGTCCTCGCCCTCGCGGCGGACCGAGACGCACACTTCGCTCCCCGCCGGTGTGTGGGTGCGGGCGTTCGCGAGGAGGTTCGCCACGACCTGATGCAGTCGCGCGGCATCGCCCGCGAGCTCGACGGGGTGGTCGTCGACGTCGATCTTCCACACGTGGTCGGGGCCGGCGGGGCGCGCGTCGCCCACGGCCTCGACTGCGAGGCGGGTGAGGTCGACCGTGCCGTAGACGAGCTCCTGGCCCTCGTCGAGTCGCGCGAGCAGCAGCAGGTCCTCCACCAGCGTGGTCATGCGGATCGACTGCGCCTGGATGCGCTCGAGCGACTGCTCGGTCGTCTCGACCGCCATCGCGGTGCGCTGACGGGATTCGTCGTCGTGGGCCTGTCTCATGGCGCGCAGCGAGAGCTCGGAGAACCCGCGGATGGATGCCAGGGGCGTGCGCAGCTCGTGACTGGCATCCGCGACGAATCGACGCATGAGCTCTTCGTTGCGTTGACGGGCCGACAGTGAGGCGTCGACCCGGTCGAGAAGCGTGTTGAGCGCCGCGCCGACCTGGCCGATCTCGGTATGGTCGTCGACCTGATCGGCGGGGACGCGTTCGGTGATCGAGACATCGCCCTGGTCCATGCGAATCGAGGCCACCCGCGTGGCGGTCTCGGACACCGCCTTGAGCGGCCGGAGACCCAGGCGGATCACGAGCGCGATGACGGCGGCGAGGAGAAGGAGACCGCCGGTGGTGACCAGGGCCACGGTGGTCAGGATGGCGCCGATCGTGCCGGTGACCTGCGACAGGGGGAGCCCGACGAGAAGGACCTCGTCACTGCCGGCCGAACCGTAGGGACGGACGAGGTACTCGCCCAGGTTCGGCAGTTCGACCGTGCGCGCGTTGGGGCTCGACGAGGCGAGGCTCTCCACGATCTGCGCGAGCTCGTCGGACGTCAGGGCGCGGGAGTTCCCGTCGTCGACGACGGCGCCGGTCGTCCCGCCCAGGCGCGTCCTCATGACCATGAGGGTGCCGTTGTCGAACGGGCCGGAGTCGAGGACGTCCTCGGCGGTGCTCTGCAGCGAGATACGCGGTTGCGCGACGGAGGCGACGTCGGTGACCTGCGCGTCGAGGTTGTTCAGCAGGACGCCGCTCAGGATGGCGCTGGTGGAGACGCCGATCATGATGAGGATGAAGGCCACCATGCCGATGACCGCGGTCATCAGGCGCGCCTGCAGGCTCCACGGC
>JARBUN010000122.1 GCA_029239635.1 Microbacterium sp. | reverse complement strand
ACGCTGCCCGGCGAGTGCCCGGGCATCGAGATCACCCGGGGCGCGCCGGGGAGATCGAGCGTGGTGTCGCCGTCGATGCTCTCGACCTCGGTCAGCCACTGCGGACGCATGCCCTTGCGGATGCCGAACGCGGCGAAGCTCAACAGCGGGCCGATCCGCATCGGGCCGACGGGGTTCTTCGGCTTGTCGCCGCCCCGCGCGCGGTCGGCATCGGCGGCGTGGACGAACACCGGAACGCCGTGGTCGCGGCGGAGGCGCTCGGCGAAGCCGACATGGTCGCTGTCGCCGTGCGTGAGGATCACGCCGCGGATGTCGTCGATGGGGCGGCCGATGGCATCCAGCTCTCGTGTCAGGTCGACGTACATGCCGGGGAGGCCCGCATCGATGAGCGTGATGCCGTCGGGGGTGGCGATCAGGTAGGAGGCGACGATGTCGTTGCCGAGGCGGTGGAGGGAGGGGGCGAGTCGCATGACGGACCTTTTTGAGGATGGCTACGAGCGATAGCCATGATAGCTTATGGATATAGCTATGAGGGAGAGAGATGCCCACACCGGAACGCACCTCGATCGGTGAGATCGTGGGGGAAGCGGCACGCATCCTGGAAACAGGGGGACCGGCCGCCGTCACGATGCAGGCCGTGGCTGGCGCCGTCGGCGTCAAGGCGCCGTCGCTCTACAAGCGCGTGCGCGATCGCGAGGCGCTTCTCGGACTGGTGGGTGCCGCCGCCGCCGACGACCTGACCCGCCTCCTCGATGACGCGGGGGATGACCTGGGCGCGCTGCTGACCGCCTTCCGTCGCTTCGCGCACGCGCGACCGGAGGCCTTCCGGCTCCTGTTCACGGCGACCGTCGACGCCGACAGCCTCGCGGCGACCAGCGTCCCGGTCCTGCGGGCGACCGCGGCCGCCGTCGGGGACGAGCAGGCGCTCCCCGCGGCCCGTCTGCTGACGGCGTGGGCGACGGGCTTCCTCATGATGGAGCTCGCGGGAGCGTTCCGTCTGGGCGGCGACCTCGACGAGGCCTTCGCCTACGGGGTCCGTCACCTCGTCGCCTCCCTCGTCCCCGCTCAGGACGCGGAACGGCCCGCCCAGGGGTCGTAGTCCGCGATCAGCTCCTCCTGCGCGGGGCGCTCGGCATTGGGGACGTGCTGCAGGTTCACGCGGACGCGATACCAGAGCGAGCTCGAGCCGCGCATGCCGTCGATGAGCACGTCGGCGGGGTGCAGGGCGGCCGCCGCTTCGGGATGCCGTGACGTCCACGTCTCGAGGGCGTCGAGCGCCTCGGGCTTCGTCTTGGTGCGTGCCACCTCGATGAGCGGCATGGTCGACGCGCGTCGACCCGAGCCGTCGGTGCCGCGCGGAGGCTTCTCGGCGGGTCCGAGCTCTTCCGCGAGGGCGAGGAGCGCGTCGAGTGACCCCGCGGCGTCGTCGATGCCGGCGTGCGGGTCGCCGATCGTCCGGAAGCGCTCGGGCACCGTGAGAACGGTGAACTCCTCGGGGCGGCGATCGCGGACCTCGTCCCAGGTGAGCGGCGTCGAGACGCGCGCGTCGGGGAGGGCGCGGATCGAGTAAGCCGAGGCGACCGTGCGGTCTTTGGCGTTCTGGTTGAAGTCGACGAACACGCTCTCGCCCCGCTCCTCCTTCCACCAGCGGGCGGTCGCGAGCCCGGGTGCGCGATTCTCGACCTCGCGGGCGAGGGTCTCGGCCGCCAGGCGCACGTCGGCGTAGTCCCAGTCGGGGCGGATGCGCACGAGGATGTGCAGCCCGCGGGAGCCGGAGGTCTTCGGCCACCCGACGAGGCCGTGGTCTTCGAGCACCTCCCGGGCGATGAACGCCACGTCGACGATCTGCGCCCAGTCCACGCCGGGCATGGGATCGAGGTCGACGCGCAGCTCATCGGGGTGGTCGAGGTCCTCGGCTCGCACCGGGTGAGGGTTGAGGTCGAGGCAGCCGAGGTTGACGATCCACGCCAGGCCCGCGGCATCCCGAATTACCGTCTCTTCGGCGGAGGTGCCGGAGGCGTAGTGCAGCGTGGCGGTGTCGATGAAGGCGGGATGCTTCTCGGGCACGCGCTTCTGGAAGAAGGGTTCCTGGTCGAGACCCTTCGAGAAGCGTTTGAGCACCATCGGGCGCCCACCGGCTCCGCGCAGAGCGCCCTCGGCGACGTCGAGGTAGTAGCGCACGAGGTCGAGCTTCGTCAGACCGGGTTCCGGAAACACGACGCGATCGGGGCTCGTGACGCGCACCTCGTGGCCGTCGACGTCGAGGATCTCAGGGGGAGTCTTCGCGGGGCTCATGGCGCGAGGTTAGTGCCGGCGGCCGCGCGTCGCGCACCCCTTGCGGCGCAGGTTCGGTGTGCCACGCGGGGCTGGAGGGAAACCCGAGTGGCCAGGACACGCCGCAACGCACAACTCCGATACGGCGTGTCCTGGACACTCGATGGGGGCCGGGACGCGGGCGGGCACGGGACGCGCGCCCGGACGGGGGCGGAGAAGGCGCTGGGCACGCGGGCCGGAAACGACGAAGGGCCGCCCCGGAACGGGGCGGCCCTTCATGCGGAGCGCTTAGTTGTTGCCGCGCAGGATCGCGATGAGGCGCAGGATCTCGACGTAGAGCCACACGACGGTGACCATGATGCCGAAGGCGCCGACCCAGCCGTAGACCCGCGGGGCGCCGTTGCGGACGCCGCGCTGGATCTGGTCGAAGTCGAGCACCAAGGAGTACGCGGCCATGATGACCACGACGACGCCGATGATCACGCCGAGCGGGATGCCGAGGATCTTGATCTCGCTGAACATGCCGAACGCGCCACCGGCGATCGGGGCGTTGAACAGCATCAGGACGATGTTGAGGAGGCTGAACACCATGTAGCCGACCATGGCGATCAGGAAGATCTTCGTGGCGCGGGCCGAGGCGCGCACCTTGCCGCTCGCGAACAGGGCGAGGGTCACACCGACGACCGAGAGGGTCGCGAGCGTCGCCTGGATGACGATGCCCGGGAACATCAGCTCGAAGAACGCCGAGATGCCACCGATGAACAGACCCTCGAAGGCCGCGTAGGCGAGGAAGACGGGGACGGACGGCTTCTTCTTGAAGATCGCGACCATCGCGAGCACGAAGCCGACGAGGCCACCGACGATCATGGGGGCGGCGCTGGGCTGCCCGGTGGAGGCCACCGAGCTCATCGACCAGAGCCAGCCGACGACGGCGGTGACGACGAGCACGCCGAACAGCGCGAGCGTCTTGAAGACGGTGTCTTCGACCGACATGCGGTCGGTCTCGACGGCACCCGCCGAGGGGGCGGTGTACATGCCCTCGAGGTTGGCCGCTTCCGCAGCGGCTGCAGCGCTCGCGGCGGGGGCCGCGGGAGGGCTGTAACGGGTCTGGGCGCCGGCACGAGGGTCCTGGAACGCCGGGGTATTGAATGCCGGGTTGTTGAGGGCCACGGGGACTCACACTCCAAATGATGGTCATCACAGCACCGTGCTGTCAGACAACACTAGCCGAGCAGGGTGCGAGAGTCCTTGTGCTGACTGAGATTCTGCTATGAGCGATAGAGCCGTTCGCCCGCCGTCGCTACCGTGGGCGGGTGTCGCTCAACCGCCCGCTCATCATCGGTCATCGAGGGGCTCCCGGATACCTCCCCGAGCATTCCCCGGGCTCCTACGCGCGGGCGATCGCTTCGGGAGCGGATGCCGTCGAGCCCGATGTCGTGCCCTCCAAAGACGGGGTGCTGGTCGTCCGCCACGAGAACGAGATCAGTGCGACCACAGATGTCGCGACGCGCCCCGAGTTCGCCGCACGGCGCACCTCGAAGATGGTGGACGGGGAGCGGCTGACGGGATGGTTCGTCGAGGACTTCACGTGGGACGAACTCCGCACGCTCCGGTGTCGCGAGCGCCTTCCCGCCGTCCGGCCCCACAGCGCCGCCTTCGACGACACCGAGTCGGTTCTGCGGCTGCGCGATGTCCTCCACCTCGCCCGGGCCGGGGGCGTCGGGGTCGTCCTCGAGATCAAACACGCGGCGACCTTCGCGGCTCAGGGGTTCGACATGGCCGCGCTCGTGCGCGACGAGCTCCGCGCGGCGGACTGGCTCGACGACCCGGCGCTGGTCGTCGAGTCGTTCGAGCCGCTTGTTCTGGCGCGTCTGCGAGGGCTCGGCATCCGGGCACCCCTTGTGCAGCTGATCGAATCGGAGGGGACGCCATGGGATCTTCGCGAGCGCGACGGGGATCACGCCATCACCTACGCGTCGATGCTCACCCCCGCCGGGTTGGATGCCCTCGCCCGCCAGGTCGACGGCATCAGCCCCGACAAACGGCTCGTGCTGAACCCCGGACCTCTGGGGCGGGCGCGCGGTCCGGCACGGTTCGTCGCCGAGGCGCACGACCGTGATCTGCGCGTCTTCACCTGGACATGCCGACCGGAGAATATGTTCCTCCTCCCGGGGTATCGCCGGCACGGCGGCCGCGCCGCGTTCGGCGACTTCCGCGCGGAGTGGGCGGTTCTGCGCGAGGCACAGCTCGACGGCGTGTTCGTCGATCATCCCGACCTCGGTGTCGACGTCTTCGGCGGCTGACCCGCGGACCGCAACCCCGGCCGGGGAGCCCGTCCGTCGAGCGAGGATGGCGGCATGACAGTGGACGTGACGGTCGTCGGCGGAGGGATCTCGGGGCTCGCCTGCGCGCGGGCGATTCAGGATGCCGGGAAGACGGTGCGCGTGCTCGACCGCGGGCGCCGCGTGGGCGGGCGGCTGTCGAGCCGCACGATCGAGGGTCGTCCGGTCGACCTCGGGGCGTCGTACTTCGTCGTCGGCGAGGCGGAACGGTTCGGGCATCTCGTCGCCGACTGGGAGGAGCGTGACCTCGCGCGCCCCTGGACCGACACCTTCGTCGTCGTCGACGCGGAGGGGAACCAGGCACCGAAGCCCGGGCCGATGAGGTGGGCCGCGCCGCTCGGCCTGCGCTCGCTGGCGCTCGATCTCGCCGCGGGACTCGACGTCGTGTCGGAGCGGGCCGTCGAGCGGGTCGCGCCGTACGTCGTGGATGGCGAGTCGGCGGGCGACGTGGTGCTGGCCATACCGGAGCCGCAGGCGGCGCGTCTCACCGCTCTGCCGATCGGGGACGGTTCCGCGTGGGAGCCGGTGATCGCCGTCGTGCTGCGGTGGGACGAGCGGCAGTGGCCGGCCGACCTGCACGGCGCGTTCGCGGACGGCGACGCCGACGTCTCATTCGTCGCCGACGACGGCGACCGCCGCGGCGACGGGGCGCCGGTGCTCGTCGTGCACACGACCGCCGACCGCGCGCGGAAGCACCTTGACGACCCCGACGGAGCGATCGCCCCCGTCGTGGCCGCCACGCGCCGACTTCTGCAGATCGACCTGGACCCCGCATCGACGTTCGCGCACCGGTGGACGTTCGCGCGCCCCGCCGCGACGACGGGTCGGCCCTTCTTCCGCTCGCCCGGCCTGTCCGCGTGCGGGGACGCGTGGGGCGACAGCTCCGCGGTGCGCACCGCGTGGACATCGGGCGATGCTCTGGGCCGTGCGCTCGCGGCATCCTGAACTCCCGTATCCCGAGCGAGCTGTCGACCGGACGCTGCGGCACGGTGAATCCGCGTTCTCCCGGCGATGTCGGAGGGCCCCTCTAGGGTGGGGCCATGGATGTGGGGATCGACGCGACGGGGGTCCGGCGCTCGTTCGGGGCCGTTCACGCGGTCGCGGACGTGACGTTCGCGG
>JARBUN010000121.1 GCA_029239635.1 Microbacterium sp. | reverse complement strand
TGCCGGGCCCGGTGGGGGACGGCGACAGCGTGGACATTCCGGGAACGATGGTTGCCGGCCAGTGGTGGCGGTCCTGTCACACCCTCCCCGCCGGCGCGGCGTGAACAGGTCGCCCCCGAACCGCGGTGGGGGGCCGACGTCGAGGGAGAAGTGGTCAGACGGTCTGACCCGAGTGCCGGCCCTCGGCGACCTCCTCGACGAGCTTCGCGTTGAACGCGGGCAGGTCGTCGGGGTTGCGGCTCGAGACCAGACCCTGGTCGACGTGTACTTCCTCATCGACCCAGGTGGCCCCCGCGTTGCGCAGGTCGGTCTGGAGGGTGGGGTAGCTGGTGAGCGTCCGGCCCTTGAGCACGTCGGCCTCGGTGAGGATCCATCCGCCGTGGCAGATGACGGCGACGGGCTTGTGCTGCGCGAAGAAGTCGCGGGTGAAGGTCACGGCATCCGTCACGATGCGGATGTCGTCCGCGTTCTGCACGCCGCCCGGGAGGACGAGGGCGTCGAAGTCATCGGCGGACACAGAGCCGACGGCGAGGTCGACCTTCTGCTCGTGGCCCTTCTCGCCCGTCACGCTGCCCTCGCGGGGCGACACGAGGACCGCCTCGGCGCCCGCCGAGGTCACGGCCTCCCAGGGGCTGGTGAGCTCGCTGTCCTCGAAGCCGTCGGTGAGTAGGAAGGCGATGCGCTTGCCGTGGAGATCGGTCATGGTTCGACTCTCTTTCTCGATCGGGGGTCGCTCCACGCTAAGAATCGGCGCCCCTCTCGGGACGGGGGTTGCGGATGCCGGGGGTGGGCGTTAGAGCGTGGCCCGGCCGCGCGCAGGCAGGCGTAGCATGGAGCGCATGTCCGGTGACACCACGTCTGACACGACCTCCGCCCCGAAGCCCGTTCTCACCCTGCTGAACGGTCCCGGTGGCGAGGCGGAGGAGTCGACTCGCCCCGCGTCGCAGTGCTGCGGCGGCGGTTCCTGCTCGCTCTGATCCCCGCGCGAGTCCGCTCCCGGGTCAGTGCGCGAGCGGGGCGGACCCCTCGATCTGATCCGCGGGCTTGCGGATGATGAACGCTCCCACGATCAGCGGCAGCGAGATGACGGCGGCGATCAGGAACGCGGTCCGCGTGCCCGCGGCATCCGCCTCGAGTCCCTCGCCGGTCGCCGCCGACACGGACGACATGACGGTGATGAGCAGCGCGATCCCCGCTGCTCCCGCGACCTGCTGCACGGTCCCGACCACGGCCGAGCCGTAGGAGTAGAACCGCGGCTCCAGGGAGCCGAGGGAGGCCGTGAACAGCGGTGTGAACGACAGCGCGAGCCCGATCATCATGACGGTCTGCACGACGATGAGCAGGGCGAACGGCGTCTGGGTTCCGACGGTGGTGTAGAACCACAGCGTGCCGCTGACGATGACGGCGCCGGGAACGAGCAGCACCTGCGTTCCGAAGCGGTCGTAGATGCGCCCGATGACCGGGCCGGCCAGACCCATGACGAGGGAACCCGGCAGCACCGCGAGCCCTGTTTCGAGAGGGCTCTTGCCGAGCACCGTCTGCAGGTAGAGCGGCAGCAGGGTGATCGCGCCGAAGAACGCCATCGACATCACGCCCAGTTGGGCGACGGTCAGCGTGAAGGCGCGCGAACGGAAGACGCGCAGGTCGAGCAGGGCGGAGTCCGTGCGCTGCAGCCGCAGCTGGCGCCAGATGAACGCCCCCAGGCCGACGACACCGATCGTCAGGGCCGCGATCAGGGTCACGAGCGAGGTCGCGGCGGCATCCGGATCCCCGCCGTGTCCGCCGCCGATCTGGCTGAGGCCGAAGACGAGGCCGCCGAAGCCGAGGGCCGAGAGGATCACGGATGCCACGTCGATCGGCGCGGTGCGCGTCTCGCCGAGGTTGTGGATCCACCGCGCGCCGACGAACAGCGACACCAGGGCGATGGGCAGGACGATGCCGAAGATCCAGTGCCAGCCGAGCGACTGCAGGATGAGGCCCGACATGGTCGGTCCGATCGCGGGGGCGAGCGCCATGACGATGCTGACGCGGCCCATCATGCGGCCCCGGTGCTGGGGCGGGACGATCGTCATGATCGTCGTCATCAGCAGCGGCATCATGATCGCGGTGCCGGACGCCTGGATCACGCGCGCGACGACGAGGAGTTCGAATCCGGGCGACAGGAAGGCCACGAGCGTTCCGGTCGAGAAGAGCGTCATCGCGGCGACGAAGACCTGGCGCGTGGTGAAGCGCTGCAGCAGGAATCCGGTGATGGGGATGACGACGGCCATCGTCAGCATGAAAGAGGTGGTGAGCCACTGGGCCGCGACGGCGGTGATGCCCAGGTCGCGGATGAGGAACGGGATCGCGACGTTCATCGTCGTCTCGTTCAGCATCGCCACGAAAGCTGCCGTGAGGAGCAGCCAGATCACGCGACTCTGTGCCGAGGTGACGCCGGAGGTGGCGGAGGGAGGGGCGATGGTGCCGGTGGCGGCCATGACGAGGTCCTTTGCGTGCGGGGGGCTTCGTGGCGCCAGAGCGGCGACGTGCATCCAACGGAACGGCGGGTACCGCGGAGATATTCCACCGTCGAGAAGAATTTCGCGGACGGGGATGCCGGGGAGCAGGATCGCCAGTTTAGACGCTGCGGGCACGGGGCGCCGGTGTCCGTGGGCGGACGTAGGCTGGCCCGCATGGGCCCAGGTGGAGTTGGCGGAAGCATGTTCCGCGGTGTCGACGCCGCGGAACAGCGTCGTCGCAACGCCCAGGCGCCGCGCGTCGCGAACCTCGGCGGCCGCGTGGTCGAGCTGTTCCGTCCGTACCGGGGACGGATCGCGATCACCGTGCTGCTCGTGATCCTCGCCTCCGCGATCGGAGTCATCCCCCCTCTGCTGGTGCAGCGCATCTTCGACGACGCGCTCTTCCCGATCGACGGTTCGGCCCCCGATCTGCGCCTGCTGGCGATCCTCGTGAGCGTCATGATCGTGCTGTTCCTCTTCTCGGCCGCGCTCAACGTCGGGCAGACGTGGTTCACGGCCACCGTCGGAAACCGCGTGACGGGTGATCTGCGGACCCGACTCTTCGAACACCTCCAGGCGATGGAGCTGGGGTTCTTCACGCGCACGAAGACGGGCGTGATCCAGTCACGGCTGCAGAACGACGTCGGCGGGGTGTCCGGGGTCCTCACGAACACGGTCACCAGCATCCTCGGCAATGCCGTGACGGTCATCGCGTCGCTCGTGGCCATGATCCTCATCGACTGGCGTCTGACGCTGATCGCCGTCGCCCTCATGCCGTTCCTCATCTTCGTCCAGCGCCGCGTCGGCCAGGTGCGCGCGCGCATCGCGGGGGAGACGCAGGAGTCCCTGTCCGAGCTGTCGGCGATCACGCAGGAGACCCTGAGCGTGTCCGGCATCCTGCTCTCGAAGTCGTTCAACCGTCAGCGCACCGAGTCCGCGCGTTTCGACGCCGAGAACGACAACCAGGTGCATCTGCAGGTGCGTCGGGCGATGAGCGGCCAGGGCTTCTTCGCGGTGGTGCAGGTCATCATGTCGAGCGTGCCCGCGGTGATCTACCTCGTCGCGGGGTTCCTGATCGTCGGGGGCACCGGAGCGATCACCGCCGGCACGATCGTCGCGTTCACGACGGTGCAGGCGCGGCTGCTGATGCCCCTCATGGGGCTCATGCGTGTGGCGCTCGACGTGCAGACCTCGTCCGCGTTGTTCGCGCGCATCTTCGAGTACCTCGACTTGCGACCCGCCATCGTCGACGCGCCCGACGCGCTGCCCGTCTCGGCTGCCTCCGGGCCGGTCGGTCGGATCGAGTTCCGCGACGTCGAGTTCCGCTACCCCGATGCGCCCGCGCACACGCGTCCCACGCTCGACGGCGTCTCGTTCACCGTCGAGCCCGGACAGCACGTCGCCTTCGTCGGCCCGTCGGGCGCGGGCAAGACGACGATCCTCTACCTCACCCCGCGTATGTACGAGGCGAGCGGTGGGGCAGTCCTGTTCTCCGGCGCGGACGTGCGGACGCTGGAGCAGGCCTCGATCATCGACGAGATCGGGATCGTCTCGCAGGAGACCTACCTCTTCCATGCCACGGTGCGCGAGAACCTGCGCTACGCCCGTCCCGAGGCGACCGACGACGACATCGAGGCCGCGTGTCGCGCGGCGAACATCCATCACGTCATCGCCGGCTTCGAGGCGGGGTACGACACCGTGGTCGGTGAACGCGGCTACCGTCTGTCGGGCGGAGAGAAGCAGCGCATCGCGATCGCGCGGGTGCTGTTGAAAGACCCGCCGGTCCTGCTGCTCGACGAGGCGACGAGCGCCCTCGACACCGTGTCGGAACGCATCGTCCAGGAGGCTCTCGAGACCGCGTCCCACGGTCGTACGACGCTCTCGATCGCCCACCGCCTGTCGACCGTGATCGGCGCGGATCGGATCCATGTCGTGGATGCCGGCCGGATCGTCGAATCGGGCACTCACGCCGAGCTCCTCGCGGCGGGCGGGCTCTACGCGAGTCTCGCCGCGGAGCAGCTCGCCGCGTCGTTCGTCCTCGCCGAGGAACAGCACGACGCCGCGGGTCTCGGCCGGGCGGCCTTGCCCGCCCGTCGGGCGGACGAGGCACCGGCGTAAGCGTCGATCACGGGCGAAGGACCGGTCACGCCCCCGTCAGGCCGGCAGCGTCTCCCTGAACGCGTCGAGCGCGATGCGGTACGCCGGATCCGGATGCGTCTCGGCGATGCGCATCAGCGGCGGCAGATCGAGCGTCCGGATCAGTGCTCCCCGCTCGCGGACCGCGGCATCCGCTCCGGCCGCACGGAGCACCGCGATCCCCTCGCCGAGCGCCTCGAGGTAGTCGCGCAAGACGTCGAGCTCCCCGAGTCGCTGCGTGATCGAGCCGCCGTCGCGGCGCTGTCGCCACTCGACGATCACGTCCGGGATCACATCGAAGGCCCCCGCGAGCGTGTACATCCGCTGCGCGAGAACCTGATCTTCGTAGTACCGCCCCTCCGGGAAGCGAAGCCGGTGCGCGTGCCAGAAGGCGGTGCGGCTCAGCTTCGACCACGCCACGATGTTGCCGGATGCCGCGGGGTGCGCGGCGAGCGAGGTCCGCTCTCGCGCCGGGTCGGTGGCTGCCGCGACCCACGGCTGCACCTCGCCCGGGGTGTAGCCGGGGCCTTCGGCATCCGGTCGCAGTCGGACGTACGCGCCGACGACGAAATCACTGCCGGTCCGGTCGAGCGTGTCGGCGAGGAGGGTGAGGGCGTCGGGCCGGAGCAGATCGTCGGCGTCGAGGAACGCCGTGTACGTCGTCTCGATCAGCGAGAGCCCGGTGTTGCGAGCGGCTCCCAGGCCGCGCCGGGTCTCGTGTCGGACCACCTGGAACCGGGGGTCGGTGGCTGCGGCATCGGCGAAGAGGTGCCGCGTGTCGTCGGTCGAGGCATCGTCGACGAGCACCGCCGTCCACTTCCGGTGCGTCTGCGCGCGAAGGGAGTCGAGCGCTTCCTCGGCGTACTCGGCGACGTTGAATCCGGGAACGATGACGGTCACGCCGCTGGTGCTCACCCGCGCGATCCTACGGTGGATACGGCCGCGGCGACCGCATCCGCGACCGGTTCCAAGGATGTCGTCGATCCGCTGGACGAGACCACGCCGCGGCGCTCGAGCTCGAGCAGGACGGTCTCGCCGTTCGTCCCGGGGAAGACGAAGCTCGCCGTGCCCGGCAGGCGACGCTCGGGGTGACCGGTGAGGCGAGCGCCCGGCACGAGTGTGAGAACGCGCGCGATGAACGCGTCGCGCAGCGCCGAGACGCGCGCGGCCCCCTCGGAACGCTCCGCCTCGGCCAGCTCGAGGGCGCGCGCGACCGCGACCGCCCCGGCGACGTCGGGGGTTCCCGAGCGGCGCCCGCGTTCCTGGCCTCCGCCGTGCAGGAGCGGCTCGAACGGCAGCCGGCCGCGGACCGCGAGGATCCCCGTGCCCTTCGGGGCGCCGATCTTGTGTCCGGCCACCGTGAGGGCATCCGCCCCGGTGCCCGCCAGGGGAAGCCATCCCGCGGCCTGGACGGCGTCGAGGTGCATCGGCACGCCCCGCGCGCGCGCCACGGCCGCGAGGGCGGCGGCATCCTGGACCGTGCCGACTTCGTTGTTCGCGTACCCGACGCTCACCAGCGCGGTGTCGTCGCGGAGAGCGTCAGCGAGCGCCGCGGGCGTGAGGGTCCCGGTGCCGTCCACGGGAGCGTGAGTGACCTCGACGCCGTGCAGGCGAGCGAGGTAGTCGGCAGAGGCGATGACCGACTCGTGCTCGATCCCCGTGGTGACGAGGTGCCTCTTGCCGGACCCGAGCACGATCCCCTTGATCGCGGCGTTGTTCGATTCGGTGCCGCCGGAGGTGAAGATCACGTCGCCCGCCCGCATTCCGAGCACGGCGGCCACGCGCGCGCGAGCGTCGTCCAGGGCGGATGCCGCGGCTTCACCGACCTCGTGATGGCTCGACGGGTTGCCGAAGAACCGCGTGAGGTACGGCGCCATCGCTTCGAGCACCTCGGGGCGCACGGGGGTCGTGGCGGCGTTGTCGAGGTAGAGCGTCACGCCGTCTCGATGCGGATGTCGAGGCCCAGGTCGAGCGCGGCTGCCGAGTGCGTGAGAGCGCCGACGGAGATGACATCGACCCCGGTCTCGGCGATCGCGCGGACGGTCTCGAGGGTCGCTCCGCCCGAGGCCTCGACCTGCGCCGCTCCGGCGATGCGGGCGACACCGACGCGAAGGTCGTCGAGCGAGAAGTTGTCGAGCATGATCGTGCCCACCCCGGCGGCGAGCACCGCGTCGATCTGGTCGAGGCGGTCGACCTCCACTTCGACGTGCGTGGTGTGGGGGAGGCGGGCGATCGCGCTCTCGAGCGCCTGCGTCACCGACAGGCCGCTCGCCGTCAGGACCGCGAGGTGGTTGTCCTTCGCCATGACCGCGTCGGAGAGCGAGAACCGATGGTTGTGCCCGCCTCCGTCGCGGACGGCCTGCCGCTCGATCGCGCGCAGGCCCGGTGTGGTCTTGCGGGTGTCGACGATGCGGGCTCCCGTGTGCGCGACCTCGGCCACATATCGGCTGGTCAGGGTCGCGATCCCCGACATGCGCTGCACGAAGTTCAGTCCGATGCGTTCGGCCGTCAGTACGGCGCGCGCGGGGCCGCTCACCACGGCGAGCGTGTCACCGGGCGCGAAGCGTCCTCCGTCGTCGACGCGCTGGTCCACCACGACCGACGGATCGGTCAACGTGAACGCCGCGGCGAAGACGGCCGCGCCGCTGAACACCCCGTCGACGCGCGCGACGAGCTCGGCTCGGGCGGTGGCGTCCGCGGGGATGAGCGTTTCGCTCGTGAGGTCGCCCCAGGGGGCGTCCTCCTCGAGGGCGGCAGCGACGACGCGGTCGATCGTGGCGCGGGTCAGCATGCGAGGACCTCCGGGGATGCGGGGATGACGTCGGTGTGCGCCGCGGGCACGGGGAGCGAGAGCGCCGCGGTCGCGGCATCCGGAGCGTCCGACCGGAAATGAGCGCCGACGGATCGGGTACGGGAACGGGCCGCGGAGACGACGTGACGCGCGACCAGGAGGAGGTTCACGTCCTCGATGGACCGCGGCGACGGGTCGGCGGTCCACGCCGCGAGCACCGCGGCGGCGCGCGCGAGACCCTCGGCGTCGCGGACGACACCCGCCTCGGCCCACATCACCTCCTGCAGCGCCCCGCGGGAGAAGGGCGGCGCGTCGATCACGACCTCGGCGGCGATCACGCCCTGCGGGTCGCCGGGCGGCACGGGCCAGTCGCGGTCTCGCGCGACGGCGTCTCCGGCCCTGGCCCCGAACACCGCTCCTTCGAGCAGGGAATTGGATGCCAACCTGTTGGCGCCGTGCACCCCGCTCCGCGCTGTCTCGCCCACCGCGTACAGCCCCGGCACCGTGGTGCGCCCGTCGAGGTCGGTGACGACGCCGCCCATCAGGTAGTGCGCAGCGGGGGTGACGGGGATCGGCTCGCGCGCCCAGTCGAGGCCGCGCTCGCGGACGGCGGCGTCGATCGTGGGGAAGCGCTGAGCCAGCCGCTCGGCGCCGAGGGTGGTCGCATCCAGACGCACCGGGTGACCGTCCTGGGCGGCCATCGCGCGCGCGTTCGCGCGAGCGACGACGTCGCGCGGTGCGAGTTCGCCGTCGGGGTGCGCGTCGAACGCGAAGCGGTGGCCCGCGTCATCGATCAGGACGGCCCCTTCTCCGCGCACCGCCTCGGACACGAGGAAGGGAGAACCGACCGCGAGAGCGGTGGGGTGGAACTGGACGAACTCGAGGTCGGCCACCGCGGCGCCCGCGCGGAGGGCCGCGGCGATACCGTCTCCGGTCGCGCCGGACGGGTTCGTGGTGTGCGCGTACAGCTGACCCGCGCCGCCCGTCGCGAGGATGACCGCGTCGGCGTCGAGGCGCTCGCCGCCGTCGAGCTCGACGCCCGCGACGCGACCGTCCGCGAGCCGGAGGTCCCGCAGGGTGGCGTGCTCGCGGACGCGGATCCCCGTTCGACGGACGGCCGCTCCGAGAGCGGCTTGGATCTCCGCGCCGGTCGCGTCGCCGCCCGCGTGCAGCACGCGCGGCACGGCGTGGGCGGCTTCGAGACCGCGCGCGAAGTCGCCGTCGACCGTGCGGTCGAACGCCACGCCGCGCGCGACGAGCTCGGCGATGCGCGCGGGGCCCTCGCCCACGAGCACGTCCACCGCCGCGGGGTCGTTGAGGCCGGCGCCCGCGGTCAGGGTGTCGGCCGCGTGCGAGGCGACCGTGTCGGCCGGGTGGGTCGCCGCGGCGATGCCGCCCTGGGCCCAGCGCGTGTTGGTGTCGGGCAGCGCGCCCTTGGTCACGACCGTGACGCGGCATCCGTTCTCCGCCGCGTGCAGCGCCGCCGTGAGACCGGCGATGCCGCTGCCCACCACGACGACGGTGGTCATTTCACGGCGCCGCTGGGCTTGGCCGCGAGCATGCGCTCGAGGGCGACGGTGGCGGGTTCGGCGACGTCGGCCGGAACGGTGATGCGATTGACGACCTCGCCCGCGACGAGCGACTCGAGCACCCACGCGAGGTATCCGGGGTGGATGCGGTACATCGTCGAGCAGGGGCAGACCACGGGGTCGAGGCAGAAGATCTCGTGCTGCGGATACTGGGCGGCCAGGCGCTGCACGAGGTTGATCTCGGTGCCGATCGCGAAGGTCGTGGGCTCGGTCGCGGCGGCGATCGCCTTGCGGATGATGTCGGTGGATCCCGCCTCATCGGCGGCATCCACGACGTCCATCGGGCACTCGGGGTGCACGATCACGCGGACTCCGGGGTGCTCGGCGCGTGCCTTGTCGATCTGGTCGACGGTGAAGCGGCGGTGGACCGAGCAGAAGCCGTGCCACAGGATGACGCGGCTGTCGGCGATCTGCTCCTCCGACGACCCGCCGAGGGGTTTGCGCGGATTCCACATCGGCATCTGCTCCAGCGGTACGCCCATCGCCTTCGCGGTGTTGCGACCCAGGTGCTGGTCGGGGAAGAACAGCACGCGGCGACCGCGCGCGAACGCCCACTCGAGCACCGTGCGGGCGTTCGAGGAGGTGCAGACGATCCCGCCGTGCCGCCCCACGAACCCCTTGATGGCCGCGGAGGAGTTCATGTACGTGACCGGGATCACCGGCACCAGGCCCTCGGCATCCGGAGTCTCGAGGTCGCCGAGGACGTCCTCGAGCTGCTCCCAGCACTCCTCGACCTGGTCGATGTCGGCCATGTCGGCCATCGAGCAGCCCGCGGCGAGGTTCGGCAGGATGACGGCCTGCTCGGGGCGGGAAAGCAGGTCGGCGGTCTCGGCCATGAAGTGCACGCCGCAGAAGACGATGGCCTCGGCCTCGGGGCGCTCCTTCGCGGCGTTCGCGAGCTGGAACGAGTCGCCCACGTAGTCGGCGTGACGCACGACCTCTTCGCGCTGGTAGAAGTGCCCGAGCACGACCACCCGGTCGCCGAGCGTCTCTTTCGCCGCGCGGATGCGCGCGTCGAGCTCGTCGTCGGTGGCATCGCGATACGCCTGCGGCAGCTCCCCCTGGCGTGGGGCCCCCGTGGGGATCACATCGCCCATCGACGAGCCCGGACCGTAGCCGGGGCGGGTGTCGAAGTCCCAAGGGCCGACGGCGAGGTCGGTCGTGCAGGTGGCGTCGGTGGAGGCGCCGGAGACGATCGCCTGGATCGCGTGGTCGACGGACGGGTCGATCGCGGGGCGGGGCTGCAGGGTGATGAGGGTGGCGGACATGGGCGTTCCGATCAGTGACGGGACGGGAGCGGGCCGCGGTCGGCGAGCTCCACATCGCGGTTGTAGCGGTACAGGCGGGCGGGGCGGTGGCTTCCGGTGCGGAAGCGGTCGGTCGGGATGAGGGTGTTCGAGGTGTCGACCTGTCGGCGGAAGTTCGCCGGGTCCAGGCGCTTGCCGAGGATCGTCTCGTTCACCTCGCGGAGGTCGGCGAGCGTGAACTCATCCGGCAGCAGGCCGTGCGCGATGCGGCTGTAGCCGACCTTGTTGCGCAGACGCCAGAGCGTGTACTCGACGATGTCGTTGTGATCGAACGCGAGCGGCGGGAGATCTGTGGCGTCGAACCACTCGACGTTCTCGGGCGCGTCGCCCTCGCGCTCGTGCGCGGCGACCTGGGCGTCCACCTCGTCGGAGCGCAGCAGGGCCCAGTAGACGATCGACACGACCCGCGTGGGGGAGCGGTCCACCGCGCCGAACGCGTAGAGCTGCTCCAGGTAGCTGGGCGTGAGCCCCGTGGTCTCGGCGAGGGTGCGGGATGCCGCGGTGTCGAGCTCTTCGGTGGGGTCGAGCCACCCGCCGGGCAGCGCCCAGCGGCCGTCGAACGGGTCGCGGGTGCGGCGAACGAGGGGGAGCGACAGCACGGGCTCGTCGAGGGCGTCACGCCGCACGCTGAAGATCACGGTCGACACCGCGACGCGCACGTCGGCGTCGCGGGACTCGGGTTCCGGGGTTCGTGTCATGTTGACCATATCTCCGGAT
>JARBUN010000120.1 GCA_029239635.1 Microbacterium sp. | reverse complement strand
TCAGCGGCTCAGCGCCGCGCTTTCGACCCACGGCGCCCTGTGCGTCGGCATCGACCCCCACGCCGCGCTGCTGTCGGCGTGGGGGCTGGATGCCACGGCCGACGGCGCGCGGGACTTCGGCCTGCGGGTGGTCGAGGCCGCCCACGGCCGGGTCGGGGTCGTGAAGCCGCAGGTGGCGTTCTACGAACGCTACGGGTCCCGCGGCTTCGCCGCTCTCGAGGACGTGATGGCCGCCGCCCGTGACGCCGGCCTCCTCGTGATCGCCGATGCGAAGCGCGGCGACATCGGCACGACGATGGAGGGCTACGCCCACGCCTGGCTCGAGCCCGCTTCGCCCCTCGAAGCGGATGCCGTGACCCTGTCGCCGTACATGGGCGCTGACTCGCTGCGCGACACGCTGTCGCTGGCGATCCGTCACGGCAAGGGAGCCTTCGTCCTCACCGCCACCAGCAACCCCGAGGCGCGCGCGCTGCAGAGCGCGATCGTCGACGACGCCCTCGCTGTGGGCGATCGCGAGCACGTGGCCGCCCGGGTGGCGCACGACGTGAACGAGGCCAACATCGGCGCGCCCGGTGCCCTCGGCTCGATCGGCGTCGTCGTCGGCGCGACCGTCGACCGTGCGGCTTTCGGCCTCGGCGACGTGGCCCTGGCGGGGATGCCGATCCTCGCCCCCGGCTTCGGAGCCCAGGGCGCCGAACCCGCCGACCTCGGCCGCTTGTTCGGGTACGTCGCCTCGGCGGTGGTCGCGAACGAGAGCCGCAGCGTCCTCGCGGTCGGGCCGGACCGTCTCTCGGCGCGTATCGAACAGCGCGCCGCGCTGTACCAGGGGGTGTCCCGTGGCTGATTCCCGTCGCCCGCCCGAGGTCGATCGCGCCGCCGCATCGCGGCGCGCCGTCGCCGCGCGCCGCGAACGCGCGGCCCTCAAGCGCGATGTCTCGACGCGCGTCATCAGCCCGCAGGAGCTCCTGCGCAAAGCCCTCGCCGACCCGTCCTCGGCCGCGGGAGCGATGCGCGTGACCGAGTTCCTCACCGCGATCCCCGCCATCGGCGAGAGCAAGCGCGACCGGATCCTCGATGCCCTCGGCATCTCCCCGGTCAAACGGCTCGGGGGGCTCGGATCGCGCCAGCGCGATGCGCTCCGCGACTACCTCGACAGCCGCTGGCCCGAGCCCGGCCCCCGCGCCGGGCGGAGCAGACTGATCGTCCTCGCCGGCCCCACAGCGGTCGGCAAGGGCACGGTCGCCGCGTACATCAAGGAGAACCACCCCGAGATCCACCTGTCGGTCTCGGCGACGACGCGCAGCCCCCGCCCCGGCGAGGTCGAGGGGGAGCACTACTACTTCGTCGACGACGCCGAGTTCGACCGTCTGGTCGAGCAGGGCGCGCTGCTGGAGTGGGCCACCGTCCACAACCGTCACCGCTACGGCACGCCGCGCGAGCCGATCGAGCGCGTGCTCGCGACCGGCGGCACGGCACTCCTCGAGATCGATCTGCAGGGCGCCCGCCAGGTGCGCGCCGCGGAGCCCTCGGCCACCCTCGTCTTCCTCCTCCCGCCGAGTTGGGACGAACTCGTCCAGCGCCTCGTCGGACGCGGAACAGAGGATGCCGAGGAGCGGGCGCGCCGTCTGCGCACCGCCCGCACCGAGCTGGCGGCCCAGAACGAGTTCGACTACCGCGTCGTGAACGACGACGTCGCCCGCGCGGCCGCCGAGGTCGTGTCTCTCGCCGCGCCGCGGCGCTGACGCGACGGGCAGCGCTGCGCGCCACACGGCGTGCCCCGCGGTTTGGGGCGGGGTTTTCCGTTTGGGGCGCGGGATTCCCCGCCCCAGACGGAAGATTCCGCCCCGAACGCCGAGACCGCGACGCCTTCGCGCGGTCCGGGCGGACGTCGGATAGAATGACAGGATGCTTCGGCGCGTCGCGCGCCGCATCCACCCATCCCGCCGAACCAGGAGGTTCCCCATGGCCGGACGTAACCAGGGCATCATCGACCCGCCCATCGACGCGCTGCTCGACAAGGTCGACTCGAAGTACCAGCTCGTGATCTACGCATCCAAGCGCGCCCGTCAGATCAACGACTACTACTCCGACCTGCACGAGGGAAACCTCTTCGACAACGTGGGCCCGCTCGTCGACTCCACCGTCGAGGACAAGCCGCTCACCATCGCGCTGCACGAGATCCACGAAGACAAGCTGCGCCTGCGCGCTGCGGAGTAATCCACAGTCGCAGCTCGCACGTGATCTGTTCACACATGTGACGATGCCCCGGGCGGCTCTCCGCCGCCCGGGGCATACTTGTGCCCGTTCCCACTCGCTCACCCCCACGGAGTCGTCTTGACCGACCTGCGCCTGTTCACGTCCGAGTCCGTCACCGAAGGACACCCCGACAAGATCTGCGACCAGATCTCGGACAGCATCCTCGATGCGATCCTCACCGACGACCCGACCGGTCGCGTCGCCGTCGAGACCCTCGTCACGACGGGACTCGTGCATGTCGCCGGAGAGGTGTCGACGAGCGCCTACGTCGAGATCCCCGCGATCGTGCGCGACGTCGTCAACCGCATCGGGTACACCTCGAGCGAGACCGGGTTCGACGGCGAATCATGCGGTGTCTCGGTCTCGATCGGCGCGCAGTCGTCCGACATCGCCGCGGGCGTCAACAAGGCGTTCGAGCAGCGCGAGCGGGGCTCGGTCGACCCGCGCGACCTCCAGGGCGCGGGCGACCAGGGCATCATGTTCGGCTTCGCGACCAACGAGACGCCGCAGCTCATGCCGATGGCGGCGTGGACCGCGCACCGCATCGCCGAGCGCCTGGCATCCGTCCGCAAAGACGGCACGCTGCCGTTCCTGCGGCCCGACGGCAAGACGCAGGTGACGCTCGGCTACGACGGCCACACTCCGCGGAGCGTCGACTCGGTCGTGCTGTCGACGCAGCACCACCCCGACATCTCGCAGCAGGACCTGCGCGCGGCGGTGCAGGCCGAGGTCATCGATCCGGTGCTCGCGGAGACGGGGCTCGAGCTTCCCGACGTGAAGTACTACATCAACCCGGCCGGCCCCTTCGCCTCCCGCCACGGCGGCGGGGCGTTCAGCGGCAAAGACCCGTCCAAGGTCGACCGTTCGGCCGCGTACGCGATGCGCTGGGTCGCCAAGAACGCGGTCGCGGCGGGTCTCGCCGACCGGCTCGAGGTGCAGGTCGCCTACGCGATCGGCAAGGCCAACCCGGTCGGGCTGTACGTCGAGTCCTTCGGCACGGCGCACGTGGCCGACGAGGTGATCGTCCGCGCGATCCGCGACGTGTTCGATCTGCGACCGAAGGCGATCGTCGACCAGCTCGACCTCCTTCGCCCGATCTACGCGCAGACGGCGACCTACGGGCACTTCGGTCGCGAGCTGCCCGACTTCACCTGGGAGCGCACCGACCGCGTCGACGAGCTGCGCGTGGCCGCCGGGCTCTGACCGTGCGGGCGGGCGTCGCGAGGCACGGCGGGAGCCGCGCGTCGTCGGCGGAGGACTCGGCTCAGCGCGGACGGGGGAGGTGCGATCGCGCCGACGACGGCACCGAACGCCCCCTGTCCTCGGTCGAGGCCGTCGTGTCGCCGATGCCGGTCCTGCCGGAGCGGCTGTACACGCTCGCACGCCGCGTGGCCGATCGGGCCGCGGGATCGGTCAGCGACGTGCTGCGCCTCGCGGTGCCCAAGCGAATGGTCCGCGCCGAGAAGGCGTGGGCCGCCGCTCCGCCGCCCGCGGCGCCGCAGGTCGTGCCCGCCGCCCGGGAACGGTCCGCCGCGCTCCTGCAGCCCTATCCGGGGCTGGCGGACGCCCTCGACCGCGGCGAGCGCCTCGCGATCGATGCGCCTCCGCACCCGCACGCCGAGCTGCCTCGGGGGGCGTGGGCGGATCTGCTCGCCGCCGCCGCGGTACACACGCTGGCCCGGGGCAAGAGCGCCGTCGTGGTGGTCCCCGACTACCGCGACCAGGCCCAGCTCCTGGCCGCGCTGTCGGAGCTGGTGACTCCGGATGCCATCGTGCGCGACGATGCGGACCAGTCCGGTCCCGTCCGCTACGGGCAGTACCTCCGCACCCTCGCGCCCGTGCCGTGCATCGTCGTCGGCCGACGCTCCGGCGTGTACGCGCCCGCGCACGACACGGGTCTGGTGGCCATCTGGGACGACGGCGACTCGCTCCTGTCCGAGCCGCTCGCCCCGGGGGTGCATGCCCGCGACGCCGCTCTCGTGCGTCAGGAGCTCGAGGGGTCGGCCCTGATCTTCGCCGGACACACCCGGACCACCGACGTGCAACGCCTGGTCGACGTCGGGTATGTGCGCGAGATCACTCAGGCGCGGCGTCCCAGTCCTCGCGTGGTGCTGAGCGCGACGCGCGAGGGGGAGCAGCGCCAGTCGCGCGTGCCCTCGTCGGCGTTCGCGGCGGCGCGCGAGGCGCTGCAGAACGGTCCCGTGCTGGTGCAGGTCGCCCGCCCCGGCTATGCGCCGTCCCTCGTGTGCGCGGACTGCCGTCGTCCCGCCCGCTGCGCGCACTGCGCGGGTCCGCTGCGGGCCGCCCGGCCCGGAGCCGTCCCGGTCTGCGCCTGGTGCGGTCGCAGTGCCCACGCGTGGACGTGCGGGCACTGCCACTCCACCAAGCTGCGCATGGCCTCGTCGGGCAGTGAGCGCACGGCCGACGAGCTCGGTCGCGCCTTCCCGAACACCCGCGTGATCATCGCCGACGGGGCGCACCCGGTCGCCGAGGTCGACGGGCACCCGGCCCTCGTGATCGCGACCCGCGGCGCCGAACCGATCGCCCGGGGCGGGTACCGGGCCGTGATCCTGCTCGACGGCGATCGCATGCTGCAGAACGAAGCCCTCCGCATCGGCGAGAGCTGCCTGCGGTGGTGGTCCAATGCCGCGGCTCTCGCGGCCCCCGGCGCGCCCGTGCACCTCGTCGGCGTCGCCGGTCCCGTCGCCCGCGCTCTCGCGACCTGGACCCAACCGGCGTACGCCCGCGGAGAGCTCGCCGACCGGGCGCCGCTGCGGATGCCGCCCGCCGTGCGCGTCGCGAGCGTCGACGGGCATTCGCGAAGCGTGGACACCCTCCTGATGTCGCTGCGCGAGACGGTGCCCGACCTCGACCCCCTCGCGATCCTCGGTCCGGTGGACACGTCGGAGACCCCCGATGCGTCGACCTCCCGGGCGCTCGTGCGGTTCGACTACGCGCACGGCAAGGCGGTGGCCGAAGCCCTGCGCGCCGGGGTGATCGCCGATGCGCTCCGCGCCCGCAAGTCCCGCAAGGATCGCGGGCCGAAACAGCGCAGTACGCTCAGAGTCCGTCTCGACATCCCCGAGCCCGACCTGTGAGCATCGCCCGCGCCCAGCCGACGTCCGCCGCGATCCGCGCCGATGTCTTCATCCGGAACCACCCGTCCCGAACCGCCTGAGGAGAACCATGCGCCTCGTCTTCGCCGGCACCCCCGCCGTCGCCGTCCCCTCACTGCGAGCCCTGGCATCCGGTCCGCACGAGCTCGCCGCCGTCCTCACGCGCGGCGACGCCCCCCTCGGTCGCAAGCGCGTGCTGACGCCCTCCCCGGTCGCTCAGGCGGCCGACGAGCTCGGCATCCCGATCATCAAGGCGGACCGCCTCGACGCCGAGGCGACCGCGGCCATCGCCGCGCTCGAACCCGACCTCGGGGTCATCGTCGCCTACGGCGGTCTCGTACGCGAGCCCCTTCTCTCGACCCCCGGCCACGGATGGATCAACCTGCACTTCTCGCTCCTGCCGCGCTGGCGGGGAGCCGCGCCCGTCCAGCGCGCTCTGATCGCGGGCGACACCGTGACCGGGGCGAGCGTGTTCCAGCTCGTCGCGCCCCTGGACGCCGGCGACGTGTTCGCCGAGGAGCGCTACGAGGTCCCCGCGGGGGCGACCAGCGCTGAGGTGCTCGACGCCCTCGCCGAGATCGGCGCTCCCCTTCTCGCCCGCGTGGTCGACGGCATCGCGGACGGCACGGCCGCGACCACCCCTCAGCAGGGCGAGCCGACGCTCGCCCCCAAGCTCACGCTCGAGGACGGCGCCCTCGATTTCACCCGGGATGCCGAGACCCTCCTGCACCGGATCGCCGGGGTCACGCCCGAGCCCGGCGCGCACACCACCCTCGACGGGGCGCGCTTCAAGGTGCTGCGGGCCGCCCCCGCCGACGCGCCGCCCCTGCCGCCGGGCCGGGTCGCGGCATCCGGGAAAGACGTGATCGTCGGCACCGGCACCACGCCACTGCGCCTGGAGACCGTCCAGCCCGCGGGGAAGGGCGCGATGGCCGCCGGCGACTGGTTCCGGGGCCTGCGCACGAGCGACCCGGTGCTGGGCGCATGAGCGTGCAGGGAGCGCGCGCGGTCGCGTACGAGGTCCTCCGTGCGGTCTCGGGTGACGAGGCCTACGCCAACCTGCTGCTGCCGCACGCGATCGTGCGGGCGAAGCTGGATGCCAAAGACGCCGGCCTCGCGACCGAGCTGACGTACGGCACCCTCCGCCGGCGCGGCACCTACGACGCGATCATCGCCGCTGCCGCGGATCGCACGGTCGACCGCATCGACCCCGCGGTGCTCGACGCGTTGCGCTTGGGGGTGCACCAGCTGCTGTCCACGCGCGTCGCCTCGCATGCCGCGGTGAACGAGTCCGTCGAGCTGGCGCGCCGCCACGGCGGAGGGAAGGGGGCGGCGGGCTTCGTGAACGCCGTCCTGCGCCGCGTCTCGCGCGACACCCCGGGCGAATGGATGGACCGGATCGCCGCCGCCGCGCGCAGCGACGACGAGCGGATCGGTGTCACGACCTCCCACCCCGTCTGGATCGTGCGGGCCCTGCGCCGCGCGTTGACTGCGGAGGGCCGGGCAGACGAGCTCGGCGCGCTTCTCGACGCCGACAACGTCGCTCCGCGCGTGGCGATGGTCGCCCTGCCCGGTCTCGCGGAGGCCCCCGCCGACGCCGCGGCCGCGCGCTTCGCGCCCACGGCTTTCACCACGCGCGGGGGAGGTGACCCCGAGGGGCTGATCCGCGCGAGCGAGGGCCGCATCCGCGTGCAGGACGAGGGATCGCAGCTGGCCGCTCTCGCCCTGAGCCGTGCGGTGCCGATCCGCGAGGGGGAGCGCTGGCTCGACCTGTGCGCCGGCCCCGGTGGGAAGACCGCTCTGCTGGCTGCCGAGGCCCTCGCCCACGGCGCGCACCTCGACGCCAACGAGATCGCGCCCGCCCGGGCCGGGCTGGTGCGTCAGGCCGTGGCATCCGTTCCCCTCGACGTCGACGTGAGCGAGGAGGACGGGCGCGACCGCGCGGCGCGGGCGCCGGGGGAGTACGACCGCATCCTCGTCGATGCGCCCTGTACGGGGATCGGCGCCCTCCGGCGTCGGCCGGAGGCCCGGTGGCGAAAGACGCCGTCCGACGTGCCCGAGCTGACCGCCCTGCAGCAGGAGCTGGTCCTGGCGGCGTTCGAGGCGCTGAAGCCGGGAGGAGTCGTGGCCTATGTCACGTGCTCGCCGCATCTCGCCGAGACCTCCGGGGTGCTCGCCGAGATCAAGCGGGCCCTCGGCGATGCCGTCGAAGAGCTCGACGCCCGCGCGGTGGTCCGGTCGGTGGCTCTCGACGAGATCGACCTCCCCGACCAGGCGGACGGCTCGCTCCGCGCGCAACTGTGGCCGCACCGGCACGGCACCGACGCGATGTCGATCGCGCTCCTGCGCAAGCGGTGACCCCGGACCGCCGGGACCTCTCGCCGTGTACGTGGCGCGGCGACCGCCGCACATAATGGTCGGGTGCCTACCGACGCCCCGCGCATCAATCCGAGCATCCTCGCCGCCGACTTCGTGAACATGGAGGCCGAGCTCGCGCGCATCGCGGGTGCCGACTTCGTGCACGTCGACGTGATGGACAACCACTTCGTCCCCAACCTCACGTTCGGTCCGCAGATGGTGGGACGCATCCAGGAGACGAGCCCGGTGCCGCTGGATGTGCACCTGATGATCGACGACCCCGACCGCTGGGCTCCGGCCTACGCGGAACTGGGGGCGGCATCCGTCACCTTCCACCTCGAGGCCGCCGCGTCGCCGATCGCCCTCGCCCGCCGGCTGCGGTCTATCGGGGCGCGCGCCGGGGTCGCCGTGAAGCCCGGCACCCCCGTGGAGAACCTCTTCGACTCCCTGAACGAGTTCGACCAGGTTCTCGTCATGACCGTCGAGCCCGGGTTCGGCGGCCAGTCGTTCATGCCCGAGACGATGCCGAAGCTCCGCGCCCTGGCCGACGAAGCGAAGCGCCGCGGCTCGACCGTCTGGCTGCAGGTCGATGGTGGCATCGGCGAGTCGACGATCGCCCAGGCCGCCGAGGCGGGCGCCGACACGTTCGTCGCCGGTTCCGCCGTGTTCGGCGCCGACGACCCGGACCGCGCGATCCAATCGCTTCGCGCCGCCGCCGCTCGCCACCGCCACTGAGCGTGCGGGCCGCGCGGACCCCCACCCCGTGATGAACGCGCGCCGCGCCCGTGAACGCGCGCGGTGACCCGTCACCCACCCGACCCCCGCGGACAGCCCCACCCCCGCCGACCCGATACCCTGGAACCGTGAAGACCTTCGACGACCTGTTCGCGGAACTCAGCGCCAAGGCCGTCGAGCGACCCGCCGGCTCCGGCACCGTCGCTCAGCTGGACGCCGGTGTGCACGCGATCGGCAAGAAGATCGTCGAAGAGGCCGCCGAGGTGTGGATGGCCGCCGAGTACGAGTCCGACGAGGCCGCGGCCGAGGAGATCTCGCAGCTGCTCTACCACCTGCAGACCCTCATGCTCGCGAAGGGGCTGTCGCTCGAAGACGTCTACCGACATCTCTGAGCCGCATTCGCCCTCCCCACGCTCACACAACACGAAAGCCCCCGTCATGCTGCGAATCGCCGTGCCGAACAAGGGGTCGCTCGCCGAGACCGCCGCCGAGATGCTCTCGGAGGCCGGATACACCGGACGACGCGACTCGAAAGACCTGTACACGGTCGACCCCGTCAACGAGGTCGAGTTCTTCTACCTGCGTCCCCGTGACATCGCGACCTACGTCGGCTCCGGCGCGCTGGACGTCGGCATCACCGGTCGCGACCTGCTGCTCGACGCCCGCATGCCCGGCGCGCGAGAGGTGGAGTCCCTCGGCTTCGCCGGCTCCACCTTCCGCTTCGCGGGTCGCCCCGGCCGCTTCACCGACGTGCAGGACGTGGCGGATGCCGTGGCCGACGTCGTCTCGACCGGCACGACGCTGCGGCAGGCGGGGCTCGAGATCTTCGGTCCGGTCCTGCTCGAGAGCGACGCCGTCCTCATCGCGGGCCCGCAGGAGGCCCCCGGCACCGAGACGCTCCTCCGACGGCTGCGCGGCGTCCTCGCCGCCCGCAAGTACGTGCTCGTCGACTACGACCTGCCCGCCCACCTCGTCGAGCAGGCGATCGCCGTGGCCCCGGGCCTGGAGTCCCCGACGATCTCGCCGCTGCGCGACCCCGAGTGGGTGGCCGTCCGCGTGATGAGCCCCCGACGCGACGTCAACCGCGTCATGGACGAGCTCTATGCGATCGGCGCGCGCGCGATCCTCGTCACCGAGATCCTCGCCGCGAGGCTCTGATGACCCTCGCGCGTCGCGTCATCCCGTGCCTCGACGTCGCGGGAGGCCGCGTCGTGAAGGGCGTGAACTTCCTCGACCTGCGCGACATGGGCGACCCTGTCGAGCTCGCGAAGCTCTACTTCGACCAGGGCGCCGACGAGGTCACGTTCCTCGACGTCACCGCCACCGTCGACGAGCGCTCGACGACGTACGACGTCGTCCGTCGCACGGCCGAGCAGGTCTTCATCCCGCTCACCGTCGGCGGGGGAGTCCGCTCGAGCGACGACGTCGCTCGTCTCCTGGCGGTCGGCGCCGACAAGATCGGCGTGAACTCCGCCGCGATCGCGCGCCCGGCCCTGATCGATGAGATCGCCGACCGCTTCGGCGCGCAGGTGATCGTGCTCTCGCTCGACGTCAAGCGCGCGGCATCCACTCCCTCCGGCTTCGTCGTCACCACGCACGGCGGCCGCACCGAGACCACCCTCGACGCCCTCGAGTGGGCGCGCGAGGCGGTCGAGCGCGGAGCCGGAGAGCTGCTGGTCAACTCGATCGACGCCGACGGCACGAAGCAGGGCTTCGATCTGGAGCTCGTCCGTCTCATGCGCCAGGTCGCGGCGGTGCCGGTCATCGCCTCCGGAGGCGCGGGAGCCCTCGAACACTTCGCCCCCGCGATCCAGGCCGGCGCCGACGCGGTGCTCGCGGCATCCGTGTTCCACTCCGGTCAGCTGACCGTGGGACAGGTGAAGGACGCCATGTCCGCCGAAGGGATCGAGGTACGCCGATGAGCGTCGACCGGGTGAAGTACGACGCCGACGGCCTGGTGGCCGCGGTGATCCAGCAGTTCGACTCGCGCGAGGTGCTCATGGTCGGGTGGATGGATGCCGAGGCCCTGAACCGCACGCTCACCACCGGCCGCGTGACGTTCTGGTCCCGCTCGCGCCAGGAGTACTGGCGCAAAGGCGACACCTCCGGGCACATCCAGATCGTGAAGGGCGCGCGCCTGGACTGCGACGGCGACACCCTGCTGATCGAGGTCGATCAGGTCGGCGCCGCGTGCCACACGGGCGACCACACCTGCTTCGACGCCGACGACCTGCACCCGGTCGTGGGGGAGCGCTGATGCGGCGTCCCCGCTCGCTGGCCGTCGTCGCGATGCTCCTCGCCGGAGCGATCGGTGTGATCGGCTCGACGCAGACCTGGATCGACGTGACCCTCAACGACGGCGCGCAGCAGACCCTCGCGGTGCCCGGCTCCGACGCGCTCCCCGTGCTCACGCCGCTGAGCCTGGCCGCCCTGGCCCTCGGCGCCGCGCTGTCGATCGCCGGGCCGATCGTCCGGTACGTCTTCGGCGCGCTCGGTCTCGGCATCGCGGCGCTCATCGGCTTCGGCGCCGCGCAGATCGTCTTCTCCACCCCTGTGTCGGCCACCGCAGCGACCGTCACCGAGGCGACCGGGATCTCGGGAGTGGATGCCGTCGGCGACCTCGTCGCGGGCCTCGCCCTGACCCCGTGGCCCACGATCACGCTGCTGGCCCAGGTCGTGCTCGCCGCCGCCGCGGTCTTCACCCTCGTGACCGCTCGACGCTGGGGCTCGAGCGCGGGCCGCAAGTACCAGACCGCCGCCGCGTCCGGCGAATCCTCGCGCCCGCACGACGCGATCGACTCGTGGGACGACCTCTCCCGCGGCGATGACCCGACGGCCTGACCCCCTCGACCCGCGCCCCTCATCGCACCGTCCAGCGCCCGCTGGCATCGCCCTGATGAACGCTCCGTGCGCTCGGAAACGCTAGCTGCGAGCATTTCCGAGTGCCGCG
Organism: Microbacterium sp.; assembly: GCA_029239635.1. GTDB lineage: Bacteria > Actinomycetota > Actinomycetes > Actinomycetales > Microbacteriaceae > Microbacterium. The sequence continues at coordinate 6,164 of JARBUN010000120.1, read as the reverse complement.
AGCACTTGCCGGCCGGGTCGTGGTCGCGCGACATCGAGATGACCGCACCGGCACCCCGCTCCGGCTTCGATAGACTGGCCTCACGCTTTCCCCTGCGCTCGCGCGCGACTGTAAGGAGCCCCATGAGCAACCCCATCGGTGATCCCGGCCACGGACACTCGCCCGCCGCCTGGACGGCCGTGATCATCATGCTGCTCGCGTTCACGCTCGGAACGCTGTTCTTCTGGCTCGACATGCCCGTGCTCGTCTGGGCGTCGGTGGGTCTGCTGGTCGTCGGCGCGATCGTCGGCTGGGCCATGGGCAAGGCCGGTTACGGCGCGAACGGCTCGAAGACCAGCGCGAAGGCCCACTGACTGTGCTGGCCGATCTCACGGCCGGGGCGGTAGAAGACGCAGAGAAGCGCGCCGAGACGCGTCCTCTCGCGGAGGTGGAGCGCGACGCCCTCGCGCAGACGCCCGCGCGGGACGCGCTCGCCATGCTCGCTCCCGCCGATCGGGTCAAGATCATCGCCGAGGTCAAGCGTGCAAGCCCCTCGCGCGGCGACCTCGCGGCGATCCCCGATCCCGCCCGGCAGGCCCGCCTCTACGAGGAGGGCGGAGCGTCCGCGATCTCCGTCCTCACCGAGGGCCGCAAGTTCAAGGGCAGCCTCGCCGACCTCGAGGCCGTCCGAGCCGCGGTCAGCGTGCCCGTGCTGCGCAAGGACTTCATCGCCACGCCGTACCAGGTGCTCGAAGCCCGCGCCTCGGGAGCCGACCTCGTCCTCCTGATCGTGGCCGCCCTCGACCAGAAGACGCTCACCGAGCTCTACGGCCTCGTCACCGACCTCGGCATGACCGCCCTCGTCGAGACCCATTCGGGAGACGAGCTGGAGCGTGCCACCGACCTCGGTGCCAAGCTCATCGGCGTCAACGCCCGCAACCTCTCGACCTTCGAACTCGACCGCGACCTCTTCGGCTCGCTCGCCGACCGGTTCCCGGCCGACGCCGTCAAGATCGCCGAGTCGGCGGTGCTCGCCCCCGCCGACGTGGCCCACTACCGCGCGGCGGGCGCCGATGTGGTGCTCGTGGGCGAAGCCCTCGTCACCGGCGACCCCGTCGCCACGCTCCGCGCGTTCCTCCAGGAGACGTCATGACCACCAGCCTGCGCGACCAGAAGGGGCCGTTCTTCGGCGACTTCGGCGGCCGGTACATGCCCGAGTCGCTCATCGCCGCGATCGACGAGTTGACCGCCGTGTACGAGTCGGCGATGGCCGGGTCGCACAAGATCAACAACGTGCTCGGTCAGGCGCTGCTCACCAAGCGGCTCGGCAAGACCCGCGTCATCGCCGAGACCGGAGCCGGCCAGCACGGCGTCGCCACCGCGACGGCCGCGGCCCTCTTCGGCCTGGACTGCGTCGTCTACATGGGCGAGGTCGACACCGAGCGTCAGGCGCTGAACGTCGCCCGCATGCGCCTGCTCGGCGCCGAGGTCATTCCCGTGACGACCGGTTCGCGCACCCTGAAGGACGCGATCAACGAGGCCTACCGCGACTGGGTCGCCTCCGTCGAGACGACCAACTACATCTTCGGCACCGCCGCGGGCCCGCACCCGTTCCCCGCGATGGTCCGCGACTTCCAGAAGATCATCGGGGAAGAGACCCGCGCCGAGTTCCTCGAGCGCCTCGGTCGCCTCCCGGACGCGGTCTTTGCCTGCGTCGGCGGCGGATCGAACGCGATCGGCATGTTCGACGCGTTCCTCGACGACGAGGGCGTCGCCCTCTACGGCGTCGAGGCGGCCGGTGACGGCGTCGACACGCCGAAGCACGCGGCATCCATCGAGCGCGGTCGTCCGGGCGTCCTGCACGGCGCCCGTACCTACGTTCTGCAGGACGAAGACGGCCAGACCACCGAGTCGCACTCGATCTCGGCGGGTCTGGACTACCCGGGCGTCGGACCCGAGCACGCGTGGCTGGCCGACATCGGCCGTGCGCAGTACATCCCCGCGACCGACGACGAGGCCATGCAGGCCCTCCGGTTGCTGTCGCGCACCGAGGGCATCATCCCCGCGATCGAGTCGGCCCACGCCCTGGCGGGAGCCCTGCGCATCGGTCGCGAGCTGGGGCCGGATGCCGTCATCGCCGTCAACCTCTCCGGTCGGGGCGATAAAGACATGGACACCGCAGCCCGCTACTTCGACCTCTACGACGCGGAGCACGCGCCCCAAGAGCCGAGCGCCGCGCAGACGACGGCCGCCGCGGCTGTGGCGTCGGCGGACGGCTCACCGGTGGATGTGACGCCGGCTCCGGATGCCGCGAGCGGCGCGGGAGTCGAGCTGTGACCTCGCGCGTCTCGGCGGCGATCGAGGCCGCTCACGCCGAAGGCCGCGGAGCGTTCGTCGCGTATCTCCCCGCGGGTTTCCCCGACGTCGCCACGAGCATCCAGGCGATCCTCGCGCTGGCCGAGGCCGGTGCCGACGTGATCGAGCTCGGGCCCCCCTACAGCGATCCGGTCATGGACGGCCTCGTCATCCAGGAGGCGACGCAGACCGCGCTCGCCAACGGCTTCCGGATGCGCGACCTCTTCACGATCATCCGTGAGGTCACGGCGCGCACCGAGGTGCCCATCCTCGTCATGACGTACTGGAACCTCGTCGAACAGTACGGGGTCGATCGTTACGCGGACGAGCTCGTGGCGGCCGGGGGAGCGGGGCTCATCACGCCCGACATCACACCCGACGCCGCATCGGCGTGGATCGCGACGAGCGAACGAACCGGCCTCGACCGCGTCTTCCTCGCCGCCCCGACGTCGAGCGACGAACGTCTCGCGATGATCGTGGGCGCGTCCACGGGCTTCGTGTACACCGTCTCCACAATGGGGATCACGGGGGAGCGGGACCAGCTGGATGCCGCCGCCCGCCGTCTCGTCGAGCGCCTGCGCGCGCACGGCGCCGCCCACGCGTGCGTCGGCATCGGGATCTCCAACGCGGCCCAGGTCGCCGGTGTCGTCGAGTACGCCGACGGCGCGATCGTCGGAACCGCCCTGGTGAAGGCTCTGCGCGACGGTGGGGTCGAGGGTCTGTCCACCCTCGCGCGGGAGCTGTCCGCGGGCACCGCGCGGCGCGCCTAGACTCTTTCGCATGACGTTCGCCCTCTCGAGCGCCGCCTCCGGCGTGCTCGCCAGCATCCCGAGCCCGACGATCTCCTACGTCGATCTCGGTCCGCTCCGCATCCACTTCTATGCCCTGTGCATCGTCGCGGGCATCATCGTGGCGTTGCTGCTCACGAACGCGCGTCTGACGCGTCGCGGAGCCGAGAAGTGGGTCGTCATCGACATCTGCCTCCTGGCGGTGCCGCTGGCCATCATCGTCGCCCGCATCTACCACGTAGCCACCCACGCGGGCTTCTACTTCGGGCCCGGATCCAACCCCTGGAACATCACCCAGCCCGGCTCCGTCTGGGCCATCTGGGAGGGCGGCATCGCGATCTACGGCGCCCTCATCGGCGGTGCCGTCGGCGCGATCCTCGGCTGCAAGTGGAGCGGCATCCGGTTCTGGACCTTCGCCGACGCCCTTGCTCCGGGCCTCATCATCGCCCAGGCGATGGGTCGGTTCGGCAACTGGTTCAACCAGGAGCTGTTCGGCCAGCCCACCGACCTGCCGTGGGGCCTGGAGATCGGCCCGGGCAACCCGGCGATCCCCGTCGGACTCCCCGCCGGGACGTTGTTCCACCCCACCTTCCTGTACGAGGTCATCTGGAACCTGCTGGGTGCCGCCGTGATCCTGTACGTCGGAAAGCGCTTCACCCTGCAGTGGGGCAAGCAGTTCGCGATCTACCTCGTGTGGTACAGCGCCGGACGCATCGTGTGGGAGTCGATCCGCGTCGACCCCAGCGACATCATCCTCGGACTCCGCACGAACGTGTGGGCCGCGATCTTCGGCGTGGTGCTCGGTCTGGTCATCTTCATCGTCCAGTCGCGACGCCACCACGGCCTCGAGCCGTCCCCCTATGCACCGGGGCGCGAATCGAAGGCTCCGGGGGCTGTAGACTCAACCGACCCCTCTGACTTCGTCGACGTGAGCGAGCCGCCCGCGACGAGCGACACCGTCGGCACCAGCGCCACAAGCAGCCCCGCCACGAACTAACCTCTGGGCCGACGTCGTCCCATTCGAAGCATCAACGTGAGGACGGTTGATATGGCTTCCAGCCTGCGCTCCGACACCGTCGGAGGCTCATTCCCGGCCCGACAGGGAATGTACGATCCGTCGTTCGAGAAAGACGCCTGTGGCCTCGCCATGGTCGCGACTCTCCGCGGCGAGGCCGGGCACGACATCGTCGACCTGGCCCTGACCGCTCTGCGCAACCTCGAGCACCGCGGCGCCATCGGCTCCGACGCCGGCACGGGCGACGGTGCCGGCATCCTCACCCAGATGCCGGATGCCTTCCTCCGCGCGGTCGCGGACTTCGACCTGCCGCCGGTGGGGGAGTACGCCGCGGGGATGGTCTTCCTTCCCCTCGGACACGACGAGCGTGCCGCGATGAAGGCGGGCATCGAAGAGATCGCGCGCCACGAGAACCTCGAGGTGCTCGGCTGGCGCGAGGTCCCGACGGAGCCCGACAACCTCGGCAAGCTCGCTTTCGAGGCGCGCCCTGCGTTCGAGCAGCTGTTCCTCTCGCGTCCGGCCGTGGGCGACCAGCCCGCGCTGTCGGGGATCGCCCTCGACCGGCGCGTCTACCGCCTGCGCAAGCGTGCCCGCCACGAGCTCAACGCGTACTTCGTGTCGCTGTCGAGCCGCACGCTCGGCTACAAGGGCATGGTCACCACGCTCCAGCTCGAGCCGTTCTACCCCGACCTGCAGGATGAGCGCTTCGCCTCTGAGCTCGCCGTCGTGCACTCGCGCTACTCGACCAACACGTTCCCGTCGTGGCCGCTCGCCCAGCCGCTGCGCATGCTCGCGCACAACGGTGAGATCAACACCGTCAAGGGCAACCGCAACTGGATGCGCGCGCGACAGTCGCAGCTGGAGTCCGAGCTCATCGGCGACGTCCGCCCGCTACTGCCCATCTGCACCGAGGGCGCGAGCGACTCGGCATCCTTCGACGAGGTCCTCGAGCTGCTCACCCTGACGGGACGGAGCCTGCCGCACGCCATCATGATGATGGTTCCCGAGGCGTACGAGAAGCAGGCCACGATCGACCCCGATCTGCGCGCCTTCTACGACTACCACTCCATGCAGATGGAGCCCTGGGACGGCCCCGCCGCTCTGATCTTCACGGACGGCACGCTCGTCGGCGCCACCCTCGACCGCAACGGTCTGCGTCCGGGCCGCTGGACCGAGACCACCGACGGCCTCGTCGTGATCGGTTCCGAGACCGGCGTGCTCGACTTCGCCCCCGAGCGCATCAAGCGCCGCGGGCGCCTGCAGCCGGGGCGTATGTTCCTCGTCGACACGGCCGAGCGCCGCATCGTGGAGGACGAGGAGATCAAGGCGAGCCTCGCCGCGCTCGAACCCTGGCAGGAGTGGGTCGACGCCGGGCGGGTGAAGCTCAGCGAGCTCCCCGAACGCGAGCACATCGTGCACCCGATCGCGTCCATCACGCGTCGTCAGCGCACGTTCGGCTACACCGAGGAGGAAGTCCGTCTGCTGCTCACCCCGATGGGCCAGGCGGGTGCCGAACCGCTCGGCGCGATGGGCAGCGATGCCCCCGTCGCCGTGCTCAGCGACCGCCCGCGCCTGCTGTTCGACTACTTCTCGCAGCAGTTCGCCCAGGTGACCAACCCGCCGCTGGACTCCATCCGCGAAGAGGTCGTCACCTCGCTGTCGTTGGGGCTGGGCCCCGAGCGCAACCTGCTCGACTGGGGTCCGGAGCACACGCGCACCGTCACGCTCGACTTCCCCGTCATCGACAACGACGAGCTCGCGAAGATCCAGCACATCGACACCGCTCTCCGGGGTCGGTCGTCGGTCACGATCCGTGGTCTCTACCGGGTCGAAGCGGGACACAAGGGACTGCAGAAGCGGCTCACGCAGATGTGCAGCGAGGTCGACCAGGCCATCGAGGACGGCGCCGAGTTCATCGTGCTCAGCGACCGCGACTCGAACAAGGATCTGGCGCCCATCCCGTCGCTGCTCATGCTCGCGGCGGTGCACCACCACCTCATCCGCAAAGAGACCCGCATGAAGGTGGG
>JARBUN010000023.1 GCA_029239635.1 Microbacterium sp. | reverse complement strand
CCGCCGCCCCGACCGGACGCTGCGCGTCCGCCCCGAGGCCGAAGCGGCGTACACGGAAGAGATCGCCGCCGCCGCGGCATCCACCCCCTGGCTGACCGGAGGATGCCGCAACTGGTACGTCGACGACCGGTCGGACCGGCTGACCCTGCTCTGGCCCGGCACGGTGCGAGCGTTCCACGAGCGCCTCGTCGGCACCGACGGGTCCGAGTTCGTTCCGTCCGTCGGCTCCCCGGTGGCCGAGCCCGCCGAAGCCACTACAAGGCCTCGAGCGAGCAGTTCGGGCCGAACGAACTGCTCGACTTCGGTGTGCTGGCCGAGGAGATGGGCTTCGACTCCGTCTTCCTCTCCGACCACCTCCAGCCGTGGATGCACGACGGCGGCCACGCCCCCAACGCCCTCCCCTGGCTCGGCGCCCTCGGCGCCCGCACCGAACGCGTGATCATCGGCACGAGCGTGCTCACCCCGACCTTCCGCTACCACCCGGGGGTCATCGCCCAGGTCTTCGCCACCCTCGGTGTGATGTACCCGGGCCGCGTCGTCCTCGGCGTCGGCACGGGCGAGGCCCTCAACGAGGTGACCCTGGGCCTCGAGTGGCCGGAGGCGCCCGAGCGGTTCCAGCGCCTCAAGGAGGCGATCACGATCATCAACGAGCTGTGGGCCGGCGAGCGGGTCACCTACGAGGGCACCTACTACTCGGTGAAGGATGCCACGATCTACGACCGCCCCGAGCAGAAGGTGCCGATCTACATCGGCGCCTCCGGTCCCGCGGCGACGCGTCTCGCGGGCCGTATCGCCGAGGGCTACATCACCACGAGCGGCAAAGACCCCGAGCTGTACACCGAGAAGCTCCTCCCCGCGCTCGACGACGGACTGTCAAAGGCCGGCCGTACCCGGGACGACGTCGACACGCTCATGGAGGTGAAGGTGTCGTACCACCCCGACCACGACACCGCGCTCGAGAAGACCCGTTTCTGGGCTCCCCTCGCGCTCACCGCCGAAGAGAAGATGAGCGTCCACGACCCCATCGAGATGCAGCGCCTCGCGAACGAGCTGCCGATCGAGCGCGCGGCATCCCGCTTCATCGTTTCGACCGACCCCGACGAGCACGTGGAGCGCATCGCGACCTACGTCGACCTCGGCTTCCGTCACCTCGTGTTCCACGACCCGGGTCACGACCAGGAGGAGTTCCTGCGGATGTACGGCGAGGAGATCCTCCCCCGCCTCCGCAAGCGCTTCGCCTGATTCCGGGCATCGCGCGGGCCGTCTCGGTCGGGTCGCCGGGCGCTCGGACGGCGTGCGGGCCCGGCCGAAACGCGCCGAACTCCTGAGGAATCGACGGCACGTGCCCCATTTCCGCCGAAACCGCTACCCCTGAGCGGATAACTCCGGAGTTCTGCACACAATGGATGCGATGAGCACTCCCGAGATCCGTGACGGCTGGACCGTCATCGTGCCGGTCAAGCCCGCCGCGCTCGGTAAGACGCGGTTGACCGCCGTGACGTCGGACCGCGAGGCCCTGGCTCGCGCGATCGCGCTCGACACGATCGCCGCGGCCGCGGCCACCGCCCGCGTCCGGCGCGTGCTCGTGGTGACCGACGACGCCGAGGTGCGCGCGCAGCTCGCGCAATGGCCCGCGGTCGACGTCCTCGCCGAGGGGGAGGTTCGCGGCCTCGATGCGGCGATCGCGCTCGGAGCCGACGCGGCGGGCGTGAGCGCTCCCCGCGCCGCGCTCCTGGGCGACCTGCCGTCACTCACCTCGCGCGATCTCGATACCGCGCTGACGCTCGCCGGCGAGGTCGAACGAGGCCTGGTCCCGGATGCCGAGGGCACCGGCTCGACCCTCGTCACCGCCCGACCGGGCGCGGTGTGGGTCTCCGCGTTCGGCGCCGACTCCGCGGCCCGCCACCGGCTGCTCGGCTGCACCGACCTCGCGGTGCCGCGAGAGTCGACCCTGCGCCGCGACGTCGACACCGCGGCGCAGCTGGCCGAAGCGGTCGCCCTCGGCGTCGGCCCGCGGACCGCGGCCGTCCTCCGGGCCGCACGGGATACCGCCGCCTGAGCCCAACGCTCCCCGAGCCTTCCCGCCGTAACGCGACCCGTCTGCCACCGCCTTGAGCCGTGAATTCCTTGCGGTACGCCACCGTCTGCTCAGATCCACCGACCGTCTCCCCCCTGACGAAGCAAGGGTGGCGAGGCCGCGCGACGGCCCCGCCACCCCTTCACCCCCGTGAAGGTCAGGCGTATGCCTCGAGTTCCCAGATGGAGTACCCGGCCGAGGTGTTGCGCTTAGTTCCCGTCATACGGATGTACCGCGCGCTTGTCGTGGCGAACGGGATATCGACATTCCCCCCGGCGCCCGTGCTGGTCGAGTAGATCGCGCTCCACGTGGCCCCGTCGCTCGACAGCTCCACGACGTACTCCTTGGCGGAGGCGGCCTCCCACTTGATCACAACGCGCGAGAGCTGCCGCTGACCTCCAAAATCGAGGAGGAGCCACTGGTTGTCGGGTGTCGCCGAGTTGTAGTCGCTCGCCCACCGAGTGCTCGGATTGCCGTCGTTCACAAAGCTCGGCGCACGGAAGCTGAACGTCGAGCTCGCCGTTGCCGTCGCCGTGAGCGCCAGGTTGGAGCCGCTCACCTCGGCGAACGCAGCTCCGATGAACACCGAGTGGTCCTGCTTGTTTCCGGGGAGGAGCGCCAGCGAACTCGCCTCGGCGGGGACGACGACGGAGACGGGGGTCAGTCGATCATTGCCGGAGCTCCCATCACCGGTTTGACCCTGGGCGTTCCATCCCCACGCTTTCAGCGTGCCGTCGTTGAGGAGGGCGAACCCGTTACGGCCGGCCCCGATGACGTCCTTCACGTTCGACAGACCCGTCACCGCGGCAGGGGTGAGGACATCTGTTGTCGTGCCGTTGCCGCACTGGCCGTGCTCGTTCATGCCCCAGGCCGACACGGTGCCGTCGTTCAGCAGGGCGTAACCACTGGCACGACCGAACGTGAGCTTCTTGATGTTCGTCATGCCCGTCAGTGCGGCGGTTGGCAGGTGACGGTCTGTCGTGGTGCCGTCGCCGATCTGGCCATGATCGTTCTGGCCCCACGCGACGTAAGACCCGTCGTGGAGCTGGACGAAGATCGTCCAGTTCGCGCTCAGCAGGACAGACCCCGTGGAGATGTTCTGCACCTGCGTCGGAGAGGGACTTGCCGCAGCCTGAGCGGTTCCGTTTCCCAACTGGCCGATGTGGTTGTAGCCCCATGCCCAGACAGTTCCGTCGGACTTCAGCGCGTAGCTGTTCGTGCCACCCGCCTGCACCTGCGTGATGGCGGAGATGTTCGGGACGCGAACGGGGGACGTGCGCCCTCCGGTCGACCCGTCGCCGATCTGGCCGGAATCGCCATCGCCCCATGCCCAGACGGACCCGTCGGAGGTGAGCGCAAGGACGTGCTGGATGCCGACGGCGATACCCACGACGCCCGAGACCCCGGGTACGGCAGCCCAGGTGGTGCGGGTCGTCGTCGTGCCGTCGCCGAGTTGACCCAGTCCGTTCTCACCCACCGTCCAGACCGTTCCATCTTGCAGACGGACGACGCTGAACCCCTGACCGGACATCGCCTCGACGACAGGCGAGGGGAAGACGCGCTCGGTCTGCTTGAGTCCACCGCCGTATGCCCCGCCGACGCCCAGCACATTGCTGCCGGTCACGGTGAGTGCCTGCCGCGCTTCTCCCGCATCACTGATCGCGGACACGAGAACGGTACTGCCGGGTGTGGTCCACGGCGAGGGCGTAAGGATGGTCGAAACCCGACCTGCCGAGTCCGACGGTCCTGACGTCGAGCTGAGGGACGCACCGTTCGTGCTCGCGAACGACACGGTCTTTCCGGCGACTCCGACCCCGGTGGCCGTGACCGTCGCGACGATGGAGGCGTCGGAGCCCGCCGCGAGCAGCGACGGAGCGGCGGTGACGGCGAGCGACTGCTGCCCCACGACGAAGAACACGGCGTTCGACTGCCCGTTCGACTCCATCAGATGTGCGACGACTTGCGACCCCAGACCCTGAACGGTCACGGGAGTGGATCGATCCGCCGTCGTCCCGTCTCCGAGGCGGCCACCGTCGTTGGCACCCCATGCGGCGATGGAGTGATCGTTCCTCAGGGCGAAGACAGAAAGTCCGGCACTCGCCACGGCCGTCACCCCGGACAGACCGGTCACGGTCACCGGTGTGCTCGAGTCCGTCGTGGCCCCGTTGCCGAGTTGGCTGCGGTTGTTCATGCCCCAGGTGCGCACCGTCCCATCTGAGAGCAACGCGACGCCCGACTCGCGACCGCCCGAGATCTGCACCACGCTCGACAGTCCGGGTATGGCGCTCGGCGAGGTCACGGGGGATGCGAGCGAACCGGTGGCAGCCTGCCCACGGTCGTTCTGACCCCACGCCCACACGGATCCGTCGCTTCCCAGTGCGAAAACGCTCCGGTTGCTCCCTGCCAGCGCGACGACACCGCTCGCCGCGGAGATCACCGGTGTCGGTCGGTCGGTCGTCGTCCCGTCACCGAGCTGACCGACGGAGTTCGACCCCCACGCTTTGACGGTGCCGTCGCTGAGCAGTGCGTACCCGGATTGCGCTCCGCCGTGCACCTGCGTCACGCCCGACACGCCGCTCACCGTAGTCGGCACGAGGCGCACCGTCGTCGTCCCGTCTCCGATCTGGCCCGCGTCGTTCGCACCCCACGCCCGGACGGTGCCATCCGCGAGACGGGCGTAGACACCGTCGCGGCCGGCGCTGATCTGCTTCACGTCCGCCAATCCAGGAACAACGCCCCACGTGGATCGGTCCGTCGTCGTGCCGTTGCCGAGCTGACCCGAATTGTTCTTGCCCGAGGTCCACACCGAGCCGTTCTCCAGCAAGACGACCGAAAAGTTGAGGCTTGAAAGGGCCTGGATGACTGGAGAGGGGAAGACCTTCTCGGCCTGCGCGGGCGAAGAACCGTACGCTGCCCCCAGCGCGAGGAGATTCGCCCCGGTGAGAACCGGCCCCGTGGTTCCCGTCGCTCCGGCCCCGGTAGCGGTCAGGGTGACCGCAGATCCCGGAGTGGCCCAAGGGGTGCGGAGGTCGACGGTGGTCGAAAACGACCCGGATCCGTCCGTGGTGCCCGTTGGGGTGGCAAACACCGCGGACGACGGACCCGTCAGTGAGACGGACGCTCCGGCGAGCGGCTTGTTCTGACTGTCGACGACCCTGACCGTCACGCCCGTGGCTCCCGAGGTCGGAAGATAGGCGCCCGTCGCGAGCGTCAGCGAGACCACGGCGTTGAGCGAGTTCGCGAACGCTGGTGACGTCGACATCATTGCAATGACGGGGACGCTCCAGGCAGCCCCCGCGATGATTGTGCGTCTGCTAGGACCGGTGGCCTGGATGGTGGCAGGTTCTTCGCGTGTCAATCTTCCGTCCTTTCGTTGGACTGCTGCAGTGCAGCGGCCGTTGTCGGGGATCAGATTCCACGGGACACGACCCCGGACACCACTCTTGGTTCCCTCTCGCGTCGCGTTCGGAACTTTGACCGTCGTCGCCCCGGCGCGGGTGATTGTCCGGACCGCAGGGATGAAGTAGCCCTGCACGGGCGCCGAAACCCTCAAAAGGAATCGAAGCTAAACATGCTCTTCCGCCAACGACCTCGTCATCGATATGAACGCTTCTCTTCCCCCCCCCCCGCGGGACGGGACGGGGGTACGCACTTGCACGCCGCAAGGCGTTCTCGCCTGCAAGGCATCGACGTCGACGACTGGATGCGCGCGCACGGGTGGAGGATGACCGGCTCCTCGGCCGAAGGCGCGCGAATGTTCGCGGACGAAGCGGTCTCGTCGGCGATGACCATACGCCGGGTGTGGCACACGCCGTTTCAGTTTGAAGCTCTGCCCGCCCGGACCCCGCGGCGAACCCTCGTCTGGCTGCAGGTGGACGGTTCGCTGACGCTGCGAGGCGAGTCGTCCCGCGAGCGAACCATCGGACCCCCGTCGGTGTTCTTCCCGACCCCCGGTGTCCCCCTCACCGTCCGCAGCACGGCACCGACGGCCCGCATCGAGATCGAGATCGACGACATCCGACGTGGATCAGACGGGCGGCCGGGAGAACATTCTCGTACCCACGACGTCGCCCCTCCCATTTGGTTGAGCGTCGTCGGTATGGTCAACGCGATATTGAACGCTGACGCAGCGCTCGCGCCCCGAGTCAGCACTCTCGCCAGCATGGCAATCGAGGCGCTCGTCGATGCGCTTCGGGTCGAGTGGTCGACCTCCTCCGAACCGCTGTCCTCGCCGGGCGACGTCCTCGTGGAGAAAGCACTGTCCCTGATTCACGTCGGCGCAGCCGACCCGGAACTCACCGTACGCGGCGTAGCCGACAGCCTCGGCGTTTCGCGATCGTATCTCACGCGGCTATTTCGTCAGCGCGGGCTGTCACCCCGCTCGACGCTGCAGCGCGAGCGACTGGTCCTCGCCCAGAGAGTGCGCGCGCGGCATCCGTCGATCTCGCTCGCCGCTCTCGCCCGCGCCGCGGGGTATCCCTCGGCTCGTGCCCTCCGCGAAGCTTTGAGCGACGAACGGTCGGTCCGGGACGGCGGAGAAACGTTCGACGATCTCTGACAGATACACACCCGCTCAGGCCCCGAGCGCCGTCTCCGCGATCGCCGCCGACGTCTCCTCGTCGCGCATCCACAGCGGCGTGACCACCGGTCGGATACCGGCCGCCTCCACCTCGCCCGCGGCGGCGACGTCCTCCTCCGCCAGCAGCCAGGCATCCAGCACCCCATCCGCCGAGCGCGCGCCGTAGTGCCGCGCCACGGCGGCGGCCGAGGTCTCGACGCCGATCGCGGTCAGGCAGACATCGGCCATCCCGCGCACGACCCGCCCGCTGATGATGGGGGAGACGCCGACCACGCGCGCCGACGTCGCACGCAGCGCCGCCCGCACGCCCGGAACCGCGAGGATCGGACCGATCGACACGACGGGGTTCGACGGCGCCAGCAGCACCACGTCGGCCTCCGCGATCGCCTCCGCGACGCCCGGTGCGGGCGTGGCGTCCCCGATCCCGGGGTTCTCGAAGGCGCGCGGAGTCAGCTGCGCACGGTGGCGGGTCCACCACTCCTGGAAGTGCAGACGCCGCCCGTCCTCGAGCAGCACGTGGGTGTCGACCTCGCTGTCGGTCATGGGGAGGAGCCGGATGCCGAGCGGCCAGCGCTCCGCCATTCGAGCCAGGACCTGGGTCGGGGTGAGACCGTCCCTCAGCCAGCCGGTACGGGCGAGGTGCGTGCCGAGGTCGAGGTCGCCGAGAGTGAACCAGGGCCAGCCGGCGCCCCAGGCCTGCAGCTCCTCGTTGACACGCTCGGTGTCGCCCGCGCGTCCCCACCCGCGCTCGGTGTCGTTGACCCCGGCGAGCGCGTAGGTGATCGAGTCGACGTCGGGCTGCAGCCGCACCCCGGACAGCCAGAGGTCGTCGCCGGTGTTGACGACCACGGTGGCCTCCGGCGCACCGAGTCGACGGAGCGCGGCGCGCACCCCGAGGGTGAACTTCGCCCCTCCGACTCCACCGGCGAGGACCACGACGCGAGGGGCGGAAGACTCCATCGGTCCAGTCTTCCATTCCGGTGACGCGCCGGGCGCGCCGGTGGCCACGCCGAGCCGTGCACCGGGCGTTCCCGGACGACGTCAGGGGAAGCGCCACCCCGCGCCGGGATGCTCCGCCGGCCGGAGGTCAGGACGACACGGCCCCGAGCGGTCGCCACGTCGCACGGCGGCGGCGCGGGTGCCGCATGCCGACCCGCCCCGGAAGCACGAGCGCCGGTCGGCGCGCCAGCGCGAGAGCCGCGATGACCACCACGGCGAGCGCCAGCGACAGGACGACGAGAAGCGGGATCACGATCATGGTCCCAGCCTCGCGACAGCGCCGCTCCCCCACATCGTCAGGAAGGACGATGTCCCTCCCCCGCGGGGATGAGATCCTGTCTACTGCGCGAGCAGCGTGGGATCCAGCGCCTCGGCCGCGGCCTTCGCGGCAGCGGGCAGCGCGTCGAGGACCTGCTCGAGCGCCGCGTCGTCGTGCGCGGCGGTGAGGAACCACGCCTCGAACACGCTCGGGGGCAGTGAGACACCGGCATCCAGCATCGCGTGGAAGAAGGGCGCGTAGCGGTACGACTGCTGCGTGAGCGCCGTGGCGTAGTCGCGCGGCACCTCGGGCAGGAACGCGACGCCGAACAGCGAACCGGCACGCGGGACGGCGTGCACGACGCCCTCGGCGGTCAGCGCGGCGTCGAGCGCATCGGCGACCCGGATCGCCGCGGCGTCGACCGCGGCGTACACCTCGGGCGTCGCGAGCCGCAGCGTCGCCAGGCCGGCGGCGACCGACAGCGGGTTCCCGGAGAGGGTGCCGGCCTGGTACACGGGCCCGAGGGGGGCGAGGTGGTCCATGACGTCGGCGCGACCGCCGAGGGCGGCCAGCGGCATCCCTCCGCCGACGACCTTGCCGAACGTGAGGATGTCGGGCACGTACGTCTCGCCCTGAGACGCCTGCAGGCCCCAGAAACCGGCCGGGTGCACGCGGAAGCCGGTGAGCACCTCGTCCATGATCAGCAGCGCACCGTGACCGTGCGCGATGTCGGCGATCGCGGCGTTGAAGCCGGGCAGCGGCGGCACGACGCCCATGTTGGCGGAGGCCGCCTCGACAATGATCGCGGCGATGTTGTCGCCGTGCACGGCGAACGCCTCACGCACGGCGTCGAGGTCGTTGTAGGGCAGCACGAGCGTCTGCGCGGCGATCGGCGCGGGCACACCCGCCGAGCCGGGCAGGGCGAGGGTGGCGACGCCCGATCCGGCGGCCGCCAGCAGGCCGTCGGAGTGACCGTGGTAGTGCCCGGCGAACTTGATGAGCAGGTCGCGGCCCGTCACACCGCGGGCCAGACGGATCGCCGTCATCGTCGCCTCGGTGCCGGTCGACACCAGGCGCACCTTCTCGACGGGCCGCAGGTCGCCGACCTGCACGCGGCCGGCGATGAGGTCGGCGAGCTCCACCTCGGCGCCCGTCGGCGCACCGAAAGACAGACCTCGGGATGCCGCCTCCCGCACCGCCTCGACAACCTCGGGATGCGCGTGCCCGAGGAGCGCCGGCCCCCACGAGGCGACGAGGTCGACGTACTCGCGACCCGCGGCATCCGTGATCCGGGGGCCAGAGGCCGACTGCACGAACCGGGGGGTGCCGCCGACCGAGCCGTACGCCCGGACGGGTGAGTTCACGCCGCCGGGGATGACGTCCTTGGCGCGGGCGAACCACTGGTCGTTGAGATCGGTCATGGCATCCATTCTTCCGGGCGGGCGCGCGAACGAGGCCGAACCCGGCCGCTTCTCAGGCGAGGGTCGGCGGGCGGGATCTCAGAGCTCGGCGCGCAGCCAGCGCGCGGCCTCGAGCGCCCAGTACGTGAGGATCGCGTCGGCGCCCGCGCGACGGATACCGAGCAGGCTCTCGAGGATCGCACCGCGGCGATCGATCCAGCCGTGGGCCGCGGCGGCCTCGACCATCGCGTACTCGCCCGAGACCTGGTACGCCCACACGGGGACGTCGACCGAGGCCTTCACGTCGGCGAGCACGTCGAGGTACGGGAGGGCCGGCTTGACCATGACGACGTCGGCACCCTCTTCGACGTCGAGCAGCGCCTCGCGCACGCCCTCGCGGCCGTTGCCGGGGTCGAGCTGGTACGAGCGGCGGTCGCCCTTCAGCTGCGAGTCGACGGCCTCGCGGAAGGGACCGTAGAAGGCCCCGGCGTACTTGGCCGAGTACGCGAGGATCAGCGTGTCGGTGAAGCCCTCGGCATCCAGCGCGTCGCGCACCGCACCGACCTGGCCGTCCATCATTCCGGACAGCCCGAGCATCGCGGAGCCCGCGCGCGCCTGGGCGAGGCCCATCGCCGTGTAGCGCTCGAGCGTGGCGTCGTTGTCGACGGCGCCGTCGGGCTGCAGGACGCCGCAGTGCCCGTGGTCGGTGAACTCGTCGAGGCACAGGTCGGTCTGCACGACGAGCGCGTCGCCGACCTCGGCCACGACGGCCTCGGTGGCGCGGTTCAGGATGCCGTTCGGGTCGTCGGCCCCGGACCCCACGGCGTCGCGCACCTCGGGCACGCCGAAGAGCATGACCCCGCCGATGCGCTGCTCGGCGGCCTCGGCGACAGCGCGGCGGAGCGAGTCCATCGAGTGCTGCACGACGCCCGGCATCGAGCCGATCGGGCTCGGCTCGGTGATGCCCTCGCGCACGAACATCGGCAGCACGAGCTGCGAGGGCACGAGGTGCGTCTCGCGGGCGAGGCGGCGGACGGCGGGAGTGCGGCGCAGGCGCCGCGGGCGGTACTCGGGAAAACTCATGAGGTCGATTCGTCGGGGGCGAGGGGGAAGCGCGCGACGGCCTCGATCAGCGATTCGACGGTCTGCTTCTCGGCGACGACGTCGACGCTGAGGCCCGCGCGCTTGGCATCCTTGGCGGTGCGGGGACCGATGGCCGCGATGACGGTGGATTCCGGGATCTCGGGGAACTGCGCGACGACCTGTTCGGCGACCGAGCCGCTGGTCACCAGGATCGCGTTGATCCGCCCCGAGTGCACGTCGCCGGCGATCTTCTCGGTCACCGGCACGCCGACCGTGCGATACGCCACGACGCTGCGGACATCGTGACCCGCCTCGATCAGCAGGCGCGTGAGGACGGGCTTGGCGATCTCACTCCGGAGCGTCAGCACTTTGCGCGGCTCGGATTCGAGGTCGATCATCTGTTCGGCCATGCCCTGGGCGGAGTTGTCGCGCTCGGGGACGAGGTCGACGCGATAGCCGACGGCCTGCATCGCCGCGGCGGTCGTCTCACCGACGACGGCGACCTTCGTCTCGGCGGGGATCTCGGCCCGGTAGGCGTAGAGCACGTCGACGGTGGTCGCGCTCGTGAGCGTCAGCCAGTCGAACGCGCCGGCTGCCAGATCCGCGAGCGCCTTCTCGAGCGTCGCCTGGTCGTTCGTGGGCGCGAAGTTGATGAGGGGTGCGATGACCGGAACGGCCCCGCGTTGGCGCAGACTCGCCGCGACCCCGTCTCCCCAGGGACCACCGCGCGGCACGAGCACGCGGCGGCCGGCGAGCGGTTTGGGCACGCTGCCGGTCGAGGTGGTCGGCGTGTGCCAGTGGCCTTCATTCATGTGGTCGACTCTCGTGGTACCAAGTCGGCCGCCCCACGTTCGAGCAACCGACGCGCGGCTTCGCGGCCTATCCGCGCTGCCCGCGCGATGAGACCCCCGTCGTCGGCAGCACCCGCTCCATTGCCACTGCCCGTTTCCCGAGCATACCCCTGCTCGACGCGCCCCGGCTCGATGAGAACGCGCTCGACGCCTCCGGACTCCCCCCGTACGGGCTGGACGCGCACGGTCCGGTCGACACCGATGCGGTGCGCCCCGTCGAGGGCGTAGACGACAGCGCGCAGCCGTAGATCGCCGTCGACGATCGACGCGTGCGTGCCGACGGGGGCGTGGCATCCGGCATCCAGGACCGACAGGACCGTGCGCTCGGCCGTGATCGCGGCGCGCGTGTCTTCGTCGTCCAGCGCCGACAGCGCGGCGAGGGTGTCGGCGTCGATGTCGGTGCGCGTCTCGACCGCGAGCGACCCCTGCCCGGGAGCGGTCGGCCACTCCGCGAGGCCGAGCGGCTCGGCCCGCAGGCCACCCAGCTCCCCGCCCAGGCGCGAGAGGCCCGCGGCGGCGAGGATGACGGCATCCAGTTCTCCGTCGCGGACGCGCGCGAGACGCGAGTCGACGTTGCCGCGGATGTCGCGGATGTCGAGGCGCGGATTGTGACGCAGCGCCTGCGCGATGCGGCGCGGTGATCCGGTGCCCACCCGGGCGCCCTGTGCGAGGGCGTGCAAGGGCGTGCCGTCGCGCGTGATCACGACGTCGCGGGCGTCTTCGCGCGGGGGCGTCGCCGCGATGACGAGCCCCTCCGGCTGGGCGGTGGGAAGGTCTTTCAGCGAGTGCACGAGGAAGTCGCAGCGCCCGGCCGCGAGCGCTTCGCGCAGTCCGTTCGCGAACACCCCGCGCCCCCCGAGCTGCGAAAGGGACGCACGGTTGACGTCGCCCTCCGACACGATCGGCACGAGCTCGACCGCACGACCGGACGCTGCGGCGACCGCGTCGGCCACCATCTGCGACTGCGCCAGTGCCAGCGCGCTGCGCCGGGTGCCGAGACGCAGGGGGGCGGTCACTGGAGGATCTCGGGGATCTCGTCCAGCGTGACCAAGCGGCCGGTGTAGAACGGCACCTCTTCGCGCACGTGCCGACGGGCCTCGGTATAGCGGAGGTCGCGCATCATGTCGACGAGGTCGGTCAGCTTGTTCGCCTCCAGCGGCAGCAGCCACTCGTAGTCGCCGAGCGCGAAGCTCGCCACGGTGTTGGCGATGACCTCGCGGTAGGCCGACCCCTTCTTGCCGTGCTCGATGAGCATGTCACGGCGCTCTTCCTCGGGCAGCAGGTACCACTCGTAGCTGCGGACGAACGGGTAGAGGCAGAGCCACCCCTGCGGCTCGATGCCGCGCATGAAGCCGGGCACGTGCGAGCGGTTGAACTCCGCGTCGCGGTGCACGCCCATGGCGTTCCAGGTGGGGAGGAGGTTCTTGAGCAGCTCGGTGCGACGCAGGCGGCGCAGGTCGCGCTGGAGGGCCTGGGGGTCCGGTCCGTGGAGCCAGACCATGAGGTCGGCGTCGGCGCGCAGACCGCTGACGTCGTAGAAGCCGCGGACGGTGACGCCGTCGGCCTCGATGAGGGCGGTCAGATCGGCGAGTTCGGTGGCATCCGAAGCCGTCACCGGGTTCTCGGGATCGCGACGGAGGATGGCCCAGAGCGTGTAGATGGAGGAGCTGTCGTCGGACATGCTCTCAGTCTCGTCTTGTGCACGCGGACGATCAAACCGATTGGCTCACTCCCGAGCCTTTTCACCCACCGGGATGCGAGCAAGGGCCGGCGGTTGATACTGTGCCCCGACGGCGTCGGGGGACGCCCGCCGAAAGGGTGCCCATGTGGCTCTACGACTTCCCCATGGCCGTGGGGCTGCCGCTGTTCATCGTCTTCGTGGTCGGGATCTCGTGCGGCATCCTGCTGGTGCTGCGCAAGTGGGTCTTCCGGGTCGCTCCGCAGGGTGAGGAGTGGGACCGGGTCCTCAGCTACGCGGTCGGCGCCTACGGGGTCTTCTACGGGGTCACCCTCGCGCTCATCGCCGCGGCCGCGTACGGCAACTTCACCGAGGTCGACGGCATCGTGCTCGAGGAGTCCTCGTCCCTCGCGTCCCTGTACCGCACCGCGGCGCTCCTGCCGCAGCCCCAGCAGGACGAGCTGCAGGCCCAGATCGTGCAGTACACCCGGGCCGTCATCGACGAGGACTGGCCCGAGCAGCGGCAGCTCCGCCTGCCCGCCGAATCGGATGCCAACATCACGGGCATGCAGAAGGCGATCGACGCCGTGCAGCCCTCGTCGGCCGTCGAGGTGGTGTACGTGCAGGAGGCCCTCGAGCAGTTCCGGCAGCTCGTGCACGATCGCCGCGACCGGATCGCGCTGACCCACCTCGCCCTCCCGGGCGTGCTGTGGATCGTGCTGGGCGTGGGGGCGGTGCTCAACGCGGTGCTGATCGGCCTCATCGAGGTGCGGAACCTGCGGATCCACCTCTTGATGTCGGGGATGCTGGCGCTGTTCGTCGCGCTCCTGCTCTACGCGATAGCCGGCTTCGACCACGCGTACGCGGGTCCGATCGCGGTGACTCCGGAGTACTTCCAAGACCTGCTGGACGGGCTGTTCACGAACGAGCCGTAGGTTCCGCGGTGCCGGTGGCCCCGCCGCACGGCGTCCGGGCCCGCACGACGAATCCCGCTCGACTCCGCACGACGGCATGCGCACGGCGTCCGGGCTGGCACGACGAAGCGGCCCGCGCCCCGATGGGGGGGGACGGGCCGCTTCGGGAAAGCTCAGCGCGTGTACGCGCGGACGATGCCCCAGACGGCGAAGCCGACGAGACCCGCGACACCGGCCACGAGCGCGGCCGCCGCGCCCGGGTTGCGCTGCGCGCTCTCGCGCACGTCGCGGATCTTCTGATCCACGGCCTCGCTCGCGCGACGCGGGATGTTCGCCTTCTCCTCGAGGGCGGCGAGCGCCGCCTTCAGCTCGGCGCGCGCCGACTGCACCGGGTCGGTGATGCCGAGCGGCACCGCGGTGCGGGGAACGGGGACGGGACGATCAATACTCACTGCCGGCCTCCTTCACGATGCGGACGTCTTCGGCGATCGCCTCACCCGGGTTCTCGCGGTTGGACAGCTTCTTGAACCGCATCCAGCCGAGCAGGGCGAGAACGGCGGTGACGAGGATCATCACGCCGAACACGATCAGCGCCGCGGCCCACACCTGGAGCCACAGCGACAGCAGCGCGATCACGAACGCGAAGAACACCGGCACGGCCCAGAACACCACGATCAGCGCGCCGACGAACCAGCCCGCACCGATCCCGGCGTCTTTCGCCGTGCGCTGCGCCCAGGCCTTCGCCCCGTTGATCTCGGCGATCACGAGGTTGCGGACGAGCTCGGGGATGTCGCCGATCAGCGTGAAGAGGCTGTCGTCGGAACGATCGCGGAACCCGCGAGGAGTGGTCATGCCTCAGCTCCCGGACGGGGTGGTGCCGCTCTTGGACGCGCGAGCGCGCGTCGTCGCGGTCTTCTCCGCCTGCTTGGCGTCGTCGACGGAGTCCTCGACCACGTCAGCGACCTCGGATGCCGACTGCTTGGCCGCGCGGCCGGCGCGCTCCGCACGCTCGGAGACGCTGCCCGACTGAGCCGCGGCGCCGGTGACCGACTTCGCGCCCTTCCACACCACACCGGGCACGGACTTGAGGGCGGAGACGCCGAAGGCCTTGACCTTCTCGACCTGCCCCTGGACGACGGGCTGTTCCCAGACCTTCTCGGCCTGCGTCTTGATCTGCTCGTACCGTTCGCGGCCTGCGCGTGCACCGAGCACGTAGCCCGCCACGAGTCCGACGACGAGTGCTGCTTTGCCCCTCATGGGGTCTCCTCACGCTCGATCGAGTGCTGGTCGACTCTCACGATAGTCACGTATTCCGATTCCGGCATCCGGCCTTGACAGACCCGGACATCTCGGCGGGTGCTCAGCGGTCAGTGGTGCCACAGCGCCGCGCTGCGGACGCGGTCCGCCTCGGCGCGCGCGTCCGGGATCACCTGCGCGAGCCCCGTGCCGGCGACCCAGGCCCCCGTCACCCCGAGCCCCGCGACCGCGTGCACCGCACCGCGCGCCGCGGCCGTCTCGGCCGCCCGTCCGATCGTCGCCGCCGGCTGGGACTGCACGTAGCGCACTCGACGAGCCGCGCGGAGAGTGGATGCCGGCAGCTCGACGCCGAACATCGCCGCCGCCTCCGACAGGGCGAGGTGGGCCGCCGCGTCGTCGTCGAGGGCGGCGGTCGCGGGCTCTTCGCCCTGGGCGCCGAACGAGACCCGGACGACGTGGACGCCGGGGGCGGTGGCATCCCGGACCCAGTCCCACTTGGCCGTCGAATGCGTGAGCGCTTTCGCCACGTGGCTCCCGGGCACCGTCAGCACGCCGGTTCCGCGGGGGGCCGCGTCGAGGGCGGGGGCGTCGACGACGAGGGTGACGACCTCCACCACCGGCGCGACGGGATCGCCCTCCTCGAGGGCGGGGACGACGGGGGCGAGGAGCGCGCGGGCAGGCCTTTCCGGGAGGGCGACGATCACGGCATCCGCGGCGAGGGGGTCGGCGTCGTCCGAGGTCGCGACGTTCCAGCCCGCACCCGCGGGGTGGAGCGCCTCGACCGAGACCTCGGCGCGCAGGTCGACGCCGAACTCCGTGAGCTCGGCGACCAGAGCGTCGACGAGGCGCGACATCCCGCCCGCGATGCCCTGCACCGCTCCCCCGGGAGCGGGTCGTCGTGCCGCCTCCGTCGGGACCGGGACGTCGGAGGCCGGAGCGTCAGCGGGCTTCGCGGTCGCACGGCTGAGGCGCATCTCGGCGACCGCGCCGGACAGCGAGCCCGTCCGCGTGAGAGCGGCGTTCAGGCCCGGCGCGGCGAGGTCGACGTCGATGTCATCGGGGCGCGCGGAATACACCCCGCTCGTGACCGGGGCGACCAGCCGGTCGAGCACCCGTGCTCCCATACGCGTCCGCACGAGGGTGCCGAGGCTGCGCTGGTGACCGATCGTCAGCGGGGGGCGCAGGCGATCCAGGTACGCGCGCCAGGTTCCCCTCCAGCCGATGATCCGGCGGACATCGGGGGCGAAGGGATTGTCCGGGATGCCGAGCACCCCGCCCTTCGGGAGGGGAGCGGCCCCGACCCCCGGCACTCCCGCGACCCACGCGCCGGCGGGGTTCGGGGAGACGACGGCGTCGGCCAGGCCGAGCTCGGCCAGCAGGGCGCTCACGACGCCGCCGCGCGTCGCGAAGCTCTCGGCCCCGACGTCGAGGAGGAGCCCGCCGACCTCCGCCGAGCGGACGACGCCGCCGAACGCGTCGGATGCCTCGAGCACCGTGACGCGCAGCCCCACCTTGGCGCACTCCCGCGCGGCGACGAGGCCCGCGATCCCGCCGCCGGCGACGACGACGTGCGTCTCGGACGCCTGGCGCGCGAGACGATCGAGCGGCTCGCTCATGCCCGCGCCCCGGACTCGAGCTCTCCGTGCGCGTGGGCGACGATCCGGGTCAGCACGTCGGGGTCGGTGTCGGGCGGGACGCCGTGGCCGAGGTTCAGGATGTGCGCCCGGGCCGCGCGTCCGCGCGCGAGCACGTCGTCGACGTGGGCGGCGAGCACGGGCCAGGGGGCTCCGAGCAGGGCCGGGTCGAGGTTGCCCTGGAGCGTCACGTCGGGCCCGACGATCGCTGCGGCTTCGTCCAGCGGCATCCGCCAGTCCACACCGACCACGTCGGCGAGGCCGCCCAGGCGCATGTCGTCGAGGAACGCGCCGGTCCCGACGCCGAAGTGGATGCGCGGCACCTCGATGCCCTCGAGGGCGGCGTGCGAGTGCGGGGCGATGAACTCGCGGAACGTCGCCGGCGAGAGGGAGCCCGCCCACGAGTCGAACAGCTGCACCGCTTGAGCCCCGCCCTCGATCTGCGCGTCGAGGAACGCGCGGGAGACGCGCGACAGCCAGCCCGCGAGGCGGTGCCACGAGTCGGGGTCGGCGTGCATCATGCCGCGTGCCCGGAGGTGCTCTTTCGACGGGCCCCCCTCGACGAGGTAGGCCGCGAGGGTGAACGGCGCCCCCGCGAACCCGATCAGCGGCACGGCGTCGTCGAGCTCGGCGGTCACCAGTCGGGCGGCCTCGCGCACCGGCTCCGCCGCCGCGGCCACGTCGGCCGGGTCGATCGCCGTGATGCGCGCCACGTCGTCGGCCGTGCGCACCGGGTCGGCGAAGACGGGTCCGCGACCGGGCTCGATGACGACGTCGACCCCGGCCAGGCGCAACGGCACCACGATGTCGCTGAAGAAGATGGCGGCATCCACTCCGTGTCGGCGGATCGGCTGCAGCGTGATCTCGGCCGCGAGGTGCGGGGTGAGGCACGCGTCGAGCATGCGGGTCCCCACGCGCAGCTCGCGGTACTCGGGAAGCGAGCGCCCCGCCTGCCGCATGAACCAGACGGGCTGCCGTTCGGGACGGTCGCCGCGAAGGGCACGGAGAAGGGGGGCATCGGGGGTGGCCATGGCATCCATTCTCCCATTCGGCACGGGGGCGAACAGGGGATGCCTCGACGTCGAGCGGCCGTTCCGGCGAGGTCTCGAGACCCGGGCGTAGAATGAGCGGGTGCTGCTGTGCGTCAGCGCGAGTCACAAGACCGCGTCCTTCGAGCTCCTCGAGCGACTCAGCGTACCCAGCACCCCGGTCGCCCCTCTCATCACCGAGCACGGTGAGTGCGTGCAGGGAGCGGTCGTCGTCGCGACCTGCAACCGCTTCGAGGCGTACATCGACATGGACGAGCCGGTCACCGCGGGTGTCGCCCTCGGCGTCGAGGCCACGCTCTCCGCGATCGAGGCCGCCACGGGCGTTCCCGCCCGCGAGCTCGAGGGCTCCTACACCGTGCTCGGCGGCAGCGAGGTCGCGGAGCACCTGTTCGCCGTGGCATCCGGACTCGAATCCGTCGTCGTCGGCGAGGGCGAGATCGCCGGTCAGGTGCGTCGCGCGCTCACCGAATCGCGCCAGCAGGGCAGCACCTCGGCCGAGCTCGAGCGCCTGTTCCAGCGCGCGTCCGAAGCGCAGCGGGGCGTGAAGAACTCCACCGCGATCGGTCGCGCCGGACGCTCGCTCGTGCGGCTCGGACTCGAACTCGCGAGCAGCCGCATCGCCGACTGGTCGACGCAGCGCGTCCTGCTCGTCGGCACGGGCGCCTACGCCGCGGCCACCGTCGCCGCGCTCCGCGACCAGGGCGCCGAAGACATCTCGGTGCACTCGCCCTCGGGCCGCGCCGCGAAGTTCGCCGCGAAGCACGGCCTGCGCGCGGTGTCCGCCGAGACCTTCCCCACCGCCGTCGTCCACGCCGACCTCGTGATCACGTGCACGACGAGCGAGCACCACGTCGTGAGCGCCGCCACCTACGCCGCGGGCCGCACCGCCGTCGAGGCCGCTGCCCCCGCCACGAGCGGGTGCCCCGTCGACCACTCCGGCCGGCGCCTGGTGATCGACCTGGGCCTCCCCCGCAACGTCGACCCCGACGTGGCCACCGTGCCCGGCGTCGACCTGCTCGACCTCGAGACCATCCGCCTGCACGCCCCGCTCGAGGAGCTTCAGGCGACGGATGCCGCGCGCGACCTCGTCCGCGACGCCGCACGCCGCTTCGTGTCGGTGGGGGAACGCAAGAACATCACGCCCGCGGTCGTCGCCCTGCGCGCGCACGTCTTCGGCGTGCTCGACGCCGAGGTGGCGCGCGTCCGCGCCCGCGGCGACGAGGGCGGACAGACCGAGCAGGCCCTGCGTCACCTCGTCGGCGTGCTGCTGCACACCCCCACCACCCGCGCGCACGAGCTCGCCGAGGCCGGCCGCGCCGACGAGTACGTCGACGCCCTGTCGGCCCTGTTCGGCATCGAGGTCGCGGATTCCGCCACCTCCGTCGAGCGCCCGGTCGCCGACGCGGGCTGACGCGTCGCGGGGCTCGGGCGCCTGCGGGGCACCGGGCTGCTGCGGGGATTCCGACGCGGGCTCACCCGCCGCGGGGCCTGAGCGGCTGCGGGGCACCGGGCTGGGGAGGGGATTCCGGGAGCGGAGGACCGCGGCCGAGGCATCCGTCCTCCCGTCGCCGAAACTCCTCCCGGGGGCTGCGGAGTCGCCGGGCGCAGGGGCACCGGGCTACGGAGTCGCGGGGCGCGGGCACGGGGTTGCGCAGTCTCGGAGCGCGGGGCACCGGGCTGCGGAGGGGATTCCGGGAGCGGAGGACCGCGGCTGAGGCATCCGTCCTCCCGTCGCCGAAACTCCTCTCGGCGGCTGCGCGTGTGGGAATGCGACTGTGGGGATGGGAGGCCGTGACCGGCGGAGGACCGGGGGCGAGCGGAGGACCTGCTCGCGGCATCCGCCCTCCCTTCGTCCCTGATCCTCGCGCCGTCACGGGGGTCCGCGTCGAAGCGGGCACCCCCGTCGGGCAGGATGGATGCCATGAGCACTCCCGCATCCGAGGTGTACCGCGTCGCGGGTGAGAAGCGCTCCGGCAACGGCCTGCGCTGGGCGGCGACCGTGGTGATGGGGCTGTTCGACGCCGGCACCGACGCCCCTTCGGTGAGCGAGGTCGTCATCCGGCGGGCCGACGGCTCGCTCGTGAAGCGCCTCCCGGCCGGAGACGTCGAGCACTTCGAGAAGCAGCTCACCGAGGTCACCGCCGACCTGGACGCTCTGGATGCCGTGCCCTTCGCGCAGAAGTGGATCGCCGAGCCGGAGGGGAACGAGCCGGAGGGGAACGAGCCGGAGTGAACGGGGGCGGTGAGCGCGAGAATGGACGCATGAGCCTGCGCATCACGGACGACCCCGCCGCCGACGATCTGCTCTCGAGCAATCCGCTCGCACTGCTGATCGGAATGCTCCTCGACCAGCAGGTCGCCATGGAGACCGCGTTCGCGGGGCCGTTGAAGATCCAGGAACGCACCGGATCGATGGATGCCGCGACCATCGCGCACGAGGACCCCGAGGCGTTCGCCGCCGCCTTCTCTCAGACACCGGCGGTGCACCGCTACCCGGGATCGATGGCCAAACGGGTGCAGGCCCTCTGCGCCGCGATCGAGCAGGACTGGGGTGGGGATGCCGCCGCGATCTGGACGCGGGACGACCCCGACGGTGCGACGGTTCTGAAGCGCCTGAAGGCCCTCCCGGGTTTCGGCGAGCAGAAGGCGAAGATCTTCCTGGCGCTCCTCGGCAAACAGCGCGGGTTCTCGGGCACGGGCTGGCGCGACGCCGCCGCTCCCTATGGGGAGGACGGATCGTTCCGCTCGGTCGCCGACATCACGAGCCCCGAGTCGCTGACCAAGGTGCGCGAATTCAAGCGCGCGGCCAAGGCGGCGGCCCGCGAGAAGGCGTCCTGACTCCTCCTGCACAAGATGAGGGTTTGGGGAGAGTCCTCCGCAACGGCTTCCCCGCTCGCTCCGACGTGATTAGTGTCGTCTCGTTCGTCATCCCCGTTTCACGACCGAAGGGTGGTCTCTCGTGAAGTTCGCAATGGGCTCCAGCACACTGGGTGTGCTGAGCAAGGCAACATCGGGCTCGAGCGACGAGCTTTCTCTGCTCGTCCGCCAGCTCTTCGAGGCCGCAGAGCCTCTCGAAGGACAGTTCCAGGGCGCCGGGCGTGCGGCCTTCGACCGTTTCAAGTCCCGCACCGACGAGATCTCGGCCGAGCTCAAGCTCTCGCTCGACGGTGTCCTCACCGGTATCGCCGGCATGGATCGCTCGTTCCAGGAGGGCGAGTCGGCGATGGTCGACGAGACCACGAGCCTCGAGTCCGGATCGTCGTTCGACGCCGCGCGCTTCGGCGCCCGCTGAGAGAAGGAGACGTACGCATGGTGAACCAAGCAGATCGTCGCGACTACTCGGTCGCGGCCTCGCAGAACGCCCAAGACAACTTCAACCGCGTCGCAGCGCAGCTCGAGGCGCTCATCGACCAGCGCGACAAAGACGTGCAGGCGGCGATGGCCGACTACGCGGCGGACGGCGTGTCCGAGGACTACCACGGCAAGGAAGTGCGCTGGAAGAACGCCGCCGCCGAGGTCCGCGGCATCATCCAGACCCTGCGCTCCTCGCTCGAGCGCAACGACGAAGCCGCGCAGACGGCACTGGGCAAGGCCCGCGCCGCCGTCGAATCCATCGGCTGACTCTCGAGACCCGGCGCCGGACGTTCGCGTCCGGCGCCGTCGTCGTGCCACGGGGCTTTTCCCTCGCGTGATCAAGCCCCGCGGGCCGGGTGGGGGACCCGAATAAAGTATTGGTCGATGTCCAGGGAGGCGGCATGACCACGAACGAGGCTTCGCGACTGGCCGACGTCGATCCGCTCGTGTTCACCGAGCGCGCGAGCGCGGCCAAGGTCATCGGTGCCGTGGCGCTCGATGTCGTGATGCCCCTCGCCGTCCTCGCCGCCGGCATCGCGGTCGCCGTCGCCGGGCTTCCCGCCCCGGGGGCGATCCTCGTCGTGATCGCCCTGGTCCTGCTCGGGGTGGCGGCCTGGCTGCTCGGCCGCACGGGACGAACGCTCGGAGCCGCGACCGTCGACATCCGCTTCGTCCGTCGGTCGACCGGAGCCGCGGCCGGACGCCGCGCTCTCCCGGCGCTCGTCAGCGGAGCGTTGGGCGCATACGACCTTCGGCGCGGCCGCGACCCGTTCGCTCCCGCCATCGCCGCCTTCGCCTTTCCCGAGGCGGGTGAGGGAGCCCCGGCATCCGTGCGCCCCCGGCGCGGGATGGTGCCGACGCTCGCGCTCGACTCGGGAGAGCGACTGTCGCTCGACTCCGCGCTCGTGCTCGGGCGCGACCCGGTCGCACCCCCCGACGCCCCCGCTCAGGTGTACCGCTGGGCCGACATGTCGCGCACCCTGTCGAAGTCGCACGTGCGCTTCGAGTGGGACGGCCGGCAGGTCTGGGTCACCGACCTGGGCTCCACCAACGGGACCTTCGTGCGCGGCGCGGGTGCGCCGACCCCCCTTCTCGCCCACCAGCGCACCCCCGTGCCCGGTACCGTGACGCTGGAAATCGGCGACCGCGTCCTCACGATCCGAGAGGCAGGCCACTGATGCCCGACCAGCGCGACGCGGTACTCATCGAGCAGGCGAAGATCCAGCGCATGCGGCTGGGATCGGCCCTCCTGTACGGCCACATCGGCGAACGTCGCACCGTGAACGACCACGCCAAGCGGCTGATGGGCACGATCGTCATCGCCGCGGTCGCGTGCGCGGCGTGCGTCGGGGTGTCGTTCGTGTCGCAGCTGCTCAGCGAGCGCGCGCAGACCTCGTCCACCGTGCAGAGCCCGTCGCCCGCGCAGACCCCGTCGTCCGTCCCCACCCCGACCGGAGCCAAGACCCCGTGAGCATCTACACCCGCGTGACCGTGGCGGGCGCGCAGCGCCGAGTCGAGGTCGTCGTCCCCAGCGCCGAGCCCCTCGGGGCGGCCGTTCCGCGCCTGCTCGACCTGCTGGGCGAGACCGCGGGAACCGTCGCGCGCCCGCTCGCCGTCGTCGCCCCCGACGGGGAGCAGATCGACATCGCTCTCACGCCCCAGCAGCTCGACCTCGTCGACGGGTCGCTCGTCCGACTCGTGCGACTGGATGCCGCACCCCCGCCGCCCGTGGTGATCGACGTCACCGACGCCGCCGCCGACGCGCACGACGCCCGCCCCGACCGGTGGGACGAGCGCTCGCGCGCCGTGGCCGGATCGGTGGGGATCGCCGCTGCTTTCGCTCTCGCCGGCGGGATGGCCCCGTGGAGCGAGCCGGCGATCGGAGCGTTCAGCCTCCTCGGCGTCGCCCTGTTCCTGCTCGGGGTGACCACGGCGCTTGGTCTCGGGGGCCTTCGCCGCCTGTCCGTGTGCGTGGGGGCGGCCGCCGCGGGTCTGGCCCTGCCGGTGGGCGGCGCGACCGCGGCGGCTCTCGGGGCCGCACGGTATCCCGACACGGCCGCGCTCGTCGCCGGGATCGCGGCCGCGATCGCCGTCGGCTCGACCGCCGTCATCCTGGCCGTGGGCGTGGCACACCGCCGACGCGGAGCCGCCGCGGGCGGCGCCGTCGGCGCGGTGCTCGGCTCGCTCCTCCTGGGTCTCGTGCTGGCGCGAGTGGACGTCGTCTCGGCCGCCGCGATCACGGGCGTCGTCGCGGCCTTCGCGACCGGACCCCTCCCCTGGATCGCCCTCGCGGCCGCGGGACTCACCGATCTCGACCAGCGCGCCGCGGACGGATCGCCACCGACCCGTGCCCGCGCGTTCTCCGCGATCGACGAGGCCTACGCCGCTCTGACGTGGAGCGTCGCGGCCACCGCCTCGGTCATCGGGGTGACCGGCGTCGTGCTCGCGCTCTCCGGCACCATCTGGACCGAGCTGCTCGCCCTCGCCCTCTTCCTCACGGCGGCGCTCCGCACCCGCGCGTTCCCTCTCCGGTCACAGGGCTGGCTCCTGTGGGCTGCGGCCGGAGTCATCGCGGCGTCCGCGCTGACGGTCCTCCTCTCGGGCGACCGTGCCTGGGTCGGCACGGCCGCAGCCGTCGTGGGCGCCGCCGTCATCGCCACGCTCGTCCTCGTCCGCCCGCGCCCGCACGTGCGCGCCCGCCTGCGCGGAGTGGGCAACGTCATCGAGACCCTGGCCGTCATCTCCCTCCTGCCGCTGCTGGTCGGGGCCCTCGGGGTCTACGCCGATCTGCTGGCGATGTTCGGCGGTCGCTCGTGACGGTGCTCGACGCCCGCGCCCTCGCCACCGCGGTGTTCGGCAGCGGAGCGAACGGGCGCGTCGAACTGACCTCCTGGGATGCCGCGATCCGCGGCGGTCTGTCGACGACGCGTCGCGTCGGCGTGCTGTCGCTCTCTCCCGGCGCGGGTACCAGCACGGTCGCGCACCACCTCACCCGGGCGATCGCCGCGCGGCGGGACGACCCCGTGCTGGCCGTCGACGTCTCGGCCGGTGACACCGGGCTCGGCGCTCGTCTCGGCGCGGCACCCGCTGCCCCCGACGAGACACGCGCCGCCGCCCGCACCACGGCCGAGGCGCTGTCGGGTCTCGAGGTCGTCGACGGCGTCGTCGCGCTGCGTCCGCGCGACAACACCGACGCGGTCGGGGCGTGGCTCGGCGAGGCCACGCCGATCACCCGCTTCTTCGATGTCGCGATCACGGACTTCGGGGT
>JARBUN010000022.1 GCA_029239635.1 Microbacterium sp. | reverse complement strand
ATGGAAGTGCTCTGCCACTGAGCTATCGGGGCGTACCCGGATCGCTCCGGGCAACTAGAAGAGGATATCAGAGCCGAGGCCCGATCCCCCAATCGGTCAACCTCCCGCGTGCTGCCGCAGCCACGGGATCGGGTCGATCGGCGTGGTGCCGTTCTGCAGGATCTCGACGTGCGTGTGAGCACCGAACGAGCGGCCGGTGTTACCGGTGCGTCCGAGGAACTGGCCGACGTGCACGTGCTCGCCCGGGGTGACCTGGAGCGAGCCGTACTGCATGTGTCCGTAACGACTGGAGACGAGCTCTCCGTCGATCTCGTGATCGATGAGCACGGTGACGCCGAAGGCCCCGCCCTGCTCGGTCGCGATGCGGACGGTGCCGTCGGCGATCGCCTGGACGGGCGCTCCCTCGCCGGGAACGAAGTCGGCACCCTCGTGGAAGCCCCCGTCGCGCATGCCGAAGCCGTACGAGATCGACACGCCGACCGCGAAAGGCCACTGGATGGGCGAGTTCGGGTTGTTGACGTAGAAGTTCGAGGGGTACTTGATGCCCGAGTCGATGGCCATCTGCGTGTAGGTCGACGCCGCGTAGCCGTCCGAGCGGTCGACGACCGCGGCCTGCGACTCGGCGGGGGCCACATAGGCCTGGATGCCCTGCGTGCTGTCGACATCGCCACCCGCGGGAGCACCCGCGGCGAGCGAGACGGTCGCCGGCTGGGTGTCGGTCGCGGTGACGCTCGACGTGCCGCTGGCCGAGGCCAGCGCGCTCACGGGCATCGTCATGCCGACCGTCATCAGGCCGACCAGGCCCATGACACCGACGGAGAACGACGTGGCCGCGATCCGGCGGCCGTTACGGCGCGTGCGGGCGGCGGCAGCCGCGGGGAGCCCCTGGGTCACGGGCTCGGCGGGGGCGGCGACCTTCGGTGCCGACTGCACGGGCGTCTCACCGGTGAAGGCGAACAGGCGGGCAGCGGCCTCGAACTCGTCAGCTTCGGTGTGCGCGTCGGCAGCGGGTCCGAAAGCGGAGCCGGCGGGAGCGTCCTGAGCGGGTTCGGGCTTCGTGGCGGCCGCGGGCTTCGCGGTCGTCTCGGGAGTGACCGCGGCGTCGAGCCTCGCGGCGTCGTCCGGGGCGACGACCGCCTCGGGGCGACGACGGGTGCGACGCGTCGAAGGAAGAGTGATGGGCGAGGTCGGCAGCGCAACGGGGGTCGTCCCGGTCGCCGGCTCGGCGCTCTGCAGGATGACGGCGATATCGCCCTCTTCAGACGTCCGCTCGTCGACGACCGTGACCGCGAGAGCGTCGGCGTTCGAGTCGGTGGAGGAGGAGTCGGATGCCAAGACCTCGACGCCGGCGCCGGTGAAGCGCTCGTCGGCCTCGGCGGAGCGCTGCTCGGCCGCGGGAGCCGCATCGGGCGTGCGGGCGGAACGGCGACGGGGAGGGAGCGTCGGCTCGATCGTCGCGGCGATGACCGTCTCGACGACGGCGGCGGCGACCTGCTCGACCATGGCGGACTGGGCGGCCACATCGGCATCGACCGGGGCGGGATCGGTGGGGGTGACGGCATCCGGAGTCGACTCATCCAGGACGGCCGGGGTGGTGCGACGGCGCATCTCGGCCCGCGTGAGCTGCGGGGTGGAGGCGGGCACGGCGGTGGGTCGACTGGATCGCCGGGTGCGGGCGGGCTCAGTCTCTGGGGCTTCTGACGGCAACGCGCGATGGCTCTCGTGTCGTGTCGCAGGCGCGACGGCTTCGGGCTTTCAGGGCTTTTGCCATTTCCGCTGGTTCGGGTCGCGAAAATAACGATCGGGTAAACAGACTAACCCGACGGGACTGAGAATGTCATGAGCGCCTGCCCAGTCTCACCTGTCGTAGTCGAGCAATTCCTCCAGGCGCGGGAAGAACTCGGCCCCCGCGGCGATGACCATCCCCTTGCCCGGACGCCCGCCCGGAGCACCACCGAGCACCCCTCCCGCCTCCTCGACGAGCAGGACGCCCGCCGCGTGGTCCCACGGGTTCGTGCCCTTCTCGTAGTAAGCATCCATCCGACCGGCGGCGACCGAGGCGAGGTCGAGCGCGGCGGAACCGATCCGGCGCACGTCGCGCGCGACGGGCATGACCTTGGTGAGCTGCGCCAGGGTCGGCGCGTGCGTGGCGGGGTCGTACCCGAAGCCGGTCGCGACGAGTCCCCCCGCCTCCCCGACGTCGCCGGTGACCACGAGGCGCTGTTCGCCGAGCCACGCTCCCCCGCCGCGCGAGGCGCGGAACAGCTCGTCCGTGACGGGGTTGTAGACGACCCCGGCGAGCGCGACCCATTCCGCGGGGTCGGCCGGACCCTCGACCGCGGCGATGCTGACGGCCCACGCCGGGATGCCGTACGCGTAGTTGACGGTGCCGTCGATCGGGTCGACGACCCACGTGATGCCGGTCGAGCTCTCGGTCGCGGCGGACTCCTCGCCGAAGAAGCCGTCACCGGGGCGCACACGCTCCAGCTCCGCGCGGACGAACGCCTCCACCTCGCGATCGGCGGCGGTGACGATGTCGGCGGCGGCCGACTTCGTGGCCGCGACCGTCACCCCCTCCTGGCGGCGACGCAGCGCGAGGCCGCCGGCCTCTCGGGCGATGCGGGTGGCGATGTCGAGCAGTTCCGCGGCGAGAGTCATGGCATCCACGCTACTGCGCCACCCCCTGCGTCGAATCCGCCGTCGTCGTTAGCGTGGAGACATGACCGCTTCGGAAACTCGCCGGTACGACGTCGTCATCGTGGGAGGAGGGCACAACGCCCTCGTCGCCGCGGCCTATCTCGCCCGGGCCGGGCGATCGGTGGTGGTTCTGGAGCGATCGGATGCCGTCGGCGGAGCCGCCGTGTCGGAGAGACCCTGGGCGGGGATCGATGCCCGCGTGTCCCGATACTCCTACCTCGTGAGCCTGCTGCCGCCGAAGATCATCGACGATCTCGGTCTGCGGATCGAGCTGCGGCGTCGGCGTTACTCCTCCTACACCCCCGATCCCGCGGATCCGTCGCGCGGCATCCTGATCGACACTCAGGATGCCGCGGCCACCGCCGACTCGTTCACCCGGACCCTCGGCGACACCGACGAAGCGGCACGGTACGCGGCGTTCGGAGAGCGCCTGGCGCCCCTCGGTCGCGCGGTGTTCCCCACCATGACCGAACCTCTGCCGACGGAGGACGAGGTTCGCGAGCGGCTGGGAGACGACGCGCTGTGGTCGGCGCTGACCTCGCGTCCGCTCGGCGATCTTCTGCGCTCGTCGTTGGAGAGCGATCTCGTCCGCGGAATCGCCCTGACCGATGGGCTCATCGGCACGTTCGCGTCGTCGGACGATCCGTCGCTCGCGCAGAACCGGTGCTTCCTCTACCACGTCATCGGGGGCGAGACCGGGCACTGGGACGTTCCGGTGGGTGGAATGGGAGCCGTCACGGCCGAGCTCGAGCGGGCAGCACGCGAAGCCGGGGCCGAGATCGTCACGGGCGTCGACGTGATCTCCGTCTCACCCGACGGCGAGGTGCACGGCGTGACCGATCGACCGGAGGTGTACTACGGCTCGCTCGTGCTCAGCGGTGTGGGGCAAGCGGTGCTCGGGCGCTTGTTGACGGCCGGAGGCGCCCCCACCGCGGTCGACGAACCCGAGGGGGCGCAGGTCAAGGTCAACATGCTGCTGTCGCGACTGCCGCGGCTTCGCGATCGTTCCGTGTCGCCCGAGGCGGCGTTCGCGGGGACGTTCCACGTCAACGAGACCATGACGCAGCTCGACTCCGCCTTCGTGGCAGCGACGGGCGGAGTGCTGCCCGACCCGCTGCCCCTGGAGATCTACTGTCACTCGTTGACCGACCCGTCGATCCTCGGGGAGGAGCTGCGCGCCAGTGGAGCGCAGACGCTGACGCTCTTCGGACTCCACGTGCCCCACCGCCTCATCGACGACGCCGACCCCGTCGCAGCCGCCGCACGCCTTCTGGCGGCCGCGCAGCACTCGCTCGATGCGGTGCTCGACGAGCCGCTGCGCGATTGCATCCTGCGGGCGCCGGACGGGCGCCTGTGCATCGAGGCGCGCACCACCGCCGACCTCGAGGAGTCGCTGAACATGGTCGGCGGAGACATCTTCCACGGTGGGTTGTCGTGGCCGTGGCTTTCCACCCCCGCTGACACTCCTGCCACTCGATGGGGCGTATCGACGGCACACTCACGCGTGCTGCTGTGCGGGTCGAGCGCCCAGCGCGGAGGCGCGGTGAGCGGGATCGGCGGGCAGAACGCGGCGATGGCGGCGTTGGAGATTCTGGAGGGGTGACGAGCGCCCTGGCGGGGCGAGGAGCTGTAGGGGGTGGCGGGGGCGGGCCTTCGCAGGACAGGGCGCTGGCGGGGGCGGGCCTTCGCAGGACAGGGCGCTGGAGCGAGCGGGCCTTCGCAGGACAGGGCGCAGGCACCGGCGGGCATCCGCAGGGCAGGGCGCTGGCGGGGAGCAGTGCCGCGCGTTCGCAGGGCGAGGAGCTGGCGCGGCGCCAGCGCGGGCGGGGTGCCGCGCGTTCGCGGGAACTTGGCGGGGTGGCTTGGCGGGCATGCACCGCGTTCTCGCCACGGGGCAGTGCGCGCCAGCGGGTGATCTCCGCCGAACAAGGGGTGACTTCCCTGGACTTATTCGAACATAGTTTCTAATTTGGACACATGACCGATCTTCTTCCGCCGCCCTCTCTGGCGGACCCCGGGCATGGTGAGGGCGAGCGCCTCCGCCGTCTCATCGCCGATATCCGAGCCGCCACGCAGGAAGTGGCCCGGCTGCAGGCGGTGCTGATTCGTTGGCGAGCCGAGGTGATGGAGATCGCGCTGGCCCAGGGCAACCGCTCGAGTTCCCGCGTCTCTCGGGAGCGCGAGATGCCCGTCCGATCCGTGGCTCTCGAAATCGGGGTGGCGACGAAGACGCACGACCTCACCGTCCAGAAAGAACTCGGCGACGCGTTCACGTTGACGGAGAAGTTCAGCGCCACCGTCGACGCTCTCGAGGACGGACGCATCACCCTCCGCCACGTTCGGGCGGTCCTCGACACCGGAATCGTGATCGACGACGACGACACCCGGGAAGGGTGGGAGCAGGTCGTCCTCTCTCGCGCGGAACGCGATTCTCCCGGGCGCGTGCGCGCCTTCGCACGAGAGCTCGCCGAGAGCGTGCAGCCCGAGGGGATGACCGCGCGACACGTCCGCGCAGCGCAGACCCGCGGCGTGAGTGTTCGGGATCTGGCCGACGGAATGGCCGAGTTGAGCGTGATCCTGCCCGCGACCGTGGCGTACGGCATCCGGGATCGTCTGCGTCGGCAGGCCGCGGTGATCCGCGCCGAGAGCACGAAAACCGTGGACGCGCCTGGCGCCTCTGTCGCTCCTGTCGCAGGGGATCTCCCGTCCGCTCCCTCCGTTCACGACCAACGCACTCTCGCTCAGATCGGCGCCGACCTCTGCGCCGACCTCCTCCTGACCGCTGCCCCCACGATCGATCCCACGACCGACGAGACCTGTCCCGGCGGTCTCGGCGCGATTCGCGCGCAGGTGCAGATCACCGTCCCCGTGCTCACGCTCCTCGGGCACACCGACGTGGGCGCAGCGGTCGCGGGGCGCAGCCCTATCGATCCGGAGACAGCGCGCCACCTCGCAGCCCACGCACCGGGGTGGGATCGCGTGCTGTGCGATCCGGTCACGGGAACAGTGCGCGAGGTCGACCGGTACAGCCCCACAGTCACTCAACGCCGCTATCTGGCGGCGCGCGACCAGCACTGTCGCGCGCCGGGGTGTCGCGCACCGCTGACGCGGTGTCAACTCGACCACAATCACGAAGCGCGGCACGGCGGTGCCACGAAGCTCACGAACATCTGCCACCTCTGCGTGCGGCATCACACTCTGAAGACCGAGACGGCCTGGACCGTGTCGCAGGATTCCGACGGGACCCTTCGCTTCGAGAGCCCCCTCGGGCAGCGCACGATCGAGACTCCCCCGCCGCGGGTCTTGTTCCTCCCGGACTCGAGTGGAACGCCCGACGCGGCGCCGTTCTGAACACGGATTCACAGAGATAATGCCGAAATGACGAGCACTCCCCCCACCGAGGTCATCTTCATCGGGGGCCGATCCGGCGTGGGCAAGTCGACCGTGGCCGCAGAAGCGTCGCGGGTCTTGGCCGCGCACGGCATCCGGCATGCCGTCATCGAAGGCGACAACTTGGACCAGGCGTATCCGGAACCGTGGCGAGAGGGAATCGCCCTGGCCGAGCGCAATCTCGCCGCGATGTGGGGCGCATATCGAGCTCTCGGATACCACCGACTCCTGTTCACCAACACCGTGAGCATCACGCAGGTCGAGGGGCTGTCGGCCGCCCTCGGCGGCGAGGTACGGGCGCACAGTGTTCTGTTGACGTCCACGGATGCCACGGCCGCCAACCGCCTTGCCCGGCGCGAGTGGGGCCCCTCCCTCGACGAGCACATCGATCGGAGCGGTCGCGCTGCCGCGCAGCTCGACGCCGTCACCGTCGACATCCGGATCTCTACGGACGGGCGCGCCCCCGACGGCATCGCCCGGGAGATGCTGGGCGGCGCAGGGTGGCTCGCGCAGGGTGGCTCGCAGTGAGCGACTAACGATCGACGTGCGCCCGGAGCACGTCGATCATCACGCCCACCGCCTCGAGGAGAACCACGGTCGACGGCGCGGCGTATCCGAACACGATCCCCGCCGGAAGCGGCGAGGCCGCCTGGCTCACCGCGTACCGCGACAACGGCTCGACCCGGATACCGCGTGCGGCCACCTCCGCGACGATCTCCCGCTCGGCGACGACGTCGCGCCCGCGGAGCAGCACCACCGCGTGCAGGCCGCCGTCCGTCGCGGTCAGCTCGACATCGGGGAGGTCCGCGAATGCCTCGAGCAACAGCCGGCGGCGATGCCGGTAGTCACGGCGGCGTCGCGCCGCGTGCCGGGCGAGGTCGCCCTCCGCGAGATACAGGGCCAGAGCATGCTGCTGCACCAGCGAGACGGGCAGGTCGAGGTCTTCCCGCGTCGCGCGGATCCGCTCCCCCGCGGCGCCCGAGGCGACGACCCACCCGCACCGCACCGCCGGCGTGAGGACCTTCGACAGGCTGCCGATCAGCACGACCCGGGACGGGTCCAGCAGAGACAAGGGCGGGAGCGGCGCCCGCCCGTGAGGGAACTCGCTGTCGTAGTCATCCTCGATGACGAGCACATCCTCGCGCGTCGCCCAGGTCAGCAGCCGTGCGCGCTGGTCGGCATCCAATCGACTTCCCAACGGGTAATGGTGATTCGGCGTGACGATCAGTGCGTCCAGTCCGCGCTGCCGGGCGAGGGCATCGAGGTCGAGGCCGGATTTGACGCGCACGGGGATGGGAACGGGCTCGATCCCCAGCCGGCGCAGAATCATGCGGACGCGGGGATAGCCGGGATCCTCGATACCGACCCGCAGGGGCTTCCGGGCGTTGGCCGACCTCAAGGACACGAGGGTCAACAGCATCGCGTCGCTGGTTCCGGCGGTGACCAGGACGTCGTCCGCTGCGACGTCGAGACCGCGGGTGCGACCCAGGTGCCGCGCGATCTCGGCGCGCAGCACGCCGTCGCCGCGCGCGTCGTCGACATCGGGCTCCGGATCGAGAGCAGCCGCCCGCCGCCACGCGGAACGCCAGGCTGCATCGGCAACGCCCTCGGTCCGCGGCCGACCGGGGCTGAGGTCCACCTGCGCGTCCGGAACCGTCTCGGGGGTCGCCACGGACGCAGCTCGGCCGACGGCGGGCCGGACGACAGCCGGACGGACGACAGCCGGACGGACGACAGCCGGCTGGACCACGATGTCGGCGACGACCGTCCCGCCGCCCGGCGTTGTCAGAAGATAGCCCTCGCCCGCGAGGATCTCGTACGCGGCGACGACCGTTCCGCGAGCGACGCCGAGATCCGCGGCGAGCGCGCGCGTCGACGGTACGGCGTCACCCACGCCCACGCGGCCCGAGAGCACGGCCGCCCTCAGCCCGTGCGCGATCTGCTCGTGCAGGGGGATGGCAGAGCTCCGGTCGAGGATGCCGAGAGAGATCACGGTGGCAGTCTGCCACTGGTCCACAGTGGGCGACGCGAACTGGACTACGCACTGGACCACGCCGCCCGCTGGAATCAGAGGATGACCGACCTCCCCCTCACCGCCCAGACGCGCGTCCGCCGCGGAGCCCACTACCAGGTCACCGACCGCGCCGCCCTGTACGACGTCATCGACGGCGCCCTCTCCGCCACGATCGCGATCGTGCGGGACGACCGCCCCGTCGCGCTCCCGGTCGGCATCGGCCGCGACGGAGACGACCTGCTCCTCCACGGCTCGACGGGCAGCGACTTCTTCCGCCGCATCGCCGCAGGCACCCCCGTCTGCCTGACAGTGACGCACCTCCTGGGCCTCAAGTACGCGCGCTCCCTCTTCGACAGCTCGATGCGATACCGCTGCGCGGTGGTGTTCGGGGTGGCATCCGTGGTCCCTTCCGAAGAGAAGGAGGCTGCTCTGCTCACGCTGTCGGAGCACCTCATGCCGGGACGCAGCCTCGAGGTGCGCCCGATGACCGCGCGCGAGCTCGCCGCGACGATGGTGCTGCGCATCCCGCTCGCCGAGGCCAGCGTCAAGGACAACGCGGGCTCGCTCGTCGAAGAGGATGACGACGGCGAGGACCGCGCGGTGTGGGCGGGCACTCTCCCGCTCCGGATGAGCGCGGGCGAGCCCCTCACCTCCCCTCAGACGCAGGCGGGGACACCCGTCCCCGCATCCGTGCGGCGAGCGGCCGAGCGCGTGACGGCTACGGAGACGGCCTGAGCTGCTGTAACCGTGCGGGGAGGATCGAGCGTGCAGCCGGGGGGCGAGAGCGCAGCGGGGGTCGAGCGCGCAGCGCGGGTCGAGCGCGCAGCGCGGCACAAGACGCGCGCAGCGCGGCACGGCAGGCCGCGGGGCTCAGCGACCGCCGACCAGCGGCGGCACCTCATATCGCCGCGGAGTGCCGAAGCGGTGCGCGGTGATCGACACGGCCTGCTCCCGCAGGAACGGCAGCAGCTCGACATGCCCGGCGCGGGTGACCTCGCCGGCGTAGACCGCGACCGAGGGAGAACCTCCCGTGGCCTCGGCGACGGCGGCGACCGACCCGCCCAGCAGGCGCACCCGTCCCCCCGCCCGCGCCAGACGCGCCGCGCGGCGGCTCCACTCGGCGGCGTCCTCGACAGCGGCGGAGACACCCACGCCCTCGAGCCACGCGCGGACGGCGGGCGTGAGCTCCGTTGCGGAGCTCACGGTGACCGTCGAACCCGCCCGGACCCCCGCAGCGACGACCCGCACGACGGCGGACGCGGAAGCATCCTCGACGCGCACGGTCACCGGCACGGCGGCGTAGCGCAGCACGTTCTGCTCCGACTCCAGTCCGGTCACGTCGCGGGCGAGCGAGAACTCCGATGCCCACGCGGCGACATCGCTGGAGAGGGCGGATGCCACCCACTCGCGGTCCTTCGCCGGAACCGCCGCCAGCGCGGGAGCCGCGAGGGCGTCCGCCGCGCGCGGGGCGGACGACGGAGCATCGGCCCAGGATCCGAACCCGAACAGGTAGTGCGGGCCACCCGCCTTCGTCCCGGCACCCACGGCCGACTTCTTCCAGCCGCCGAACGGCTGGCGCTGCACGATCGCGCCCGTGGTCCCGCGGTTGACGTAGACGTTTCCCGCCTCGATGCGGGCGAGCCAGGTGTCGATCTCCGATGAGTCGAGAGCGTGCAGCCCCGAGGTGAGGCCGTACTCGATGGCGTTCACGATCTCGATCGCCTCGTCCAGTGTCTCGGCGGTCATGATGCCGAGCACCGGCCCGAAGTACTCGGTGCGGTGGAATTCGCTGCCGGGCCGGACCCCCTCGCGGATGCCGGGACGCCACAGCATCCCGTCTTCGTCGAGCTTGCGCGGCTCGACGACCCACCGCTGGCCGGGCTCGAGCGACGTCAACGCCCGGAGGAGCTTTCCCTGCGCGGGCTCGATGAGCGGGCCGACGCGTGAGGCCTCGTCCCACGGCATCCCCACCTCGAGAGAGGTCACCGCGTCGACGAGCTGATCACGGAAGCGGCGCGAGCGCGCGACGGAGCCGACGAGCACGACGAGGGATGCCGCGGAGCACTTCTGTCCCGCGTGCCCGAAGGCCGACATCGCGACGTCCTTCGCGGCGAGGTCGAGGTCGGCGCTGGGGGTGACGATCACGGCGTTCTTGCCGCTCGTCTCGGCGAGCAGCGGCAGGTCGGGGCGGAACGAGCGGAACAGCTCGGCCGTCTCGTACGCCCCGGTCAGCACGACCCGCTCGACGGCGGGGTGGGTGAGCAGCTGACGGCCGAGGTCGTTCTCGGACACCTGCACGAGCTGCAGCACCTCGCGCGGCACGCCGGCCTCCCACAGCGCCTCGACCATGACGGCGCCGGAGCGTTCGGCGAGCGCCGCGGGCTTGATGACGACGGCGGAGCCCGCGGCGAGCGCGGCGAGCGTCGAGCCCGCGGGGATCGCGACGGGGAAGTTCCACGGCGGGGTCACGACCGTCAGACCGACCGGGGTGAAGGTCGCTCCGTCGACGGTCTCGAGGGTGCGCGCCTGCTCGGCGTAATAGTGCGCGAAGTCGATCGCCTCCGACACCTCGGGGTCGCTCTGCTCGATGACCTTGCCGCACTCGGCGCCCATGACTTCGAGCAGGTCGGCGCGGCGGGCTTCCAGCGCATCGCCCGCCCGGTGCAGGATCTCGGCGCGACCGGCGGCCCCGAGCGCGCGCCACGACGCGGCGGCGTCCGCGGCATCCTGGATCAGCGCGTTCAGCGCGGCTTCGTCGGTGACCGTGTGCGCGGCGATCGTGTCGCTGCCCAAGTCGGAACCCTCCATGCGCGCCACGATCGCGCGCGACCAGTCGCGGTTCGCGGCGATCGCGGGGTCGGAATCGGGGGTGTTGCGGAAGCCGTGCGTCGGCGCGGGCTCGACCTCGGCCGCGCGGTCCTGCACGCGGTTCGAGGCGGGTACACCCGACGGCATGTCCGCGAGGGAGGCCAGGAAGCGATCGCGCTCACGGGCGAACAGGGCTTCATGCGTGTCGAGGTCGAACACCGCCGACATGAAGTTCTCGCTCGACGCGCCTTCCTCCAGCCGGCGGATGAGGTACGCGATCGCCACATCGAACTCCTGCGGGTGCACCACCGGGGTGTAGAGCAGGATCGACCCGACCGTGCGGCGCACGACCGCCTGCTGCGCGGTGGCCATGCCGAGCAGCATCTCGATCTCGATCGCGCCGGTCACGCCCCGACGCTCCGCGAGCAGCCACGCGAGGGCGACGTCGAAGAGGTTGTGCCCCGCGACGCCGATCCGCACGTTCTTCGTGTGCGCGGGACGCAGCGCGTAGTCGAGCACCGCTTTATAGGAGGCATCCGTCGCCTGCTTCGACGGCCAGGTCGCGAGCGGCCAGTCGTGCACATCGGCATCCACGCGCTCCATCGGCAGGTTCGCGCCCTTCACGACCCGCACCTTGATCGGCGCGCCCCCGGATGCCACCCGCGCGGCCGTCCACTCCTGGAGGCGGATCATGGCGGCCAGCGCGTCGGGCAGGTACGCCTGCAGCACGATCCCGGCCTCGACGCCCCGGAACTCGGGCTCCGACAGCAGCGTCTCGAACACGGCGAGGGTCAGGTCGAGGTCTTTGAACTCCTCCATGTCGAGGTTCAGGAACGTGCCCGTCTCCTTCGCCACGCGGTAGAGCGGACGGAGAGCCGCCACGGCGTCGGCGACGGCCGCGTCGAAGGCCCAGGGCGTGTGCGGGGCGACGGTCGACGAGACCTTGATCGAGACGTAGTCCACGTCGTCGCGCGCGAGGAGTTTGCGCGTCCCCGCGAGCCGACGCGCGGCCTCCTTCTTGCCGAGGATCGCCTCGCCGAGAAGGTTCACGTTGAGGCGGATGCCGTCACCCCGGCCTCGGATCGAGGTGATGGCCGCCCCGAGCTTGCGGTCGGTGGCGTCGACGATGAGGTGGCGCACCATCGAGCGCAGCGCCGTGCGGGCGGCCGGGACGACGACCTGCGGGAGGATCGGCGCGGCGAAAGCGCCGAGGCGGATCGCGGCCTTGAGGTGCAGCGGAAGGAAGCCCGGGATGAGCGGGGTCAACGCCGCGAGATTGCGCGCGGCCACCCGGACGTCCTCGGGCCGTACGACTCCGTCGACGAAGCCCACCGTGAAGTCGAGGCCGTGGGGGTCGCGCAGCACACCGGCCAGACGCTGGGCCGACACGTCGACCGGCTCCTCGCGGCTCTCGGCGAGCCAGCGGCGCACGAGGGCGATGGCTTCGTCCGCCAACTCGTGCGGAGAGACCGCGTCGACCCGCGGGGCGGCGGCGGACGAGTGCTGATCGGTGAGCGACATGGCGTTCCCTTTCCTGGATGTCCTCAGCATGAAGTCTTCGTCTCATCGAGAAAAGCGATGATTCCTGACGGATAATGTTCGGTAGAGCCGAAGGGATGCCATGTTCGACCTCCACCGCCTCCGTCTCCTGCACGAGCTCTCCCTCCGGGGCACCCTCGCCGCCGTCGCCGGGGCGCTGTCGTACAGCCCCTCGACGATCTCGCAGCAGCTCTCCCTCCTCGAGAAGGAGGCCGGGGTTCCCCTCCTCGAGCCCGACGGGCGGCGCTTGCGCCTCACCGCCCAGGGCGCGGCCCTCGCCGCCCACGCGGCGCGGATGCTCGCCGCCGACGAGGCCGCGCGGGCCGAGCTCGAGCGCCTCCGCCCTTCGCTGGCGCCCGTGCGCCTCGCCGTCATGCAGTCCGCCGCGCACGGTCTGCTCCCCCGTGCGCTCGACGCCCTCGCCGAGAGCGAGCCGCAGCTGCGCATCGAGGTCGCCGAGCTCGCGCCGGAGGAGGGGCTGTTCGAGGTCGCCGCGCGCGGTTTCGACCTCGCCGTCGCCGAGCAGTACCCCGGGCACACGCGCGAGCACCGCGACGGCATCGAGCGAAGCCTCCTGGGGCGGGATGCCATCCGCCTCGCCGTCTCCGGCGACGATCCCGCGCGGCGCCTCGAAGACCTCCGCGAACGCGCCTGGGTGATGGAACCGGTGGGCACCGCCGCCCGACAGTGGGCGACGCAGCAATGCCGGGCCGCCGGGTTCGAGCCCGACGTGCGGTTCGAGATGGCCGATCTGACCGCGCACGTGCGGCTCGTGGCATCCGGTCACGCCGTCGGCATGATCCCCGACCTCGTCTTCGCCGGCGACACCCCGGCGGTGCGCCTCGTCGATCTGCCGGGCGAGCCGCGCCGCGAGGTGTTCACCGCGGTCCGTCGCGGAACGGCCGACCGCCCCGGTGTACGCGCCGTGCGCGGAGCACTGCAGGTGGCGTACGACCGGGGCGGCCGGTAGGGATCAGCGGGTCAGAGCGATCTCGTTCGGGGTCACGTCGAGCGTCGCGCTCGTCACGACCTCGCCGGAGGTGAGGTCGACCGCGTGCACCGCGTTCTTCGCGGGCTCGGTCACGTACGCGATGTCACCCGACACCTTGATCGCGGGGTGAGCGTCCTGCCATTCGGCCGGCCCCTCCCACGCCCCGATCACGGGGTACGACGCGGTCAGCTCGCCGGTCGCCGGGTCGAGCACGTGGATCGAGCCGTCGGTGGCGAGGATGTACGCGAGCCCACCGGGACCGCGCGCGATGTCGCGGAACGTGTACTCCACGCCCCCCGGCAGGTCG
This sequence comes from Microbacterium sp., assembly GCA_029239635.1. Lineage (GTDB taxonomy): Bacteria > Actinomycetota > Actinomycetes > Actinomycetales > Microbacteriaceae > Microbacterium. The sequence continues at coordinate 10,900 of JARBUN010000022.1, read as the reverse complement.
ATCACGCGCTGCGTCTTGGCGGCGGTGTCGATCAGGGCGACGCGGTGCAGGAGGTAGCCCTCGGCATCCGGGTCGTCCTTGTAGTCGCCGACGATCAGCGCGCTGTCCTCGCTGACGTAGGCGTTGCCCATGCGGCCGTAGGGCTGATCCGGCGCAGTGAGCTTGGTGAACGCGCCCGAGTCGTAGACGAGCGCCCCGTTCTCGCAGCCGAAGACCACGATCTCGTCCTTCGCGGTGCCCTCGCCGTGCACACCGGGGCAGTCGCTGCTCTGCGCGACGGTCGCCCCGGACGCATCCTTCGCGATGACGCCGTTGCGTCCGTCGGCGTTGCCCACCGTGGTGAGGAACGTGCCGTCCTCGAGCACGATCGACACCCCGTGGTGCGCCTCGACACCGGGGATCGTCTCGACCGACGGGAGGGAATCGGTGGATGCCAGCAACGCATCGCTGTCGAACACGGTCGAGTCGCTCGTGCCGTCGGCGTACAGCACGGTCTTGCCGCCGTGCGTCACCACATGGCCGGGCTTGGCGGCCGGGAACACCAGATCGGTGAGCTCGGGCTCGACGTCGGAGGTGCCGGCATCCAGGACCTGGAAGCCCTCGCTCGTCGTCACCATGATGTGGCGTCCGTCGCCCGCGGAGTTCAGCCGCGTGAACTGCTCGGAGCTGAGGTCGCCGAGGGTGTCGAGGCTCGCGCCGTCGAGCACGACGATGCCGCCCGGGTAGGAGAGGGCGACGCGGGTGCCGGTCTCCGCCGCGACACTCGAGGCGAGGGGGCTGGAAGCGGGGGCGGCTCCACCCGCGCACGCGGTGAGGCCGACGGTCGCGCCGACCGCGAGCGCGAGCAGGCCCGCGCGGAGGGGAAGGCGGAGGGGAGGGGTGCGCATGTGTTTCTCTTTCTTGGGTGAGGGCCGGCCGCTCAGGGCGACAGGCCGCGGGCGATGCGCTCCGTATTGACGCGCATCATGGTCAGGTAGTCGGGGGCGTCCCCGGAGGCGTCGGTCAGGGACTCGGTGAACAGCTCGGTCACCTCGACGCGACGGTCGGCCTCGTCCGCGAGGGCCCGCACGAGCCGGTCGGGCGACGACGACTCGGCGAAGATCGTCGGGACCCCCGCCTCGTCGATCGCCGCGACGAGGTCCGCGAGGTCGCTCGCGCTGGGGGCGGCGAGCGTCGTTCCACCGGGGATCACCGCCCCGATCAGGCGGAAACCGAAGCGGTCGGCGAGGTACCCGAACACGTGGTGGTTGGTGACGAGGGCGCGACGCTCGGCCGGGATCGCGGCGAACGCGGCGGTCATCGCGGCATCCAGGTCCTCGAGCTCGGCGCGATAGGCGGCGGCATGCTCGGCGACCGCCGGACCACCGAGCTCCCCGAGGACGGGGGTGAGCGCGTCCACGACGGCGATCATCCGCGCGGGGTCGGTCCAGAAGTGCGGATCGTCGGCACCGCCGGCATCGGTCGAGGTGTAGGGCAGGACGGTCACGGCATCCCCCGCGACGAACGTCCGCACCCCCTCCGATGCTGCGGCGTCGAGGTGCTGCTGCAGTCCCTCCTCGAGCCCGAGGCCGTTGGCGACGAGGAGGTCGGCGGAGCGCAGGCGTGCGGCCTCCGCCGCCGAGATCTCGAACGAGTGCGGATCGGCCCCGGGACGCATGAGCGTCAGCACCTCGACGTCGTCGCCGACGAGGTGCGACACGACGTCGCCGAGGATGTTCGTCGTCACGACGACGAGGGGGCGATCGGATGCCGCGGTGCCGGTGCACCCGGCGAGCACGAGCAGGACGCCGGTCACGGCGAGGGCGAGGAGCCTCCTCATCTCAGCGTCCCGTCTCGGCGAAGAACAACGGCGTGCGCTCGGGCGCGAACTCCCGGGCGATGCGAGCGCCGTCGGCGAAGTCGATCTCCCACATCCGCCCCTCGGCGGGGCCGTTCAGGTAGGCGCGCTGCTGGTCCGCGATCAGCGTGACCGGCCGGCCCGCCGCGAGACTCGCTCCCCCGAGGGGGACGGATGCCGCGCGCTCCGCGCCCGTCTCCCCGTCGAGCACGAGAACGCGTCCGTCGGCGGTGAGGGCGAGCACGTTCGCGTCCTTGTCGTCGACCGCGGTGACCTGCACGACCGGCTCGGGCGTGGGGAGCAACGTCCATGCGCGGGAGCGCGTGTCGAGCAGCCACACCCCCGCCCCCTCGGCGACGGCGGCGACGGTCGGGCGTCCCTCGCGGTTCGCGAAGGCGGTGGCGCGGGGCGCGGTCGTTCCCGCGGGGTACGGGATGCGCTCGACGACGGGCTCGTCGTCCTCGACGTGGATCAGGAGCGCACCGTCCCGGCATCCGATGACCGCTCCCACGCGGGTCGTGATCGTTCCGGCCGGCTCCGTACAGGCGACGGTGTCACCGACCTCCGCGCCGTCGGCGGCGTGCAGCGTCACCTCGTCGGCCGCCGCGACCGCCGCGAACGAGCCGGCGGGCACGACCATCCCCGGACCGGGGGCGACCCGCAGCCGGAAGGTCTCCACGACCTCGCCCTTCGACAGCGCCTCGGTGTCGAGCAGGACGGCCTCGCCGGAGTCGGGGAAGAAGACCCCCGTGCCGCCCGTGGTGGAGGAGGTGGACGTGGCGACCGTCGCGACCCCGCCACCGGCGACGTCGCCCAGGACCTTCGGCTCCGCGCGGTAGTAGTGGAAGTGGTCGACGTGATCCCAGGTCCAGACGCCGCTGTCGACGATCGACACACCGGACGCATCGGCCGCGAAGAGGTAGCGACCGTCGGAATGGACCGCTGCGGGAGCGCGGACCGTGCCGAGGTCGGTGGTCGCCTCCTCGAGCAGATCGAGGTGCGAGACGCGGCCCTCGCCGTCGATCGAGGTGAGACCGACCGCGGGCTCCGCGAGCTCGGCGGCCCCGGCGATCTCACCGTGGGTATCGACGGACGGCTCCGGAGCGGACGGCACGGATGCCGCGCACCCGGAGAGCGCGAGCAGCAGCAGAGCAGCGGGGGGAAGCAAGAGACGGGGGGAAGAGGGAGGAAGCATGGAGACTTTCTGCGTCAGAGCGGAAAAGGAACGGCCGGGGCGACGCGGCGCCGGAGCGAGGTGAAGGTGGCGCGCAGCGCTCCCGACACCCCCGCCGCGGCGATCGCGGTGGCGGCGATGGTCGCCCCCGCGGCCGTGGCGGCGTGCCATGAGATCACCAAACCCCCGAGGACCGCGGCCACCCCGATGACCGCGGCGAGCGCCATCGTCGTGGGGATGCGGTGCGTCCAGGGGCGAGCGGCGACAGCGGGGGCGACGAGCAGCCCCACGACCAGCAGCGAGCCGACCGCCTGGTAGGAGGCGACCACCGCGAGGGTGACGAGCCCGACCAGCGCGGTCTGTGCGAGGCGGGGCCGCAACCCGAGGACGTGCGCGACGCGCTCGTCGATCGCGAGGGCGACGAGGCTCCGGTGCGCGAGCACCGCCGTGACGAGACCGAGGGCGACTGCGACGGCGAGCACGCGGAGGTCATCGACCCCGATGGCGAGGATGTCGCCGAAGAGGATCGCCGTGGCATCCGTCGCGAAGCTTCCCGCGTGCGAGATCACGATGACGCCGAGCGCGAGCATGCCGACGAACAGCAGGCCGATGCTCGTGTCGTACGAGAGGCGTCCGCGTCGCTGCAGCGCTCCGATGCCGAGGCTCATGACGACCGCGCTCGCGGCGGCGCCGAGGAGCACGGGCAGTCCGAGCACGGTGGCGAGAGCGACACCGGGCAGCATGCCGTGTGCGAGGGCTTCGCCGAGGAACGCCATCCCCCGCACGATCACCCACGTGCCGGCGATGCCGCACAGGATGGCCACGAGCGACCCGCCCCAGAACGCGCGCTGCACGAACTCGAACGAGAACGGATCGGTGAGAAGAGGCACGAGGCTCGACCGTAGCGTTAGTGAGAATGATTCTCAAACTCATAGGATGGATGCCATGTCCCCCGCATCCGCTTCGCTCCGCGGCATCCGCGTCGACTTCTCCGGCACCCGCGCCGTCGACGACGTCGACCTCGACATCGCCCCGGGAGTGCTCACCGTGATCGTCGGCCCCAACGGCGCGGGCAAGTCGACCCTCCTCGAAGTCCTGGCCGGCGCCCGACGTCCGACGGCGGGACACGTCGACGTCCACGGACGCACCCGCGCCTTCGTCCCCCAGCGCGCCGCCGTCTCCGACCGCCTGCCCCTGACGGTGCGGGAGATGGTCGCCGTGGGCACCTGGGGACGGCGCGATCCCCTGCATCGCACCTCACCGGCGCTCCGCGCCTCCATCGACGACGCGATGGCCCGCCTGGACATCGCGTCGCTCGCGCGGCATCCCTTCGCCTCCCTCTCCGGCGGTCAGCGACAGCGGGCGCTCCTCGCGCAGGGACTCGCACGCGGAGCCGACCTTCTGCTTCTCGACGAACCCACCACGGGACTCGACGCCCACAGCGGAGCCCTCATCCGCGCGGCGATCGCCGACGAGACACGCCGCGGCACCTCCGTGGTGTGCGTGAGCCACGACGACGCGCTGATCGCGTGCGCGTCACATCTCGTGCACCTCGAGGGCGGTCGTGTCAGATCGTCGCGCGCGCCCGCGCGGTGACGCGGCGGAGCATCTCGGCGAAGACGCGAGACGCGTCCGAAGATTCGGCGAGAACGGCGGCGTGGACCTCGGTCTCGAAGCGCCGCAGAGCCGACCAGGGCTCGGCGTCCAGGTCGATCTCCAGGTAGATGTGATTCACTCGGCGATCCTCCGCGTCGAGCTCGCGCCGCAGAACACCCCGCCCGACAAGCCGGTCCACGAGCGTCGTGACCCCTGCGGAGGTGACGTCCAGGTGCTCGCGGAGCAGGGAGGGACGGATGCCGGGATGAGCGCCGATGCGGTGGATGGCGCGGGCCTCGAGGTCGCTGACGCCGAGCGCTTTTCGCGCCGCGATCAGGGCATCTCGACCGGCGTCGACGTATCCGTCGAGGGCATCGATGAGGGCTGCGGACCCGTCTGACATGGCCCCCTCCCCCCTGCGACCCCGGCTGGCCACCTCTCGAGCATATCCAGCTCGATGAATAATTCATGTACTTATTTAATTTTGCGAAATACCTGCTAGGTTAACTGTTAGCCCCGCCCAACGACCCATTCGAAGGAGATCGCCATGGCCAAGCTGTACTACGGTTCCGACACCGCACCCGTCACCCTCCCCGACCGCCTGCTGGGATACATCAAAGTCATCACGGCGACCAAACTGCGTCGCGGTGAATCGTTCACCCTGACCTGGTCAGGCGCCGAAGGCGAGAACGGCCGCTCCACGATCTGGCTCCAGCCGTCCATTCCCCTGCGCTTCGTCTTCGGTTCGGCCGAGCCGGAACAGCTGAGCGGTGAGTACCTTCGCGCGCTCGCCGACCAGTCGAACTCCGCGACCGGCCTCAACGTCGACGTGAGCACGTGGGAAGCCGCCGAGGAGGCATCCCGCACCCCGGTGCGGTCCACCGCGTCGGCCCCGTCGCGTTCGTCGGCACGGCCCGTTCGCGCGGCCTAGGAAGCGACCGAAAGCACCGCACGCTCCGACCCGTTCCAGCCGCCATAATGGCGGAAGGAACGGGTCTTTCTCGTTCTCTCCCAGAAACGAGGTGCCGTGCCGGTTCGCAAACTGCTCGACAAACAGACTCTCGACCAGTGGCTCGAAGAGTTCCTCGCGCGTGGGTACCTGACCGGCAGCGAGATCCGCGTCCTCGAACAGGACGACGACCAGGATCCCGACGCCGGACTCATCGTCGTGGACCTCAGTCGCGCCAACACCATCAGTTATCTGCAGCCGATCGCAGGTGGCGAGGGCACCTGGAAGGTCACGATGGAGCCCCGCGAGTCGGTGATCGAGCTCGGCGCGGCCGACCTCGTCAATCTGGGACACGAAGTGACCGTGCTGGGCTCGCTCCTCTGCTTCCTCGAGTCGAAGTCGCGCGTCCTCCTCGAGCGCGCGCGCTGAAAGGCCCACCCCGTTTGCGACATTCGTCGCGAGCGCGGGACGACCCCTGCGATTAGCGTCGGGGCATGGCCCGTACGACACGCACGCCCCCGCTGGGGTTGCCGCAGCTCTCGCACCACGCCGGGTTCTGGGTGGTGGCGACGGCGTTCCTCACCGTCATGGCGTACGCCACCGTCCCGACCCCGCTGTATCCGCTGTACCAGGAGCTCGACGGCTTCCCGGTCACGGTCATCACCCTGATCTTCGCGGCGTTCGCGGTGGGGGTCGTGGTGAGCCTCTTCCTCCTCGGGCACGTCAGCGATTGGGTGGGCCGACGGCGCATGCTGACCGTCGCGATCCTCGTCTCGGCCCTGTCCGCGGCGATGTTCCTCCTCTGGACCGACGTTCCCGGACTGCTCGTGGCCCGCGTGGTGAACGGCGCGAGCATCGGCATCCTGACCGCCACCGCCACCGCCCACCTGGGCGAGCTCCGTGCGCACGCGCGCCCCACCGAAAGCGTGATCCTCGCGGGGGCCGTGGCAGGAGCCGCCAACCTCGGCGGACTCGCGCTCGGACCGCTCCTGGGCGGGCTCTTCGCGGAGTTCCTCCCGGACCCGCTGGTCCTCCCGCACGCGGTGTTCCTCGTCCTCCTCCTCGTCGCCGCGATCGCCGTCGCGTGTGTTCCCGAGACCGTGCCCACGTCCGAACGCCGGCGGTACCGCCCGCAGCGCGTCGCCGCACCCCCGACGTCGAAGACCGCCTTCGTCGCCGCCGGGTTCGGCGCGTTCGCCGGATTCTCCCTGTTCGGCCTCTTCACCTCCCTCGCCCCCACGATCCTGATCGGGACGTTCGGCCAGCACGACCACCTCCTCGCCGGAGCGACGGCCTTCTCCGTGTTCGCCGCCGCGGCGATCGGGCAGGTCGTCCTCGCCCGTGTGGCTCTGCGCGCGCAGCTCGCCATCGCCGCGGTCTGCTGCGCCGGAGGTCTTGCCGCGGTGGCGATCGGGGCATCCGTCCCCTCTCTCGCCGTCTTCCTCCTCGGTGGCGTCGTGTCGGGAGTCGGCGTCGGCGTGCTCTTCAAGTCGGCGATCGCGACGGCCTCCTCTCTCGCCGAGCCGGGACGCCGGGGCGAGACGCTCGCCCTGGTGTTCCTCATCGCCTACAGCGGTCTCGCCGTCCCCGTGCTCGCGATCGGTGTCGTCCTCACGTTCGCCGCGCAGACGACCGTGCTGCTCGTCTTCACGTCGATCGTGCTCGTCGCCACGGTCGCCGCGGCCCTGGTGATGCGGCGATCCGCCGCCTGACGCGCGCGAGTCCTCGACAGTCGTCGGAGCGGGCGGCATCCGTTCCCCCATACCGTCGGACGTGTGACCGCCCCCATCGAAGCCCAGCCGGTGAACACCCCGCCCACGACGTTCGCGACCTTCCTCGTCGTGACCGTCGACGACGCGGAAGAGGCTCGGGATGCCGTGCGCGTCACCCTCAGCGGGATCGACGATGTGATGAAGAACGTCGGATACCGCGACCTCGACGATCACCTGAGCGGCATCGTCGGGATCGGTGCCCGCCGCGGAGTTCGGCACCTACTTCATCGGGTACAGCAGATCGCTCGCCGTGATCGAGAAGATGCTCGAGCGCATGTTCATCGGCGATCCGCCCGGGCTCCACGATCGCCTGCTCGACTTCTCGACCGCGGTGACGGGAAGCGCGTTCTTCGCACCTCCCGCGACGTTCCTCCGCGGCCTCGCGGATGCGCCCGCGATCACGCCGGCTCCACCCAGGGGATCGAACTCGCGATCGCCGAGCGACTGCGCGAGGCGGGCGCCCGCGTGATCGTCAACGGACGCACGAGCGACCGCGTCGATACGGCGGTGGCGCACGTGAACCGCACGCCCGGACCCGCGCCCGCCCGCGGGATCACCGCCGACGTCCAGATCGCGAACAGGTCGTCTACCTGGCATCCCCCCTCGCCTCGGCGACGACGGGTGGCGCGATCCGCGTGGACGGCGGGTGCGTGGACGGGATTCTGCCGTAGGGCGGGAGCGAAAGGAAAAATGTCCCGCGACATGAACTCATGTCGCGGGACATCCGCTGGTGGCGAGTGAGGGATTCGAACCCCCGAATGCAATGCAGTCTGATTTACAGTCAGATCCCTTTGGCCGCTTGGGTAACTCGCCAGGTGCGCACCCGCCCGGCTTTGGCAGTCGACCGGAGGCGCGATAGACCACTCTACTATCCCCGGAGGGATGCCTCCAACCACCCGTGACGCCTACCGCGCGACGTCGGCGACCTCTCGCACACGGTCGACGAACTCCTCGGTCCGTCGCTTCGTGCCGTCGATCTTGCGATCCACGCTCGCGCGGATCTCGCTCGGGGCGAGGGGCGCAGCCAGACGCACCGTCTCGTGACACGACAGGTCGACGCACATGTACGTGCCGACGGTGTCGCCCTGCTCCCCCGCGGCCCCGGCCTTACGGGCGGTGAACAGCGACACCTGATCTCCGGGCTGCATGGTGTGGCAGAGGTTGCACATCGCCGATCGCGCGCGTGACTGTCCTTCTGCGGCACGCAGGACGACACCCGTGGGTTCCCCGTCGCGCTCGGCGATGACGTACCCGCGACCGCGGGTCCGCGGGTCGCGCCACGCGAAGAAGTCGAGGTGGTCCCAGTCCGTCAGCACGAAGTCGTGGGGCATCGCGATGACACGCAGTTCGTCGGGGGTGGCGTTGATGAACGCGTCCCGGACCTCGTTCTCGGTGAGTGCTCGCATGGCATCCGAGTTTACGAGCGCATCGGTAGGCTGCGGCGATGACGCCGTTTTCGCTGCGCACCGCGCGCCTCGTGCTGGATCAGCCGACGCTCGCCGACGCCGACGACATCGCCCGGTACTGCGCCGACCCGGTGTTCGAGCACTACCTGACGACACCGTGGCCGTATACGCGCGATGACGCGGTCGGATTCGTCGAGGGGTACGTCGCCGACGGCTGGGCCGAGAACCGCGAATGGACGTGGGCGGTCCGAGAATCGGATGCCGGACCCTTGCTCGGCGTGATCGGTGTCCGCGTCCCGTGGGGCATGGTCGGCTACTGGCTCGGGGCCGAGCACCGTGGTCGCGGCCTCATGCCCGAGGCTCTCCACGCGGTCGTCGACGCCGTCTTCGCGCGCACCGACATCGACGAGGTGTTGTGGGAGTGCGTCCTCGGCAACGTCGCGTCGATGCGCGTGGCCCGGAAGTGCGGGTTCCGGTACACGGGCGTGCAGCCGGGGCAGGTGCGCGGGCACGACGGCGAGGCGTCGGCATCCTGGACCGGAGCGCTGGGGCGCCAGGACGACCGCTCGGTGAAGAGCGGGTGGCCGGCGGAAGCCTAACCGCCGGGGCAGTCGCACGCACTGCCGCTGTAACAGGCGCAGTATCCCGGCTCGGGGGTCGACGGCGGTTCCGGCTCCTTCCGCAGGACGGAGTGGTAGCCGGTACTGGTGCTCAGCACGACGACGAGCTCGGGCGCGCGGTCGCGGATCGCGGCGAGATCGGGCGGCTCGTCCGTGATCGTCTCGCCGTCGCCCTCGACGTAGGTGAAGAACGTCTTCGTGTCGAAGCCCGCCGCGGAGCGGAAAGCCACCCCGACCGTACGCCCGTCGGCGCAGACCGCCGTCCCGCCGGGGAGGTCGTCGACGGTGTAGGCCTCGCCGTTGGCGTTGTGCCCGGGTACCCCGTACATCTGCCAGTACTCGGCCGTCATATCGAACGCCGCCTCATCGGGCGTGCACCCGACCTCAGCAAGATGCGCGCTAGTCGGCGATGAGCTGAGCGGGGTCGACGGTAGCCGTCGACACGACGCGCGAGGTCACGTGTCCGCAGGACCAGTAGTACGGGTCGTACGGCCCCCAGGGCGCGCTGTACGTGCCCCGCTTGCACGTGTCCTGCACGCTGGTCGTGATCGGCTCCCCCAGGGAGGCCGCCACGAGGAGATCCTGCTCCTCCGCGACGGCCGCGGCACGGGCGGCGACCACCTCCGGATCGTGAGCTCCCGAAGGAGGGGGCTGGCCCGCGCCGGACGCGCACGCGGACAACGGCAGGAGCCCCGCCGCCGCGATCGCGACCAGCGTCGCGGCGCGGAGGGGGGAAGAGCGTCGTCGCATGGCCCGAGGCTAGGGCTCACCTCATACGTCACCCGGTATGCGTGGACGTGTTCGTCGCCGAATTCAAGTCTCGAAGCCCTGATTTTCCGCGGTTGTAAACTCGCCGTATGGCAAGCGACAGCTCATTCGACATCGTCTCGAAAATCGATCGGCAGGAAGCCGACAACGCTCTCAACCAGGCTCACAAAGAAGTTGAGCAGCGGTACGACTTCAAGGGCACCGACGCGTCGATCGCCTGGAGCGGCGAGTCGATCGTCATCAAGGCCAACTCCGAGGAGCGCGCCAACGCGGTGCTCGACGTCTTCCAGACGAAGCTCATCAAGCGCGGCATCTCGCTGAAGAGCCTCGAGAGCGGCGAGCCGGTGCAGAGCGGCAAGGAGTACCGCATCACCTCCACGCTCAAGGAGGGCATCTCGCAGGAGATCGCGAAGAAGATCTGCGCGTGCAGTCGAAGTCGCGCGACGACCTGCAGGAAGTCCAGCGTCTCCTGAAGGCCGCCGACCTCGACGTGGATCTGCAGTTCACGAACTACCGGTGAGAGTGCCCGCCGACCTGGGTTTCATCGCCCTGAGTTCGCGGGGAGTCCGCGAGAGCGGCGAGGGAGGCCGTGTGCTCCGCCGTCGCCGCTCTCGTTCTTCCTCCGCCGACGGCCACCGCTGGGCATACGCGTTCAGCAGAACGTGCACGCCGGAGCGCCGACACGCTCCTAGATGATGTCGAACGGGATGTCGTCGTCTTCGTAGCCGGAGAACGCATCTTCCCCGCACCGTGCAGGGGTCCCGTCGGCGGTGTCCGC
>JARBUN010000119.1 GCA_029239635.1 Microbacterium sp. | reverse complement strand
CCTTCGTCGGCCGCGTGGACCTCGACGCGCTCGCCGTATCGCGCGACCAGCTCGTCGACGAAGGCCATCGTGCGCCGTGACCGCCCCGCGTACAGCAGCGTCCACGTCGCTCCCGCGGCCTCGGCCGCCTCGATCATCGGCACGATCGGCGTGATGCCGATGCCGCCTGCGACGAACACGTAGGACCGGCCGGCGGTGGGGGCGAAGAGGAAGTGGTTGGCGGGGCCGCGTACCCGCAGCGTCGAGCCCACGTGGGCGTTCTCGTGCAGCCATACCGAGCCCTCGCGCTCGCGGAGCACGCCGATGCGCCACGTCCCGCGCTCGCTCGGCGATCCGCACAGCGAGTACTGCCGCTCGATCCCGCCGGGCAGCACGACGTCGATGTGCGCGCCGGGCGACCAGTGCGGCAGCGTGCCGCTCGCCCGCTCGAGGTCGAGCACCACCACGCCGTCGGCGGCTTCGCGCCGCTCCCGCACGATGGCCTCGAACGTCACGCCGCCGGTCATGTCTCTCCCTGGGTCGCGTCGTCCACCGAGCCGTGCACGAGTTCCTTGACGATGAGCAGTCGGTACGGCGATCCGTCGGGCGAGTGCCACCGATGCGGCGTCCCCGAGCGGCAGTAGACCGAGTCGCCCACCGTGAGCCGCCGTTCTCCGAACAGTCCGAACGAGATCACGATCGACCCCTCGAGCACGGTGAGGAACTCGTCCTCCTCGTGGACGTAGTGGTCGCCCGCCTCGGCGTTCGACCCCGAGAACTCGAGGGGTTCGAAGCGTCGCGGTCCGTCGGCGAGGAGGCGCGCCGTGCCCTCGGCGTACGGACCGATCGCGCCCTCGTCGGCCAGCACGAACGACGGTTCGGCATCCGCGTCGGCGCGGCGCGGCTCGGACGCCGCGATCAGCTCGACCCGGCTCGTGCCCAGGGCCCGCGCGAGACGCTCGAGACTCGCCATGCTCGGCCGGGTCCCACCCTCTCGAACAGCCGCGCGACGACCTCGTCTTCGTCGGCGGAGACCAGGCGCCCCTCGTCGACGACGACGCGTCCCCCCACGACGACCGTGCGGGGTCGACGTCCGGGAGACGCCCACAGGAGCCCCGCCACGGGGTCGGCGACGCCGGCATCCGCCACTCCCGACACGTCCCACACGCAGATGTCGGCGGCGGAGCCCGGGGTCAGACGCCCCAGCTCCGAGCGCCCGAGACCGTCCGCCGAGCCCGCCGTCGCCAGGGAGAGGACCTCGGATGCCGGCAGCTGCGGCCCCACGAGAGCCGAGACCTGCATCGCCAAGCGTGCGTCCGCGAGCAGGTGTCCCGCGTCGTTGCTGCCGCCGCCGCTCGTGCCGAGGCCCACGGCGATGCCGGCGTCGAGCAGGCGGCGGACGGGGGCGATGCCCCACCCCATCGGCACGTCGCAGCCGGGCGCGTGGGTGGCGGAGGCCCCGGATGCCGCGACCCGTGCGATCTCGTCATCGGTGACGGCGCAGAGGTGGGCGAGCGTCACGTCGGGTGCCAGCCACCCCCACTCCTCGAGGAGATCGAGCGGACGCGCCCCGTAGCGTTCGACGGCGATCTCGACGTCGACGACTTCGTTGGCCTGCGTGCGTCGGCGCAGCCCGTGGGCGCGCGCGACCTCTCCGAGCAGGTCGAACGTCTCTCGCGGGTCGCTGTGCACGCCGGCGGGCCCGACGGCGACCTGCAGCATCCCGTCGGCGGAGACACCGCCCACGGCGCCCGGGACGAGCGCCCGCACGATCGCGTCGGCCGAGGTCGCCGCTTCCTGCGGATCATCGCGCGCCGCTCCCCGCACGAACACGAGACGTGCCCCGAGCTCGGCGGCGGCCCCCGCCGCGGCGCGCGCCATGCCGACCGTGTCGGCACCGCTCGGCCAGGTGAGGTGGTGGTCGGCGACGGTCGTGACGCCGCTGAGCAGCGCTTCGGCCAGTCCCGCGCGCGCGGCGAGGCCGGTGAGTTCGGGGTCGACCCCCGCGGCCGTGTAGGCGGCCGCCATCGCCGGCAGCCATTCCCGCATCGGGATGCCGCGGGTGCCGGGCAGCGTCCGGAACGCCGTCTGCAGCAGGTGGTGGTGCGCGTTCACGAGACCCGCGGTCACGACGCAGCCCGTGGCATCCACGCTCCTCGCTCCCGCGGGAGCGGCGCCCTCGACGATCGCCCCGTCGACGCACACGACGTCGTCCGTCCGCAGCTGCCCGGTGCCGTCGACCACGGCGATCGCGCCGCGCACCACGAGAGCGTTCACGCGCTCCTCACCGCGCACGAGTCCACCGCGGCGTCTCCCCGCCGCACGGCCCCGCGTCCCTCGCGCAGCGGTCGTGCGCTGGCGGAGTTGCGGGATGCCACGATCTCGGCGATCACCGACAGTGCCGTCTCTTCCGGGGTGGCGCCCCCGAGGTCGAGGCCGAGGGGGGAGTGCAGGCGCGAGAGCTCGGCATCCGTGACGCCCGCGGAGCGCAGGAGCATCGCCCGCCGCGCGACCGTCGCTCGCGCCCCCATCGCGCCGACGAAGCCGACGGGCATCCGCAGGGCCGCGCGCAGGGCGGGGACGTCGAGGCGCTCGTCGTGCGTGAGCACGCAGACCGCGGTGCGGGCGTCGGGGGAGTCCAGGGTCGCGAGGTAGTCGTGCGGCGCCGCGACGACGAGCTCGGCGGCATCCGGGAACCGTTCGCGCGTGACGAGCAGTGCCCAGTCGTCGCAGACGGTCACCGCGAAGCCCGCCGCGGAGCCCAGTCGACACAGCGCGGCGGCGTGTTCGCCCGCGCCGAGCACGATCAGGCGCGGGAGGGCCGGTCGGTGCAGCTCGAGCGGGTCGCCGTCGAGGTCGAGGCGGAGCGTCGCCTCCCGGCCGGCGCGGGCGTCCCCCAAGGCCGCCCGCGCCGCGGCACCGTCGATCGGGTACGCGACCACGTCCACCGCTCCGCCGCAGGCGAGCCCCGCGGCGATGGGGGTGACGACGCCGTCGTCCGAGAATCCGAAGCGGGCGCGACGCACCGCCCCCGTGCGCAGCGCGTCGAGGCCGAGCATGACGGCGTCGTTCTCGACGCACCCTCCCGAGATCGAACCGATCACGCGGGCGTCGCGCGTGACGGCGAGAGTGGCCCCGACACCGCGCGGTGCGCTGCGGACGACGGCGGTGACCGTGACCGCGGCGACGGGCACTTCCGCGTCGAGCAGCGGCAGCAGGTCGGCGGCCAGATCGAGCATGGACGCGACGGTAGTCGGGGCGTGTTTCGCGCACGCTACGCTGTCGTGACCATGCCCGTCGCGCCCCTCGATCCGCCCTGCGGAGTGGTCCTCGCGGCGGGAGCCGGGCGGCGTTTCGGGGGCCCCAAGGCCCTCGCCCGCACCCCGGCCGGCACCCCCTGGGTCGCCCTCGCGGTGCGGGCGCTGCGCGCGGCGGGATGCGGCGAGATCCTCGTCGCCCTCGGGGCGTCGGCCGCCGAGGCGGCCCCGCTCGTCCCGTCCGAAGCCACGATCGTCGCGGTGCCCGACTGGGCGTCGGGGGTCGCGGCGTCCCTCCGCGCGAGCCTGGCGCACGCGGCATCAGGATCCGCTTCCGCCGCCGTGATCATGCCGGTCGACACCCCGGATGCCGCCCCCGCGGCGATCGCGCGGCTCGTCCGTCGGGCGCGGCCCGACGCGCTCGCCCAAGCGGTGTACGACGGGGCGCCGGGGCATCCCGTGGTGATCGGTCGCGCGCATTGGGGCGCCGTCAGCGCCGCCGTCCGGGGGGACATCGGGGCGCGGCCCTACCTGATCACGCAGAACGCCGAGCTCGTGGAGTGCGGGGATCTGTGGTCCGGGGCCGACCGCGACGAGCCCTGATCACGGTCTGATCACGGCCGCGAAGAATTTTGACGTGGCTATAGACAAAACCCCGTCCGCTAGATAATTTTTCGGAGCCGTCATAATTGCGACGGCACCAGGAAGCCGGGACGAAGGCGTACCCGATCTGTGCCGGGGAGGGCACGGGTGCGACCACGGGGGTCCCTGCAGTTCAGAGAGGAACGCAGATCACATGCTGAAGAAAATCCTGACCGGTGCGGCCATCGCCGCTCTCGCCGTCGGTCTCGGAGCGTGCAGTGCGGAGCGCACGACGTCCGGTGGCGGCGACGCCTCCGGCGGCGGCACCGAGTGCAACGTCGGTATCGCGATGCCGACCCGCAGCCTCGAGCGCTGGATCAACGACGGTGAGCAGCTCCAGAAGAAGCTCCAGGACGCCGGCTGCACCGTCGACCTGCAGTACGCGGACAACAAGACCGACCAGCAGATCAGCCAGATCCAGAACCAGATCTCGGGCGGCGCGAAGATCCTCGTGATCGCCGCGATCGACGGATCCACCCTGGGCCCGGTGCTGCAGGAGGCCAAGGCGCAGAACGCCACGGTCATCGCCTACGACCGCCTCATCAACGGCAGCGAGAACGTCGACTACTACGCCACCTTCGACAACTACAAGGTCGGCACCCTCCAGGGCCAGTACATCGAGACGCAGCTCGGCCTCAAGGACGGCAAGGGCCCGTTCAACCTCGAGCCCTTCGCCGGCAGCCCCGACGACAACAACGCGAAGTTCTTCTTCGCCGGTGCGTGGGACGTCCTGAAGCCGTACGTCGACAAGGGCCAGCTGGTCGTCCCCAGCGGCAAGTCGCCCGCGAACGACGACGCGTGGGCGTCGATCGGCATCCAGGGCTGGGCGTCCGACAAGGCGCAGGCCGAGATGGACAACCGCCTCTCGTCGTTCTACGGCGACGGCAAGAAGGTCAACGTGGTGCTCTCGCCCAACGACAGCCTCGCCATCGGTATCGAGGCGTCGCTGAAGTCGGCCGGGTACATCCCGGGTGCCGACTACCCGATCATCACGGGTCAGGATGCCGACAAGGCCAACGTCAAGGCGATCCTCGACGGCGCTCAGGCGATGACCGTGTGGAAGGACACCCGCGCCCTCGGTGACCGCGTGTTCACGATGATCCAGGAGATCAAGGACGGCAAGACCGTCGAGGTCAACGACGAGAAGACCTACGACAACGGCAAGAAGGTCGTCCCGTCGTACCTGCTGACCCCCGAGGTGGTCACCAAGGACGACGTGCAGTCGAAGCTCATCGACTCGGGCTTCCTGAAGGCGTCCGACGTCGGACTCTGATCCACCCTTCGCGGCGGGGCGGGCTTCGGCCCGCCCCGCCGCTCGATCCCCGATGGAGGATTCCACACCATGACCGAACCGATCCTGCGCATGGCGGGGATCTCCAAGTCGTTCAACGGCGTCCCGGCTCTCGCCGACGTCTCGGTCGACGTGCACCGCGGTGAGGTGCACGCGATCTGCGGCGAGAACGGGGCCGGCAAATCCACCCTCATGAAGGTGCTCAGCGGGGTGTACCCGGCCGGGAGCTTCGAGGGCGGCATCACGCTCGAGGGCAAGGAGATGGCGTTCCGCTCGATCAACGACAGCGAGGCCGCCGGCATCGTCATCATCCACCAGGAGCTGGCGCTCAGCCCGTACCTCTCGATCGCGGAGAACATCTTCCTCGGCAACGAGAAGGCCCGCCGCGGCGTCATCGACTGGAACGCGACGAACACCGCCGCCGCGGAACTGCTCAAGCGCGTCGGCCTGCGCGAAAGCCCCGCGACGAAGATCTACGAGATCGGCGTCGGCCACCTGCTCGACCTCATCGACCAGCTGCGCGACCAGGGCATCACCTGCATCATCATCAGCCACAAGCTGAAGGAGGTGCTCCGCATCGCCGACCGCATCACGATCATCCGCGACGGTCGCACGATCGAGACCATGCGCCGCGACGACCCCGAGACCGACGAGGGCCGCATCATCCGCGCGATGGTCGGCCGCGACCTCAACAGCCTGTTCCCGCCGCGCGAGCCCGACATCGGCGACGAGCTGTTCCGCGTCGAGAACTGGACCGTGCACCACCCCGTCGACACCGAACGCGTCGTCATCGACAACGCCTCGTTCATGGTGCGCGCGGGAGAGATCGTCGGCTTCGCGGGTCTCATGGGCGCCGGTCGCACCGAGCTCGCGATGAGCATCTTCGGCCGCATGTACGGCACGGGCATCTCGGGCGAGGTCTACAAGAGCGGCCAGCAGATCGACGTCCGCACGGTCGACGCGGCGATCAAGCACGGGATCGCCTACGCGACCGAGGACCGCAAGAAGTACGGCCTCAACCTCATCGGCGACATCCAGGTCAACGTCTCGGCATCCGCTCTCTCGCGTCTCGCCCGCCTCGGCGTGGTCGACCGGTACCGCGAGTACAAGGTCGCCGACTCGTACCGCTACAAGATGAACATCAAGGCCCCCAGCGTCGCGGCGATCACCGGACGCCTGTCCGGCGGCAACCAGCAGAAGGTCGTGCTGTCGAAGTGGATGTTCACCGGACCCGACGTCCTCATCCTCGATGAGCCGACCCGCGGCATCGACGTCGGCGCGAAGTACGAGATCTACGGAATCATCAACGAACTCGCGGCCCAGGGGAAGGCCGTCATCGTCATCTCGTCGGAGCTGCCCGAGGTCATCGGCCTCTCCGACCGCATCTACACCATCTCCGAGGGACGCATCACGGGCGAGGTCAGCCGCGCGGATGCCACCCAGGAGACGCTCATGCGGCACATGACCGCCGGAAGGAACTGACAGCAATGGCCACCGCATCCACCCAGACGGTCGAGGCGCCGACCCAGCCGGGGCCCCGCCGCCGCGGCATCCTGTCGCGCATCAATTTCCGGCAGTTCGGCATCCTCGCCGCCCTGGTCATCATCATCGTGCTGTTCCAGGTGCTCACCGGCGGACGCCTGCTGATGCCGGGCAACGTCAACAACCTCATCCAGCAGAACGCCTACGTGCTGATCCTCGCGATCGGCATGGTCATGGTCATCATCGCCGGGCACATCGACCTCTCGGTCGGTTCGGTGGTCGCCATGGTCGGCGCGATCGCGGCCATCGCGATGAACCAATGGGGCCTGCCGTGGTGGCTGGCCGTCATCCTCTCGCTCGCCGTCGGCGCCGTCGTCGGTGCCTGGCAGGGCTTCTGGGTCGCCTTCGTGGGCATACCCGCGTTCATCGTCACCCTCGCCGGGATGCTGCTGTTCCGCGGTCTCACCCTCGTGCTGCTCACCGGGGGCACGATCGCGGGCCTGCCCGACGGCTTCACCGCGATCGGCGCCGGCTGGCTGCCGCCGTTCCTCGGATACGTCGGCGTCTGGGACTCCCTGACGGTGCTGCTCGGCTTCGTCGCCGTTGTCGCGCTCATCGCGCAGCAGTTGCGGACCCGGGCGACGCTGCGTCGCCTCGAGCTGCCCCGCGAGGTCGCGTGGTCGTTCTGGGCGAAGAACGCCATCGCCGCCGTGGCGATCATGGCGATCGCCTTCACCCTCGCCGCGTACAACGGCACGCCGATCGTGCTGATCATCCTCGCCGTGCTCGTGCTCGCGTACACGTTCGTGCTCAACCGCACGACCTTCGGCCGCCACGTCTACGCGATGGGCGGCAACCTGTTCGCCGCCGTGATGAGCGGCGTGAAGACGAAGTGGGTCAACTTCTTCATCTTCGTGAACATGGGTGTCCTCGCGGGTCTGGCCGCCGTGGTCAGCACGGCTCGCGCCGGCGGGGCCGTGGCATCCGCCGGTCAGAACTACGAGCTGGATGCCATCGCCGCCGTGTTCATCGGTGGCGCCGCCGTCCAGGGCGGTATCGGCACCGTCATCGGCGCCGTGGTCGGTGGCCTCGTCATGGGCGTGCTGAACATGGGCCTGTCGATCCTGAGCGTGGACGCCGCGTGGCAGATGGCCATCAAGGGCATCGTGCTGCTGCTGGCGGTCGCGTTCGACATCTTCAACAAGCGACGCAACGGCGGTGCCTGATCGGGTGGGGAGCGTGGCCCCGGGGCCCGCTCCCCATCCGCGTCGCCGCGTTACTCGTCCGCCCGGCTCCGATGGGATGATGGGGGAGGTGCGCCCCTCATGACCCCTGCCGTGTTCGAGCCCGCGACGCCGCTCGCACCCCCGCCCGGTCGTACGACCAACGACCTGATCCGCCAGCAGAACCTCGCGTCCGTCCTGTCGCTCCTCCACTCGCGGGGAGCGCTCTCACGCGCGCAGCTCGGCGCCACCACGGGCCTGAACCGCTCGACCGTGACCGGACTGGTCATGGAGCTCACCGAGCTGGGCCTCGTCCGCGAGGCCCCCGGCGGGGAGCGCACCGGCAAGGTCGGCCGCCCCACCCTCGACATCGAGCCCGAAGACCACGTCGCCGCCCTTAGCGTCCGTGCGGAGCCGCACGCGGTCACGGTCGCCCTCGTCGGACTCGGCGGTGTCGTGCACGCGCGACTCCGCCACGACACCGCGAGCCCGCCGTCCCCCCGCCGGTTCGTGCAGATCGTCGAGTCCTCGGTCGAGGCTATGCGCGCCGACATCGACCGCCATTACCGGGTGGTGGGCGCCGGTCTCGCGGTGCCGGGCCTGGTGAACGCCAACGGGTCGGTCCTCGTCTCGCCGACCCTCGGATGGAAGCGCGACCCGGTCGCCGCCCGCCTGAGCGACCAGCTCGGCATGCCGGTCACGGCCGGCAACGACGCGAGCATCGGCGCGCTCGCCGAATCGCGTTTCGGCGTCGGCGTGGGCGTCGGCAACCTGTTGTATCTCGGCGGCGCGATGCACAGCATCGGTGGCGGGCTCATCATCGACGGCACCCTCCTTCGCGGGACGTCCGGCTACGCGGGCGAGCTCGGCCACACCGTCGTCGACCCCCGGGGCCGGCCGTGCGTGTGCGGGAGGAAGGGATGCCTGGAAGCCGAGGTCAGCCTCGACCTCATCGAGCCGCTTCTCGGGCGCCGCAAGCTCGACGAGGACGAGCTCGACGTCGAGCTCGGGGTCGCTCGCAACCCCCGTGTGATGGCCGAGGTGACCCGCCAGGTCGAGGTGCTCTCGATCGCCCTGACGAACTTCGTCAACGCCTTCAGCCCCGAGACGGTCGTGCTCTCCGGCTACCTCGGCGCTCTGCTGTCGGTGAGCCGCGAGCGTCTCGCCGACGCCGTGCGCGTGCACCCGCTCGGTGCCGAGGGTCGCACGATCCGCCTCGAGCGCGCCCACCTGCGCTCGCGCCTCATGCTCGTCGGTCCCGCCGAGCTGGCCTTCGCCGACCTGCTGTCGAACCCGGCGGGCTTCCGCGGCTGACGGCCCACCCTGCGACGCGCGGGGGAGGACCTCGTATCCCGGCCGTTCACGCCGTCGTCGCCGCTGCGGTCTAGCGTCGCCGCGTGCGCCCGACCCGACGGGCGCCCGGGAGGTGTTCGTGGACCCCGATGGCGCGCCGTGCCGGCCGCTCTGGCCGTGGCTGCTCGCGCTCGTGCTGCTCGTGGGCGGCGGGGGCGCGTTCGTCGTGCAGGCGCAGGCGATGGCGCTCGACGTCGAGCGATCCGCGGCGCGCGTCGACCACTGGCCCGCCGCATCGGGAGCCACGGATGCCACGGCGCCGGCGCTCTCCGCAGCCGCCGACGGGTCCACGGCGTCGACGTCGGGTTCCGCTCCCGTGGCGGACGCCGCCGTGCCAGGGGTGACCTCGCTCCCGGCCGAGGCGGCGTCCATCGTCCGACCGGATCCGGCCTGGACCGGGACGGTGGCGGTGCGGACCGGCATCCCGGAACGCGCTCTGCGCGCCTATGCCACGGCCGCGTTGACCCTGCGGGCGGAGCAGCCGGACTGCGGTCTCGGGTGGAACACGCTCGCGGGCCTCGGCGCGATCGAGTCCGCCCACGGCGCGCACGGCGGCGGCTCGCTCCGCGCGGACGGGTACCCCGACCCGCCCATCCGGGGGATACCGCTCGACGGTACCGCGAGCGCGGCCATCCCCGACACCGACGGGGGACGTTTCGACGGGGATGCCGTCTGGGATCGCGCCGTGGGACCCCTGCAGTTCATCCCGGCGACGTGGCAGCGCTGGGGTGCCGATGCGAACGGCGACGGTGTCGCCGACCCGAATCAGATCGACGACGCAGCGCTGGCGGCGGGGCGGTATCTCTGCGCGGCGGGCGAGATGACGAGTCCGGCCGGGTGGCGACGGGCGGTGTTCTCGTACAACCACCTCGACACCTACGTCGATGACGTCGCCGCCGCCGCGAACGGGTACGCGGCTCGGGCCGGCGGCTGATCCCGACGCGCTCCCGCGTCCACGCGGCGAGCGGTCAGCCGCCGATCACGACGTTCAGCGGCTCCTCGCCGGCGCGGAGGCGGTCGATCTGCCGGCGGACGAGACGCGCGATGCGGGGGTGCATGGCATCCGTCGCTCCTCCGACGTGCGGGACGACGAGGGCGCCGTCGAGGCTCCAGAGCGGGTGGCCGGCGGGCAGCGGCTCGGGGTCGGTCACGTCGAGCGCCGCGCGGATGCGGCCGCGTCGCACGTGCTCGACGAGGGCGTCGGTGTCGACCAGTGGACCGCGGCCGACGTTGACCACGAGCGCGCCGTGGGGAAGTGCCGACAGCGCCGCGTCGTCGATGATGTGCCGGGTCGCGTCGCCCCCGGGGAGCGAGGCGATGAGGATGTCGGTCTCGGCGAGAACCTCGGAGAGCTTTCCGAGGGGGAAGACCTCGACCTCGTCCTGTAGACGTCCATGCGAGGCGACGGCGCGGAGATCGACCTCGAACGGCTTCAGGCGCGCGGCGATCGCCCGGCCGACCCCGCCGAAGCCGAGCAGGGTGACGCGGCGATCGGCGAGGCCCGCGGCGCCCCCGCCGGTCCACTCGCCGCGGTCCTGCGCGCGCACGAACTCGGGGAGCCGACGCTGCGCGGCCAATGCGAGGGCGACGGCGAGCTCCGCGGTCGCGGTCTCGTGCACGCTCGAGGCGTTCGCGAACACCAGGCCCTCGGGCAGGCGCCCCTCGACGTTGTCGTAGCCGATCGACTGGCTCTGGACGAGCCCGACCTCGACGCTCGACAGGGCCTCGATGACCCCGTCCATCGACATGTACGGCGGCACGACCATGTCGAATCGCTCGCGCGGAGCGGCATCCTTCATGTCCCAGATCACCACGTCGACGCCGTCGGGCAGCGTCCCGAGGTCATCGCGGAGCCGGGCGGTGGGAACGGACACGGTGAGGGGGATCGCGGTCGTCATCAGAACGACGCTACCGCCGCGGGATCTTCGGCGGAGACGGGTTGCGCGCGCCGGCCGATGTGCACGCCCACAGGCACGTCGTAGGCCAGGTACTCCGCGAGCAGCTCGTCGGACCGGCGCGCGAACAGCCGCCGCGAGAGGGCGGCCGCCAGCTTGGTCGCTCCCCCCACGAGCCCCGGGATCTGGTGGCTCAGCATCCCCTGGCTGATCCGCGCGCCGTGGTTGAACAGGTGGATGCGCGACAGCGCCTCGCCCCCGGACCGGTCCACGAGGCCGAAGTCGTCGTCGAGGTACGGGAACGCGGCCAGCCCCGGGTTCTGCGCCGCGGCCTCGGGGCTGAGGCGATCGCTCCACAGGGTGGCATCCGGGGCCACGGTCGCCAGTTCGGGGCGCCGCGCCAGATCGGACACGATGCCCGTCGCGGCGAGGACGACGTCATAGTGATGGATGCCACGCGGCGTCGTCACCGCGATCTCGGTGCCCGTCCACGAGACGCTCTCCCAGGGCGACGAGGTGAGGAAGCGGAAGTCGTCGAAGGCGTGCGCGCGCCACAGCGCGTTCTGGGTGGC
>JARBUN010000118.1 GCA_029239635.1 Microbacterium sp. | reverse complement strand
GCGGCGACCGTCATGCGGCTGCAGACGATCGTGTCGCGCGAGGTCGACCCCCGAGACGTCGCCGTCGTGACCGTCGGGTCGATCCACGCGGGGCTGAAGAACAACATCATCCCCGCCGAGGCGAAGCTCGAGCTGAGCCTGCGCTACCCCGACGACGCCGCGCGCGATCGCGTGCTCGAGAAGGTCGAGCGCATCGTCCGCGCCGAGGCGCAGGCCTCGGGCGCCGAGCAGACTCCCACGATCACCACCGATCACACGCTCCCGCCCACCATCAACGATCCGGATGCCACGGCCCGCCTGACCGCGGCCTTCCGTCGGGCGTTCGGTGAGACCAGCGTGGTCGACCCGGGCATGTTCACGGGGAGCGAGGACGTGTCGTGGTTCGCGCGCGACGCGGGCGTTCCCCTCGTCTACTGGTTCTGGGGCGGGGTGGACCCGCAGACCTTCGCCGACGCCCTGGCCGGCGGCACGATCGAGCGCGACATCCCCACCAACCACTCCCCCTTCTTCGCTCCGGTCATGCAGCCGACGATCGACCGCGGGGTCGAGAACCTCGTCGTGGCGGCGCGGGAGTTCTTGGGCTGACCGTCGGTTCACGCACGAGAGGTGCCCGGGTCCGTGAGGGCCCGGGCGCCTCTTTTCGTACAGGTCAGGTGATCCGAACCGTCGACGGCTGGCCGAGACGCGCCGGGGCGATCACGACGTAGTCGACGTCCGGCGCCCAGGGGCCGTCGTTGCCGAGCACGATCGCCCCACCCGTCGTGGACAGGGTGACCGGGATCGTCCGCTCCCAGAAGCTGTTCCACGCGTAGGTGTACCGGAAGTAGCCCTCGCCGACGCGGCCTTTGCCCGCCTCCGTGACCTGGAGGCGGCGGTCGACCACCTGCGGGTTGTAGTCGTGTCGACCCGACACCTCGGCGTTGGCGTACTTCACGACGATGTCGTAGTCACCCGCCGTGTTGAAGCCGGACGCCCTCGGAATGCTGAGGGTGTTGCCCGTTCCATTGCCGAGGTTGCCGACGAAGGCACCGCCCGAGACGTTCGAACCGGATGCGGAGTCGTAGCTCCCGACACGGGCTCCGCCCGCACGGGTGCCGGACTCGGCTTCGACCTTGATCGCGGACGAGTCCGCCGAAGCGACGCGCGTGGTGGTCACCGCGGTCAGAGCGATGCCGGCCTGCGAGCGCACCTCGATCTCGTTGATGCCCTCCGAGAGGTGCAGACGAGCGGTCGTCGACCACGTGCCCGCCGCGTTCGCGCTGCCGGTCGCCACGCGCCGGCCGTTGAGGTCGACGGCGACGTCGGACGCCCCCGTGGTGCGGTAGTCGACCTTGACGTCGTAGTACCCCGACTGGAACGCCGTCGCGTAGACGTCGGCGCGGCCGTCGGCGCCGATCTTCGCCGCTCCTCGACTGCCGGACGCGTCGTACGCCAGGGTGGCGGCACCCGCGAGCCGGATCGTGGACGCCGGGTAGACGGTCGACTCCCCGTCGGTCACGTCGGTGAGCACGAACTTGTCGAGCGTGATGTCGGAGTTCGGCAGCACGGTCGATCCGTCGGCACTCGCCCGCAGGGACAGCGTGTGCGTGCCCTTCTTCAGCGCGATCTGCACCTCGGCGCTGCCGCGGTACTTCCACTGTCACGCGGAACGGTGACACTCCAGTCCGCTTTGGCCGAGGCGTTGTTGAACGAGCCGACGTCCCGGCCGTGGGAGGCGAGGAACATCCACCCGCCGTTACCGGTGGGGGACTGGTCGTAGACGCGGGCACCGGTGATCGCGGTGTTCTCCGCCTCCACGGACGTGGACCAGACCTGCGGCGTCGAGGGCACGGCATCCCGCTGCGGGGTGACCACGACCTGGTAGCCGGCGTAGCGGTCGTAGTTCGGGACGCTCACCTGAAGGGCGCCGTTGGTCACCGTCACACGACAGCGGAGCCTCGCGCACCTCGACGTCGACGCGCGAGCCGAACACGCTCGAGCTCAAGCCGTTCAGCGCGAGGGAGACCGTGTCGGCACCCGACCCGCCGTACAGGACCGTCGCCTTCTTGTCGGTGGCGTCGATCGCGCCGATGCCCTGCAGGGTGTCCGCGACGTTCAGCTGCGGCGGGGTGACCTTGACCGTCTTGCTGCCGGCGAGGTCTCCGTACCACTTGAACATCCACCATCCGGCGTTGGCGCCGTTGGGTCGCGCGGAGTTGTCGGAGAAGTTGCCGGCGTAGTTCCAGTACGCCGTCTGCGCGTCGACCTTGGTGTCTTCGAACATCGAGAACCACTGGATGAGCTGACCGGGCACGCCCATATCGCGCAGCAGACCGTACTCGGTGATGTTGATCTGGCGCGGGCTGATGCCGCGATCGGCCTCCAGCTTGCGGTACTCGGCGTAGTGCGACCGGTAGGTGGCGAGGTTGTCGATGCCGAGCTCGTGCCAGATCATGAACTGCGGCAGGGTGTTCGTCTGCTTCGCGTAGTCGAGCCAGGTCGCCGTGCGATCGGCACGCCAGGAGGCGTCACCGGGACCGCCGATGACCGGATCGCCCAGCCCGTGCCGGGCGTAGACCGCGCGGATCTTCTCGACCGCCGCCTTCCAGTCGGGAAGGAACTGCTGCGTGAAGACCGTGTTGTCGGCGTACCAGTTGCCGCCGTCCGGCTCGTTGAACGGGATGAAGACGTACTTGTCGGGGTGAGCCGATTTCGTCGCGACGGCCTCCGTCACGAACTCGACGACCTCGAGGTAGTCCCAGATGCCGTTGGGCTGATTCGTGTAGGACCCGTCGGCCTGGTTGTAGGTGCGGTCGTCGCCGGGGCGCTTCCCGCCGTTGTACGCCCAGTCGGGGTAGTAGTCCTGCACGTAGATGTCGAGCTGCGTGCCGTTCTTCGCGAAGAACCCGTTCTCGACCTTGAGCGCGTCCCCGCTCGGGTGCTGCGTGCCGTAGGGCGCCTTCTGCGACGTGTTCGTGATGTGGGCGCCGTTGGTCAGAGCCTGGGTGGGGGCGCCGTCGTCGCCCAGGCCGTACAGCGTGCCCGACGCGCCGCCGCGGAAATCGCCGGTGGGGGTGGCGAAGTCAACGGACAGGGTGTCGGCGGTGGCGGCGGTCGCCGGGGGGACGACAGCGGCGAGTGTGCCGAGCACGACGGCTCCGATCGCGCTCGCAGCGATCCATCGGGGGTGTCTCATCGGGGGTGTCTCCATCGATCAGAGGACGCGGCGTTGCGCCCGAGGGAAATGTAACCGGGTTTGATAGCGGTTTCAAGACTCGGCTTGATAACGCTTTCAAACTGGGCTAGCGTCCTCCTCAGTTCGACACGACGGAGAGACGAATGACGACGATGCAACCCGCAGCCACCGGCGCGAAGCCCTCCCTGGCGTGGGGCAACGACCGGGTGACGCTCACCTTCGAGTGGGATGCCGAGACCCCCGTCACGTGCTCAGCCCTCACCGTCGCGGGTCGCACCGTCCCTGTTCACCGCGTGCCCGCCGTCGAGGTCCTCACCGCGGATGCGGGTCACCGCCCCGCGTCGGGCCGCCTCGCCCACACCGAGCACGGCGTGCGCCTGCGATACGTCGACCACCACGAGACCGAGGACCGCGGCGTCCGCCGACTCGTGATCCGGGAGCGCTCGGGCGACCTCGAGGTGCGCCTCGAGCTAACCGCGCGCCACGGGGTCGCCGCCGTCACCAGCCGCGTGACCGCGAGCAACGTCGGCGACGGGCGCATCGTGCTCCGCGCCGTCGCGTCGTGGGTCGCCGGGTTCACCTCGCGCGCCCACTCCGGCGACGCGCTCGCCGGGTGGGAACGCCTCACCGGCACCAACGACTGGCTCGGCGAGGGTCGGTGGACGCGCACTCCCCTGCGCGGCCCCGACTTCGTTCCCCTCGCCGAGCACCTCACCGGTCACAACCCGCGCGGCGCGCTGTCCGCCGTCTCGACGGGAACGTGGTCCACCGCGCACCAGTTGCCGACCGGCATCCTCGAGTCCCGCGAGGCATCCCTCGCCCTCGCGTGGCAGATCGAGCACAACGGCGCGTGGCGGTGGGAGATCGGCGAGGACACCGCCGGCGCCTATCTCGCGCTCTCCGGCCCCACGGACGCCGACTCGGGGTGGAGTCGCGTTCTCGCCCCGGCCGAGAGCTTCGAGAGCGTCCCCGCGACGCTCGCCTTCGGCCGCGACGCCGTGTCCGCCATGGGAGCCCTGACCGACCACCGCCGGGCCACGCGCCGCGCCCATCCCGACAACACCGCGATGCCGGTGATCTTCAACGACTACATGAACACCCTCGACGGCGACCCCACCACCGAGAAGCTCCTCCCCCTGATCCGCGCCGCCGCGGGAGTGGGCGCGGAGGTGTTCTGCATCGACGCCGGCTGGTACGACGACTCCGGCTACTGGTGGGACTCCGTCGGCGCCTGGATGCCGTCCACCACCCGCTTCCCGGGCGGTCTCGGCGAGGTGATCGACGCGATCCACGCCGAGGGGATGATCCCGGGGCTCTGGCTGGAGCCGGAGGTCGTCGGCATCCAGAGTCCGATCGCCGACACGCTCCCCGCGGAGGCCTTCCTCCAGCGCAACGGGGAACGCGTGGTGGAGCACGATCGCTTCCACCTCGACCTGCGGCACCCCGCCGCGCGCGCCCACCTCGACGGCGTCGTCGACCGCCTGGTGTCGGAGTTCGGGATCGGCTTCTTCAAGATCGACTACAACATCAACCCCGGCCCCGGAACCGACCTCGACGCCGACAGCGTCGGCGACGGGCTGCTGCGCCACAATCGCGCGCACCTGGACTGGCTCGACGGCGTGCTGGATCGGCATCCGGACCTCGTCATCGAGAACTGCAGCTCGGGTGCGATGCGCATGGACTACGCGATGCTCTCGCGACTGGCGATGCAGTCGACCTCCGACCAGCAGGACTTCCGCAAGTACCCGCCGATCGCGGCGAGCGCACCCGTGTCGATCCTCCCCGAGCAGGCCGCCAGCTGGGCCTACCCCCAGCCCGAGATGGATGCCGAGGAGTCGTCGTTCTGCCTCGTCACGGGCCTGCTGGGTCGCTTCTACGTCTCCGGTCACCTCAACCGCATGAGTGTCGAGCAGCGCTCGCGTGTCGCCACCGCCATCACCGTCGCCCAGCAGCTGCGCGGCGAGATCGCGACCGCGCACCCGCACTGGCCGCTCGGACTGCCCCGCTGGGACGACGCGTGGCTCGCGCTGGGTCTGCGCGGCACCGGCAGCGACCTCGTCTCGATCTGGCGACGAGGGGGCGCGAACGCGACCACCCTGTCGTTCCCCCACCTCGTCGGTCGCGACGTCGAGGTGACCCCGGTCTTCCCCCTGGACCTCCCCGCCTGGCACTCCGATTGGGATGCCGCGACGGGAACCCTCCACGTGCGCGGCACCGATGCCCGACTCGCCGCGCGCACCCTGCGTCTGTCACACCGGCCGACTGAGGTCGACGACGACGCCCGCACCGGATCACACTGATCTCACAGAAGGAGCAATTCAATGAAGAAGCGGTTCTTTGCCGGCACGGCGCTCGCCGCCGTCGCGGCACTCGCCCTGGCCGGCTGCTCGGACCCCGGCGCCGGCGGCGGCGACGCGGCCCCCGCCGACTGGCCCGCGCAGGACACGAAGCTCGACGGCACCACCCTCACCATCTGGGCGGCGCAGAACTCGAACAAGATCCCCGACAGCGTGGTGAAGGGCTTCGAAGCGGCGACCGGCGCCACGGTCGACGTCGTGACGATCCCCGACCCGTACGAGCAGAGCGTGCAGACCAAGGTGGCGACGGGCGACAAGCCCGACCTGGCGTTCTGGCAGCCGACGGCCTCGCAGCTGACGGCGCTCAACGCCTCGACGAACCTCCAGTCCCTCGACGGCGCGCCGTTCATCGACTCCTACACGCCCGAGCTGAAGGACATCACCGGCATCCTGAACGGCACGCGCTACGCCGCTCTCATCACGACGCCGGCGGTCGAGGGCGTCTATTACAACAAGGAGGTGTTCGCGAAGGCGGGCATCACCCAGACGCCCGGTAACTGGGACGAGTTCCTCGCCGACGCCCGTCAGCTCAAGGCCGCGGGGGTCACCCCGTTCTTCGACTTCGGCGGCGGAACCCCGTGGGCCACGCAGTGGTGGGTCTCGGTCCAGCTGGCGGACGCCGCCAAGGACGGCCTGTGGGACCGCGTGAACAAGAACGAGGAGAAGTTCACCGACCCGACCATCCAGGGCGCGATCGACACCTACCAGGGCCTCATCCAGGAGGGCCTGTTCAACGCGAACCTCAAGACCGCGACCTTCGAGGACCAGGGCCCCGCCCTGCTCTCCGGCGAAGCGGCCATGGCCGTTCAGGTCAACTCGTTCTTCGGGCAGCTGCAGTCGCTCGCCGACACCGCCGAGCTGAACGAGAAGATCGGCTTCTTCCCGATCTCGCCGAAGGGCAACGTCGGCACCTTCATCCCCGACCAGTCCAACGCCCTCGTGGCCTTCAAGACGGGGGATGCCCAGCGCGAGGCCGCCGCACGCCAGCTGCTGTCGTACTGGCTCGGCGACGGCTACGGCGATTTCGTGCAGGCGCAGAAGACGGTGTCGCTGCAGAGCGACGTGGCGTCGTCGTCGGACGTGCCGCAGGCGCTGCTCGACGTCAGCAGCTCGCTGGGAGACTCGGTCGGTTCGATGCAGGCGCTGGCCGTCGCGAACCCCGACCTCTACCTCAACCTCGGTGACATGCTCCAGGGCACCAAGACGCCCACGCAGGTCGCCGAAGCCACGCAGAAGCAGTTCGCCGAGCTGGCCAAGGCCATCGGGGCCCCCGGCTTCTGATTCCCCGGGGCGCCGGGTCTCGGCCCGGCGCCCCCTTTCCGGGAGGAACGACCCATGACATCGACCCTCGAGCGTCCCCGCACGGTGACGCCGCCGCCGCGTTCCCCGCGCTCCGCACCGCGCGGTCGTCACGCGAAGGACCATCCGCTGTGGTTCCTCATCCCCGCGCTGGCGGTGCTGGTGGTGTTCTTCGCCGTCCCCACCGTCTTCAACTTCGTCTACGCGTTCACGAACTGGTCGAGCTTCAAGAGCTCGATCGACTTCATCGGCACCGACAACTTCGTGTCGCTGTTCTCCAACGGCTCGCTCGTGAACGCCCTCACGGTGACCCTGATCTACGCGGTCCTGGTCGCGGTCTTCCAGAACCTCTTCGGGCTCGCCCTCGCCCTCCTGCTCGAGCGCGACACGCGCACGAACCGTGCGCTGCGCGTGGCGTTCTTCGTGCCCGTGATCATGTCGGCTCTCGCCGTCGGCTACGTCTTCCAGGCGATGCTCAAGCCGGACGGCGCCCTCAACGGCATCCTGAGCGCCGTGACCGGGCAGAACATCGACATCGCCTGGCTCGGAAGCACCACGTGGACGATCGTGGTCGTCGCGCTCATCCACGCGTGGAAGTGGATGGGGCTGTCCATGCTCATCTACCTCGCGGGCCTGAAGACCATCAACGACGACATCCTCGAGGCCGCCCGCCTCGACGGCGCCGGGTGGTGGACGACGTTCCGCTCCATCCGATTCCCCCTGCTCGCCCCGGCGGTCACGTTCAACGTCGCCACCGCGTTGCTCGGCTCGATGAACGGTTTCGACATCGTGCAGGCGACGACGGCCGGCGGTCCGGGAGGGACGACCGAGCTGCTCAACATCTTCATCTTCCGGACGTTCGGTCAGGGCCTGTTCGCCCAGGCCACGACGATGAGCCTCGTGCTGTTCCTCGTGGTCGCGATCCTGGCCTGCTTCTCGGCATCCCGTTCCTGCTCACCGTGCTCACGGCCTCCAAGACGCAGGCGGAGGCGTTCATCCCCTCGCTCGCCCTGCCCTCGGAGTGGCACCTGTTCGACAACTTCGCCACCGTGATCGGGGACGGGCGCATGATCGCCGCCTTCGGCGGCAGCGTCCTCGTGATGGTGCCGGCGGTGCTCGGCGTGCTGATCCTCGGGTCCATGGCGGCCTGGATCCTCGGTCGCCGCCGCTCCAAGGGCCTCGCGTTCGTCTACGCCGTGGCGATCAGCGGCATCGTGCTGCCCCCGGCGGTCGTCACGATCGTGCTGCTGCTGCGTCAGCTGGGCCTCGCCGGCACGCCCGTCGGGATGATCGGGGTGTACATGGGCATGTACATGTCGACCGTGATCTTCTTCGTCACCGGGTTCGTGCGCACCATTCCCGTCGAGCTGGAGGAAGCGGCCCGCGTGGACGGGGCCTCGCCGGTGCGGGTGTTCGTGAAGATTATCCTGCCGCTGCTGATGCCGGTGCTCGCCACGGCGACGATCCTCATCTGCCTGTACATCTGGAACGACGTGTTCTACGCGCTGTTCGTGGTGGGCGGCCGCCTCGACACCCTGCCCCTGAATCTGTACCAGGTGGCGAGCGCCGGTCTGTACCTTCAGAATTGGCATCTGATCTTCGCCTACATCATCCTGATGAGCCTCCCGCTGCTGATCACGTTCATGGTGGCTCAGCGCAAGATCATCTCGGGCATCACCAGCGGCGCCGTCAAATGAGGACGGGCACCGCGCACAGACGGAGCGCAATGGACCCCTCCCGCACGAAAGCGGCCACGATCGCCGACGTGGCCGCTCGCGCCGGCGTGTCTGTTCCGACCGTGTCGCGCGTGCTGACGGGCGCCGCCAAGGTGAGTCCCGCCAAGCGCGAGGCCGTCGAGGCGGCCATCGCCGCGCTCGACTTCCGGCCCAGCGCAGCCGCCCGTGTGCTGGCGTCCCGCAAGGCGCAGGTGATCGCCGTCATCGCCGGGGACACCTCGCAGTACGGCTACGCCGAGACGATCCGCGGGATCGAGGAGGCCGCCCGCGCCGGGGACTACACGGTGATGATCACCGTGGTCGAGAGCACGGACGACGACGAGATCGACCGCGCGATCGCGGCGACGCTGGCACAGCCGCTGGCCGGGGTCTGCGTGCTGAAGTTCGACCCTCCCGGCGTCGCCGCCCTCCACCGCATCCCTCCGTCGTTGCCGGTGGTCGCCCTCTCGGGCGTCCGCGAGCCCGGGCTCCGCCAGGCGGTGCTCGACGAGTCCCGTGCCGCGGAGGAGCTCACCGATCACCTGCTGGATCTCGGCCACGCGACCGTGCACCACGTGCGCGTCCCGCCCTCGCGCCGCGAGGACGGCCGAACGACCGGGTGGCGTCGGGCGCTGAAGCGTCGCGGCGCCGTCGTCCCCGCGCTCAGCGACGCGTCGTGGGACCCCCGTTCCGGAATCGAGATCGGTCGGCGCCTCGCCGACGACCCCACCGTCACGGCGGTGTTCTGCGGCAACGACGAGATCGCGATGGGCGTGATCCGCGGGATCGTGGCATCCGGTCGCCGTGTTCCCGACGACATCTCCGTCGCCGGGTTCGACGACCACCCTCTCGCCGCGCTCTGGACGCCCCCGCTCACCACGGTCGACCAGGATTTCGCGGGCCTCGGGCGTCGCGGGCTCCAACTCCTGCTGAACGAGATCGCCGGGGAGACGGGGCGCCGGTTCTCGTCCGAGCGCCCCCAGCTCATCGTGCGCGAGAGCACCGCGCCGCCGCGCGCGGACGCCGCGGTCCGGCGCATCGTCTGAGGCGACCCCTCTCGACGCCCGGCGAACCACCTGGAAGGGTGGAGGGATGAGCGCGACGCAGAGGAACGCCCAGCTCACCGCCGAGGACCGCGAACGTCTCCCCCCGGGAGCGCCGATCATCGCCGGCATCCGCTCGCTCGTCATCTGGGGCGTCGTCGCCGCGGCGATGCTGGGCATGTTCGTGCGCGGGACGCACGGGAGCTGTTCCGGAGGCCTCGCCAGCGACGGCAAGGGCTTCATCGATGCGAACGGACGACCGACCGACGTCGAGCCCCTCTGCGGCACCGTGACGATGAGCCCGAGTCCGCTGGTGTTCGTCCTCCTCGCGGTGATCGTGGTGGCCGCCCTCACGCGCGTGCTCGGGCGGGCCACCGACGTCGATCACGCCCTGAGGATCCTGAACAACGCGCGCATGACGATCGTCGTCGTCCCCCTCATCGGCCTGGCGGTCGGCTGGTGGGCCATCATGACCCTCCGGATCGATGACTGGAGC